>PLUH01000408.1 GCA_003164825.1 Hyphomicrobiales bacterium
GGAGGGAGTTCGACTGGGCCTCCGGCCGAATGTGCTCCAACCGGCTTTGTCAGAATGACGAGAGACGGTTTAGAGATAAATATGATGCCTGGAGGCGGGCATTGTGCTTCTGCGCCGGCTGACCGCCTGCTAGCCCTCGCCGGGGGCAATCCCCGATCGGGAGACCATGACTGAGGAGATCCACCGATGCCCGACCCGCTGCTGAATATCGCCGACATCGATGAGCGCATCGCAATTCTTAAGGAGAATCTCCGCGAGCTGGTCGAGCAATCGGCTTCATACTCCGGCGCCGCGGACGACGATCTCATGTCGCGGCGCATCGCCGAACAAGAGGCGGAACTCGAGCTGCTGACGAAGCGTCGAGACGAGCTGTCTCAAACGCGCTCGTAACTCCACGACAGCGAAACTCTCGAGGGCGACGTGGAGAATCAACGCCTCGCGCCCGGCGCCAAAATGGGGATGGCTCTGCGCGCGTCTTCGCTGAGCCCGAACCGGGTTCGCCGGGTCGGCGCTATCCTTGTCGCCCGCGACGGAACGGAGATCGCGGCCTGCAACACGTTCCCGGCTGGCGTCCGCGACCTCGAGGAGCGCCATCAAGGCGACGGACGATTCGTCTGGATGGAGCATGCCGAGCGCCACGCGATCTTCGAAGCGGCCCGACGGGGCGTGGCGACGGCCGGCGCAAATCTCACCACGACCTTTTTCCCGTGCATCGATTGCGCCCGCGCGATCGTCGACGCCGGCGTCGCCTGCCTGGACGCGCCCGCGCCCGATTTCGACGATCCGGTCTGGGGCGGGTCGTTCGAGCGATCGCAGACGATTCTGACGGAAGGCGGCGTCGAGATCCGGATTGTCGAGGCCGTCGCTCGCTGCTGACACGACGGCGCGCGCGGTCACCCGATCTCCTGCAGCCGTCGCGTCTGGCGCGCGATGAGGCTCTCGACTTCGGCGATGTCGGCTGGAGAAGGCGTCGCGCCGGGCTTGCGCAGCGTCGGCGAAGCAATCGCGCCGCGCCTGGCGAGGACATGTTTGCGCACCGCAAGCCCGATTCCCGGCTGTTGTTCATAGCGTGCGAGCGGAAGATAGGCGTCGAATAGGTCACGCGCCCGCTCGGGATCGCCGGCGCGAAACGCCCTTACCACCCCGACCATCATCTCAGGGTACGCAAACCCGGTCATCGCGCCGTCCGCCCCGCGCTGAAGCTCCTCGGGCAGGAACAGCCCGCCGTTGCCGGTCAGGATCGAAATGCGGCGCGCGCCCCGGTCGCTCGCCGCGCGCAAGGCCGCGATCTTGGCGAGGCCGGGCCAATCCTCATGCTTGAGCATCACGCAACTGGGCAGCGCCTCGACGATGCGGAGGATCACTTTGGGCGAAATCTGCACCTGCGTGGCGAGCGGATAATCCTGCAACGCGAACGGTGTTGCGCCCAGCGTTTCGGCGACGCTGTCGAAATAGCTGTAGATCTGGTCGTCGGTGCGCAAATGGCCGGGCGGGGCGACCATGACGCCCGCCGCGCCCGCGTCCATCGCGCTCGCCGCGAGCGTCCTGATCGACGCCAGTCCCGGCGCCGAGACGCCGACGATGATCGGCGCGCCGCGCGCGCGGGCAATCGCGCGGCTGATGAAGGCGCGCGATTCCTCCTCGGTCAATTTCGGCGCTTCGCCCATCACGCCGAGGATGGTGAGGCCGTTCGCGCCGCGTTCGAGATAGAAATCGACCATGCGATCGACGCTTTCAAGATCGAGTGCGCCGTTGTCGGAGAAGGGCGTCGCGGCGATGATGAAGACGCCGTTCGCGCTTTCGTCGAGCAAAGCCATCAGCCAATACCCTCCACGTCTCCATTATGCGGCGAGCTTCGACGTCGCCGGTCGCGCATCGTGACCAGCGGATGATCGAGCGCGCTGACGTGCGCCGAGTCGGCGCCGCCGGGCGAGCCCCAGCCGGTGACCACGGAGCCGAAGAATTCGGCGTTAGCGCGTTCGAACGCGCGCTCGCTTTCCGGCAGATCGCCACCGGCGTAAATCGCGTCGACCGGACAGACGGACAGGCAGAGCCCGCAGTCGATGCACTCGGCGGGCTGGATATACATCATCCGGCCGCCTTCGTAGATGCACTCGACCGGACACGCCTCCTGGCAGGCGCCATCCTTGACGTCGATGCAGGTCGAAGCGATCACATAAGCCATGACGAGCTTCCGCCGCCTCAGCGCCCGCGCCACTGCGGCGCGCGCTTCTCCTTGAAGGCGTTGACGCCCTCGTCCTGATCGGACGATTGCAGCGCCTCGATGAGCGCCGGCAGGCGCAGCATCTGCGCCTCTCTCGCGGTGACGCGCTCGCCGGCCCGCACCATCTGCTTGATCGCCCGCACCGAAAGCGGCGCGCAGGCGAGGATATCGGCGACCCAGCGGGCGACCGCATCGTCGAGCGCTCCCGGCGCGACGACCTCGTTGACGAGGCCAAAGCGAAAAGCTTCGTCGGCGCCGATGCGCCGCCCGGTCAGCAGCATGCCCATTGCCTGGACATGGGGAATGCGGCGCGCCAGAAGCGCAACGCCGCCGTCGAGCGCGAGCCGCCCGACGCGC
Organism: Hyphomicrobiales bacterium; assembly: GCA_003164825.1. Taxonomy (GTDB): domain Bacteria; phylum Pseudomonadota; class Alphaproteobacteria; order Rhizobiales; family Beijerinckiaceae; genus Roseiarcus. Next base: position 2,582 of record PLUH01000408.1, read on the forward strand.
GGCTCCGGCAGGCCGAAGCTCGCGTCGGCCGAGGCGACGACGATGTCGCAGCCGAGCATCATCTCCATACCGCCGCCCAGCGCATAGCCGTTGACGCGCGCGACGACGGGGACGTCGAGCGTGTCGCGCAGCGCAATGCCGCCGAAACCGCCGGGACGGGCTTCAGCCCAATAGTCGAGGCCGCTCGCGCCGGAGCCGGCCTTCATGTCCGCGCCGGTGCAGAACGCGCGCGCGCCGGCGCCGGTGAGAACGGCGACGCGGATATCGCGATCCTTCTCGATCGTCTCCCAGATGCGTATGAGCTCCCCCTCGGTCGCCTGATCGACGGCGTTATGCCGCTCCGGCCGGTCGATCGTCACCCGCGCCACATGGTCCTGAACCGAGAACAGCACGCTCAAGCGACGATTCCCGTCCGCTTCAGGGCTGCGATGCGCTCGGCCGAATAGCCTGCCTCGCTTAAGACCGCCTCGCCGTCGGCGCCGAGCGCGGGCGGCGGGCGGCGCAGCCGGAACGCGCCCTCGGTCAAGGCGAGCGGCGTGCCGATCAGCGGCAGAGCGCCCGCCTCGCCATCGAGTGTCACCACCGTTCCGTTCGCCTTGGTCTGGTCGTGGCCGAGCGCCTCAGCCAGAGTCAGCACCGGCGCGCACAGCAGGTCCCGTTCGTCGAGCTGCGCAAGCCAATATTCGGTGGTGTTCGAGGCGAACCGTTCGCGGAACATCGCCTGCAATTCCGCCTTGTGAGCGACCTGCCCGGCGAAGGTGGCGTAGCGCTGATCAGCGGAGAGATCGTGCAGGCCGAGCGCTGCGCAAATGTCCTGCAGCGGGTTGGTCTTGAAGGCGCCCACCAGCACGATGGCGCCGTCGGTCGTCTCGAAGCCGCCGGTCAGCGGATACGAGCCCCAGGAGAAGTGCCGGCCGCGCTGCAGCCACATTGCCGCTTCCTGCATCTGCATGGCGAGCATCGATTCGAACAGCGACACCGCGACCTGTTGGCCGCGGCCGGTCTTCTCGCGTTGCAGCAGCGCGAGCAGGATCGCCTGAACGAGATGCATGCCCGCGGTATAGTCGCAGAGCGACGTCGCGTAGACGGCAAGCGGCTCGTCGTCGTTGCATTTGCGGCGCATCACGCCGGAGAGCGCCTGGGCGAGGATGTCCTGTCCGCCCTTATAGGCGAGCGGCCCGCTGCGTCCGAAGCCGGAACCGAAGGCGCAGATGATGCGCGGATTGATCCTGGCGAGTTCGTCATGGCCGAATCCCATGCGCTCCATCACGCCGGCGCGAAAATTGTTCACCACGACATCGGCTCCGCGCACGAGATCGTAAATGATCGCCTTCCCATCCTCCTTGCGCAGATCGAGGGCGATTGACCGCTTGTTGCGGTTGAGGCTGCGGAAAACCGGGTTGTCGAGGCCGTCTGGATCGTCGGGGATCGAGGAGCGCGAAAGGTCGCCCGCCCCGGGCCGCTCGATCTTGATGACGTCGGCGCCGTAATCGGCCAGCACCTGGGTGGCGCTCGGTCCGAGCATCACCTGGGTGAAGTCGATGACGCGCACGCCGGACAGCGGCTGCGTGGCGGAAGTCTCCATGATCCTCGATCCTACTCAGCGGCGATGGTGATCTGCGCGTTCGCCGCGGGCCGGTCGCCCGGATCGGCGCCTTGCGCGCGCAAGCGGGCCTGCAGCCTGGCGACGTCGATCTTGTCGACCGCGACTTGCGCCTCCAGCGCCAGCGCGGCGGCGACGCCGGCCGCCTCGCCCATCGCCATGCAGGGGGGAATCTCGCGCGAGCTGCGTTGCGCCGACGGGGTCGCGGAATAATGACGGCCGGCGACCAACAACCGTCCGACATCGCGCGGCAGCAACGCCCGATAGGGGGTGTAATAATCGCGGCCGCGCGCGACGCTGTCTGGGAAATGCCGGCGCCCCATCACGTCGTCTTTGGTCATCACGTAGACCCCGTCCAAGAGCCGCGTCTGGCGCACCCCGATCTGCGGCGCGACGTCAACGACGAAGGCGTCCTCGAAGCCCGGCAGCTTCTCGCGAACGTAGGCGAGCAGCGCCGCGATGCGTTCGCGGCCCTGGAAATCGGCGCTGGTCAGATCTTCGATGTCAATTCCGTCGAGACCGGTCATGTGCGGGCAGTTGCACCACACGATCCCGGGCAAGGGCGTCTTCAGCCACCACTTGTCCCATGAGCCGCCGATGATCTTCTTGGCCTCGCGATCGATCGCCCGGAACGCGCCCGGCTCCTCATATTCGAACCGCTCGGCCGCGGCGGCGTCGACTCCGCCGAGCCGAAATACGGTGGTGACGATATAGGAGCCGTGGCTGAACGGCGCGCCGGCCGAGGCGGCGACATCGAGGTCGCCGGTGGCGTCGACAACGATCTTGCCCATGATAGCCTGCCTGCCGCTCTTGGTCTCGCAGACGACCCCGGTAATCGAGCCATCCTCGACGATCGCGCGCGAAAACCAGCTGTGCAGCCTCAGGTCGACTTTCGCTTCGCCGACCATCGAATTGGACGCACGCTTGAAGCCGTCGGGATCGAAGGCGGCGGCGTAGCAGATCGGCTGGGGCTTGACGTGCGAATGAAAGTCGAACACGCCCCACCGCGACCATTTGCGCCATAGCGCTTCGTCGGAACGGCGCTCGGATTCAGGCGGGACGACGCAAAGCCCGATCCGCTCCATGCGCTCGACCATCTCGCTGCAGAGGCCGCGCACCGAGATCTCCGGGCCGTTGCACATGTCGTCGAGCACCAGGACCATGCCGCCCGAGGCGAGGCCGCCGAGGTAAGCGTAGCGTTCGAGAAGCGTGACCGAGAGGCCGCTTCGCGCGCCGGCCACTGCCGCAGCGATCCCCGCCGGCCCGCCGCCGACGACGACAAGGTCGGCGCGCCGCACGATCGGGACCTGACCCGCCGGCTCGGCGATCGTGTCGCGATTGGTCATGATTTCACTCCTTCACGAACGGCGGCCCGACTTTCGATCATCCGCTCTGGGCGACATTCCATTTGAGGAAATGGCTTTCGAGCCAAGAAATCACGCCGAAGAACGCCGCCGAGAAGGCGGAGCCGACGACGATTGTGGCGTAGAGCAGCGGCGAATCGAAATTGTAGGTCGCCTGAATGATGAGCGCGCCGATGCCGGTCGTCGCGCCGATCCATTCGCCGACGATCGCGCCGATGACCGAGGTCGCCGCGGCGATCTTGAGGGCCGCGAACAGGTAGGGCAGCGAGCATTTGAGCCTGAGTTTGAAGAAGATTTCGCTTGGGCTAGCCGAGAGGATGCGCATCAGCTCCATTTGCTGCGAGGTGACGGCGCGCAAGCCCCGCGTCATATTGACCAGGGTCGGGAAGAAGCAGATGAGCGCGGCGATGGCGACTTTGGCGCTGAGTCCGTTGCCGAGCAAGAGCACCAGGATCGGCGCGTAGGCCATGACCGGAATGGTGTGAACCATCACCGCGATCGGGAAGAACGCCTCCTCGGCGGTGCGCTGATAGACGAAGCCGGCAGCGATCACGATCGCAGCCACATTGCCGATGATGAACCCGGAGACCGCTTCGGTCGCGGTCGGCGCGAGATTGCCGATCAGGAGGCCGAATTTGGCGTATAACGTCGCCGCGACCGCCGTCGGCGCTGGGGCGATGAACGGCCGGACCTGGAAGACGACGACGGCGAGCTCCCAGAGGACGAGCAGGAGGATCGCGGCTCCGACCGGCAATAGGCGCCGCCGCCACGCCGCCGAACGCGCCGCGGCGACGTATTCGGCCCGCGCCGCTTCGTCGCTGACGTAGGTCTCGCTGGCTTCGGTCTGGCTCATCGCCGGCGCGGTCATCAGCACGTCTCCAGCACGCGGCGCAAATGCGCCGTGAGCTCGACGAATTGAGGCGTCTCACGCTGTTCGACGCCGCGCGGGGTCGGCAGCGGCACGTCAACGACTTCGCGCACCCGGCCCGGGCGGGCGGCCATCAGCAGCACCTGTTGTCCGAGGAATGCCGCCTCATAAATCGAATGGGTGACGAACAGGATCGTCGCGCCGGTGTTCTCCCAGACCCGCAGCAATTCGACGTTGAGCCGGTCGCGGGTGATCTCGTCGAGCGCCCCGAAAGGCTCATCCATCAGCAGCAGCTTCGGGTCATTGACGAGCGCGCGGGCGATCGCCACGCGCTGGCGCATGCCGCCCGACAATTCGTGCGGATAGGCCTTCTCGCGGCCGGAGAGGCCGACGAGCGCCAAGAGCTCGCGCGGGCTGCGGGCGCCGCGATGCTCGGCGCCGCCGCCGACCTCAAGCGGCAATTCGACGTTTTCGAGCGCGGTCCGCCAAGCGAGCAGCGAAGCGTCCTGGAACACGAACCCGATGTTGCGCGCCTCCCGCGCCGCCGCCGCCGACGCTCCCATGACCTCGACCTCGCCCGAGGTGGCCGGGATGAGATCCGAAACCACCCGCAGCAGCGTCGACTTCCCGCAGCCGGAAGGGCCAAGGAGGGTCAGGAAGCCCCCGCGCGCCACTGTCATGCTGACGCGGTCCAGCGCCGTGACCGCACCCCGCTCGGTCGTGAAGCGAACCGTGACGTTGCGCAATCGCACGGCGGGGCTTTCACTTGCCTCGGGCGCTTCCGGCGTGCGCTTCAGGGCGGCCTGCGACA
>PLUH01000379.1:0-29804 GCA_003164825.1 Hyphomicrobiales bacterium
AAAAGTCTCGATCGGCGGAAGGGGAATCCTTGGATTCTGCTTCCCCTTGCTTTGAATTTTCTTCCTCGCCGATTTGGATTTTGCTTCCGCGGGCTTGGAAAACGCTTCCTCTCGGCCGGCCGTCAGGCGGCCTTGGTTCTCGGATTGACCTCTTCGGTATAGGCGTCGACGAGCGCCGCGGTCACCGCTCCGGGCTTAAAGGCATGCGGGCCGATCTCGCCGACCGGCGTCACTTCGGCGGCGGTTCCGGTAATGAAACATTCATCGAATTCGCCGAGCTCCTGAGGCAGGATTCGCCGCTCGATCACTTCAAAGCCGCGCTTGCGCGCGAGATCGATCACTGTCGCCCGGGTGATCCCGGCGAGGAAGCAATCGGCGATCGGGGTATGAATCACGCCGTTCTTGACGAAAAAGACGTTTGCGCCGGTGCATTCGGCCACCCGGCCCTGCCAGTCGAACATCAAAGCGTCGGCATATCCGCGCCGCTCCGCGCGGTGCTTGGAGATGGTGCAGATCATATAGAGGCCAGCCGCCTTCGCCATGGCGGGCGCGGTCGCAGGATCGGGTCGCCGATAGTCGGCGATATCGAGCCGAATCCCTTTCATCCGCTGGGCGGGATCGAAATAGCTCGGCCAGTCCCACACCGCTATCGCGAGGTGGATCTTGTTATGCTGCGCGGTGACCCCCATCATCTCCGAACCACGCCAGGAGATTGGCCGCACATAGGCGTCGACGAGATGGTTTCGCTTCAGGACTTCAGCCTTGGCGGCGTCAATCTCGGCCACGGTCCACGGCACCTCAAAGTCGAGAATTCGGGCGGATTCCCTTAAGCGCCGGGAATGGTCCGACGACTTGAAAATATGGCCGCCATAGGCCCGTTCGCCCTCGAACACCGCGCTGGCATAGTGCAGCCCGTGGGTCAGGACGTGCACTTTGGCTTCGCGCCACTCGACCATCTGACCGTCGAACCAGATCCATCCGTCGCGATCGTCAAATGTCTGCGTGGCCATCTCGCGTTCCTCTCCTTCGAAGCGGGTCGGTTTGGTTTTTGGACGATTGGAGTTACATGGATCGGGTCGATTGTCGCTATAGGCTAGCAAAAGGGCTGAATTATGTCAACACTACTGACCTAATGGGCTCATCCATGTCGTCCGACGCGTCCAGGGCCGATCCAGCCGCGCACTCCCGCCGCGGCGATGAGCCGATGTACGAATTGATCGAACTGTTCTTCTTTGCCTATCGCGACTTTGTCGGCGACGCCGATCGGTTGCTCGAAGCATATGGGTTTGGACGAGCCCATCATCGCGTCCTTTATTTTGTCAGCCGGCGACCGGGCCTGACGATCGCCGAGCTTTTGGAAATCTTGCGGATCACCAAGCAAAGCCTCAACCGCGTGTTGCGCGAGCTGGTCGACAAGAACTTCGTCGAGATCCGGGCCGGGGCGCTGGACCGGCGACGACGACAGCTCTATGCGACCCCCGACGGCGAGCGCCTGGCGCTGAGACTGGCCCAGGTTCAGACGCGGCGGTTCGCATTGGCGCTGGAACAACTGGGCGACTGGGGCGAGGAATCGGCGCTCGCCTTTCTGACCGCGATGATCGATCCCCAGAAGCGCGCGAGCGATGCCGTCAGTCGGCAGGAGCCGCCGAAGCGGGCGGGTCAGGCTCAGTGAGCTCGACAGCGACTTCGTTCCAGGACGACGCCGCTCATGTCCTCGTGGTCGACGACGATCGGCGGCTGCGAGCGTTGCTGTCAAGCTACCTGGTCAAGAACGGCCATCGGGTCACGGTCGCGGCGACAGCGGCCGAGGCCCGCGGGTTTCTCGACGGATTGGCGTTCGACATCATCGTGCTGGACGTCATGATGCCCGGCGAGAATGGCTTCGATTTCGCCACCGCTCTGCGCGGGCGGTCGCAAGTGCCAATCCTGATGCTGACGGCGCGCGGCGAACCGCAGGATCGCGTACGCGGCCTGGAAATTGGCGTCGACGACTATCTGGCCAAGCCGTTTGAGCCGCGCGAGCTGCTCTTGCGGATCGGCTCGGTGCTTCGACGCACGCGGGCCGCAGCGGTCGGCCGTCCCGAGACGGCCGTCGTGCGCTTCGGCCGCTTCGCATTCTCGCTCGAGCGCGGAGAGCTGCGCGCCGGCGACGAGACGATCCGCATCACCGAACGCGAGCGCGAGATGCTTCGCCTGCTCAGCGCCAATGCCGGCGCGATCGTTTCTCGCGAGGCGTTGTCGGGATCGGGGGGCGCGGCACAGGAGCGAACGGTCGATGTCCTGGTCAATCGACTGCGGCGCAAGATCGAACAAGACCCCGCCAATCCGACCTATCTGCAGACGGCTCGGGGGGCGGGATATCGACTCATAGCGGACCGATGAGGGAACGAGCCGCATTCCGCAGTCTGCGTTGGTTGGCGCAGATCCGCCTGCTCTGGCGACGCGCGGCGCGCAGCCTCGCCGAGTTGCTGCCGAAGGGGCTCTACAAGCGCTCGCTCCTGATCGTCATCGTGCCGATGGTGCTTTTGCAGACCGCCGTGACGTTCGCATTCATGCAGCATCATTGGGATCTCGTGACCCGCAGGCTTTCCGAGGCGGTGGCGCGCGACGTCGGAGCGCTGACCGACCTTTATCAGAAGCTCCCGCCCGGCGAGGACGATACCTTTCTGACCAATCTGGCGTCGGAACGGTTTCGTATGGACGCGACCTTGCTGCCGGCGGGCCCTTTGCCGCCAGTCATGCCTCGATCCTTTTATGGGGCATTGGATCCACTGACGCGAATCCTTCCCAACGAAATTAGAAAGCAGGTCGCGCAGCCTTTCTGGCTCGACACCGTCGGTCGATCGGGGCTGATGGAAATACGCGTCGATCTCGGCGGCCGAGTGCTTCGCCTGGTGACCCGCCGCGCTCTCGCTTACGAGGCGAACGCCCATATTTTCGTGCTCTGGATGCTGGGCGCGATGATCGTCCTTCTGACCGTTGCGATCATTTTCCTTCGCAATCAGATCCGGCCCATTTTGCGCCTCGCGAGAGCCGCCGAGGACTTCGGCAAGGGCCGGGATCTCGACTTCAGTCCCCATGGCGCGCGCGAAGTCCGGCAGGCGGGCCACGCCTTCATCCAAATGAAGCGGCGGGTCGAGCGAGCGACCGAACAGCGAACCGCGATGCTGAACGGCGTCAGTCACGATCTGCGCACGATATTGACCCGATTCAAACTGTCGTTGGCGTTGCTCGACAATTCCCCCGACAGCGAGTTCCTGCAGAAGGACGTCGATGAAATGGGTCAGATGCTCGAAGGATATCTCGCCTTCGCTCGCGGGGACACGGGCGAATCGACCGCCCGGATCAACATTGGCTCGATCCTCGAGGACCTGCGGGCGGATTCCGAGCGACACGGCGCTGAGCTTGGCGTCGAGACCCGCGGCGATCTCGACATTCGCGTGCGGCCGATGGCGATGAAGCGCTGCGTCGGTAATCTGGTGGCCAACGCCCAGCGCCACGCCGACCGCGTTCGCGTTTCTGCGACCCGCGAGTCTCAATTCGTGTCGATCGTCGTCGACGACGACGGCACGGGCATCGCCCAGGCGCATCGGGAGGACGTCTTCCGGCCCTTCTACCGCCTCGACGAAGCGCGCAACCAGGACGAGGGCGGCGCAGGCCTGGGGCTCGCGATCGCAAGAGACATCGCCCGCTCGCACGGGGGCGACATCACGCTCTCAGACAGCCCCTTGGGGGGCCTGAGAGCGGCAGTGCGCATTCCCGTTTAGGCCGATTGCTGTGGAACCGGCGCTCCTACCGAAGCGTTGATCCAGCGGGACAATTCGCTCTTCGGGCCGGCGCCGGTCTTGGTCGCTACGTGCTTGCCGTCCTTGAACACCATCAGCGTTGGGATCGACCGGATGCCATACTTGCCGGCGACAGCCGGGTTTTCGTCGACATTGAGCTTGGCGATCTTCACTTTGCCGTTCATTTCAGTCGCGATTTCTTCCAGCGCCGGCGCGATCATGCGGCATGGCCCACACCATTCCGCCCAGAAATCGACGACGACCGGCTCGTTGGATTTGATGACATCGCTCTCGAAACTCGCGTCCGTGACTTTGGCCGTTAATGGTGACATGGCGCCCTCGAAGACGGCGTGCTTGCCGCCCTCTCATAGCTAGGAACCATCGAGCGCGGCGTCAAGCAGGCCGGCTGGCGTTGCCGATCCACGCCTTGACACGGGCGCAGCCGTCGCCTAGCCGAGCGCCCGGCAATGAGGCAGGAACAGGCGCAGATCGTCCGGCGAATCAGCGGTCTCGGCGAGATCTCCGACCGCTATGACGCGATTCTTTGCGATATCTGGGGCGTCCTACACAACGGACTCGCCTCCTTCGCGCCGGCGTCGGCAGCCTTGGCGTCGTTTCGGCGGCGCGGGGGCGTGGTGGTGCTGATCACCAATGCTCCACGGCCATCGCCGCCTATCCACCGGCAAGTGCTGAGGCTTGGGGTTCCGCCGGAAGCGTTCGACGCCATCGTCACTTCTGGCGACGTGACGATCGGATTGATGGAGGAGCAGGCTGGCGACCGGGTGCTTCACATCGGACCGGGACGCGACTTGAGCCTCTTCGACGCCGCCGCACAGGCGACAGGCGGGCGGCCGAGGCTCCTTGCTCTCGAAGACGCCCAATATGCGCTATGCACCGGGCTCCGAAACGACGAGAGCGAAACGCCTGACGACTACGAACCGGAGCTGCGGGCTATGGCGGCGCGCGGAATGACGATGATATGCGCCAACCCGGACATCGTCATCCACCGGGGCGAAACGCTCATTCATTGCGCCGGAGCGCTGGCGCGTCGCTATGAAGAGCTTGGAGGCCCGGTCCTCTACGCCGGCAAGCCTCACGCGCCGATTTACGATCAAGCCTTGGCGCTGGCGGAACGGGCCCGCGGCGGGGCGATCGACAAGAGTCGGGTGCTTGCGATCGGCGACGGCATGAAAACGGATATCGCCGGCGCCGCGCGAGCGGGCCTGGACGCGCTGTTCGTCACTGGGGGCATACATCGGTCTTTGCACGGAGAGGCGTCGGCTTCGCCGGCTGATCCGGTTGAACTGCAACGGTTGTACGAGGAATATGCGTTGTGGCCGATCGCCGCGATCCCCGCGCTTCAGCCGTAGACGGTCGTAACGCCGGCTCGATTTGACGCTCGTCGACTGACCGTCGTCGGGTGATTTTTTCCGTCAGCTCCCACCGGTTGAAGGTCTCATTGGCCGCATGGAGAACCCCCTGTTTCGGACGCTCTATTTCGAAGACCTTGCCATCGGCATGCGGGCGACGATCCACAAGACAGTCGAGAACGAAGACGTGATCGGGTTCGCCGAGCTTTCGGGCGACCACAATCCGATCCATTTGTCCGAGCATTTCGCCCGCAAGACCCGTTTTGGCGGCCGGATCGTACATGGGCTATATACCGCGAGCCTGATTTCCGGGGTCATCGGGATGCGGCTGCCGGGACCGGGCGCGGTCTATATCTCTCAAACACTGCGCTTTCTCGGTCCGGTCAAAATTGGCGACGTCGTCGACGTCAGCGTGGAGGTGGTCGAGCTGACCGAGAAGAACCGCCGCGTCCGGTTGCGTTGCGAGTGTCGCGTCGGCAATGAGATCGTGCTCGACGGCGAAGGCGTTCTCAGCGTTCCGCCGACGCCCAAGCCGAGGCTTTCCTCGCCTTGACCGGACCAGGACGCCAAGGCAGTTTGCGGCGCTTGCGAAACGCTGGGACAGGTCGGTCGAAACCCGGGATCGGCAGGACGCAATGACCAACGGCTTCGTGCTCGCCACGGACCCGACCGCGCCGCCGCATGGGTTGGAAGGCGCGGTTTACGCCATCGGAAATTTTGACGGCCTGCATCTCGGGCATCAGGCGGTCATCGAGCGCGCCGTCGCGCTCGGCAGGGAGCGGGCGGCCCCCAGCGCCATCTTGACGTTTGAGCCCCATCCGGCGGACTTCTTCGCCGCCCGGCCGGTCGCGTTTCGATTGACCCCGGCCCGAGAGAAAGCCGAAATCTGCCCTCGGCTCGGACTCGACGGCATCGTCTTCCTCCGCTTCGACGCCTCTCTTGCGGCGATGAGCGCAGAGGAGTTCGTCGAAAAGGTTCTCGTCGGCCGACTCGGCGCCGCCGCGGTGGTCGTCGGCTGGGACTTTCATTTCGGCAAGGGCCGATCCGGTTCGCCGGCCACCCTCGCCGAGGCCGGCCAGAGGCATGGCTTCGCCGTCGAGATTGTGACGAAAGTCGAATCCGGCGCCGGAGAAGCGGNNGGCCCGCGTCGTGTCCTCGAGCGCGATTCGCAAGGCTCTCGAGCAGGGCGACCTCGCCGCGGCGGCGCGGGGTCTTGGGCGCAACTATTCGGTCAGCGGCCAAGTCATTTCCGGCCAGCGCCTGGGGCGCACCCTCGGCGTCCCGACGGCGAATATCGCGCTCGAGCCGACCAACCGGCTGGCTCACGGAATTTATGCGGTCGTGGCGCGGGTCGAGGGCCGCGCTTTTCCCGCCGTCGCCAGCTTCGGCACCCGGCCGACGGTCGACGACGGCCCGCCCTTGCTCGAAGTTCATCTCCTCGACTTCGATGGGGATCTCTACGGGCGCGAAATGCAAGTCGAGTTCATCGAGCGCATTCGCGACGAGCGCAAATTCGATTCGATCCCGTCGCTGGTGGCCGAGATGGGGCGCGACAAGGAGCGCGCCCGCGCCATTCTCGCCGCCAGGGCGAAGGGCGAATTTGGCGAATTGCGGCAAATCCTCTAATCCCACCCGGCCCTCGCCACGAACCCTGAATTTGGCTCCCGATCTGATGTCCGACGCGCCTGTCTCAAGCCTCGATTATTCGCGCACTCTTTACCTGCCCAAGACCGATTTTCCCATGCGGGGGGGTCTGCCGCAGAAGGAGCCGGAAATTCTGGCTCGCTGGGCGCGCGAGAATCTCTATCGCGCGCTTCGTGAGAGCGGCAAGGGAAGGCCGAAATTCGTTCTCCACGACGGGCCGCCTTACGCCAACGGCAATGTCCACATCGGCACAGCGCTCAACAAGACCCTCAAGGACATTGTTGTGCGCTCGCATCAGATGACCGGCCGGGAGTCCAATTACGTTCCCGGCTGGGACTGCCACGGGCTGCCGATCGAATGGAAGGTCGAGGAAGAATTCTACACAAGCAAGGGCAAGACCAAGCCCGATTTTTCGGATTCGCAAGCCATCATCGCGTTCCGCGGCGAATGCCGCGCCTATGCCGAGCACTGGCTTTCGGTGCAGCGGGAAGAATTCAAGCGACTGGGGGTCGTCGGCGACTGGGACCATCCCTATACGACGATGAGCTATCCCGCCGAAGCGCAGATCGCCAGAGAAATCTTCAAATTCGTCGCCAACGGCCTGCTCTACCGCGGCTCCAAGCCGGTGATGTGGAGCGTCATCGAGAAGACCGCGCTCGCGGAAGCGGAGGTCGAATATGAGGAATTGACCAGCGATACGATTATCGCGGCGTTCCCGATCGCATCCGATGACGCCTCGGTGCTCATCTGGACCACGACGCCGTGGACGATTCCAGGCAACCGCGCGATCGCCTTCTCCCGCCGCATCGCCTATGGGCGCTACCGGGTGACGGATTCGTCCGCCGACAATTGGGCCAAGCCTGGAGCCACCTATATTCTCGCGCAATCGCTCGCCGACAGCGTTTTTCGCGCCGCCAGAGTCGACTCATTCGAGTTCCTTGGCGGGGTCGACGGCGACGCGCTGGCGTCGATGGTCTGCGCCCATCCGCTGCACGCCCACGGCTACGGGTTTGTCGTTCCCCTGCTCGACGGCGACCACGTCACTGAAGACGCGGGCACAGGCTTCGTTCATACCGCGCCCGGCCATGGCCGCGAGGATTTCGAGCTCTGGACCGCGAGCACGCGGCTCCTGCAGGAGCGTGGAATCGACACCCGCATTCCCTACACGGTCGACGAGAACGGCGCCTTCACCGAAGAGGCGCCTGGCTTCGAAGGCAAGCGCGTCATCACCGACAAGGGGAAACCCGGCGACGCCAATCGAGCGGTCATCGATGCCCTGGTCGAGGCGGCCGCGCTCGTCGCCCGCGGCCGGCTCAAGCATCAGTATCCGCACAGCTGGCGTTCGAAGACCCCGGTCATCTTCCGCAACACCCCGCAATGGTTCCTGGCGATGGATCGGCCGTTCGTCAATGGGCAAGGCGGCAAGAGCCTTCGGGCCATTGCGGTCGATGCGATCGAACGCACGCGGTGGGCGCCGCCGTCCGGCGAGAACCGGATCAAGGGCATGGTTGCGAACAAGCCCGACTGGGTGCTTTCGCGCCAGCGCGCCTGGGGCGTGCCGCTATCGATTTTCGTCCGCAAGAACGGTCACGAAATCCTGTTCGACGACGAGGTGAACGCGCGAATCGCCGACGCCTACGAACGGGAAGGCGCCGACGCGTGGTTCGCCGCCGGCGCGAAGGAGCGGTTCCTGGGCGCGAAGCACAATGCCGACGCTTACGACAAGATCGATGACCTGGTCGAAGTCTGGTTCGATTCCGGCTCGACCCATGCTTACGTCCTCGAAGACGCGAAGCACTTTCCTGGACTGGCCGGCATCCGGCGCGCGATCGACGGCGGCGACGACCAGGTGATGTATCTCGAAGGCTCCGACCAGCATCGCGGCTGGTTCCAGTCTTCGCTCCTCGAAAGCTGCGGCACGCGCGGTCGGGCGCCGTTCGACATCGTGCTGACCCACGGCTTCACGCTCGACGAGAGCGGCCGCAAGATGTCCAAATCTTTGGGCAACCAGACTTTCCCCGAGGACGTCATTCGCGCGTCGGGCGCCGATATCCTGCGCTTGTGGGTGGCCAGCGTCGACTACACCGACGATCAGCGCATTGGTCCGGAAATCCTGAAAGCCGTCAGCGACAACTATCGCAAGCTGCGCAATACGATTCGTTGGATGCTCGGAACTCTGGCCCATCGCGAGCCGGGCGATTCGGTCGGCCATGCGGCGATGAGCGGACTGGAGCGGCTGATGCTGCACAAGCTCGCCGAACTCGACCTCAAGGTTCGCGAGGCTTACGATAATTTCGACTTCGCGCGCGTCGTCGCTGCGCTCACCGCATTCATGAACGCCGACCTGTCCGCCTTCTATTTCGACATCCGCAAGGATGCGCTTTACTGCGACGCGCCGTCCAGCGTTCGGCGGCGCGGGGCCTTGGAGGCGATCGAGTCCATCTTCGGCGCGGTTGCTGTCTGGCTCGCGCCGGTCCTGGTTTTCACCGCGGAGGAAGCCTGGACGGCGCGCGGCGCTGGTCGTCGCTCCATCCATCTGGAACAATTTCCCGTCATTCCCGCCGAGTGGCGAGACGATGAGCTGGCGAAGACCTGGGATACCATCCGGATGTTGCGTCTCGCCGTCACCGGCGCGATCGAGATCGCGCGGGCGAACAAGCTGATCGGCTCCTCCCTCGAAGCTGCGCCGCGCGTCTATCTGACCAATCCCGAGCACCTGAAGGCGCTCGAAGGCATCGACTTTGCGGAAGTCTGCATCACTTCCGACATCGCGGTGGAATTCGGGGCCCTAATCCCGGAAACGGTGTTTCGGCTGCCCGAAGCGCCGGATGTCGGCGTCATTGTCGAGCGCGCGCGTGGGGTCAAATGCGCGCGCTCCTGGCGCTACTTCGATCCCGCGACCGCTTCGCCGGATTTTCCCGACGTAACCCCTCGCGACGCCGAGGCGCTGCGGGAGCTCAGAGCCCTGGGCCGCGGCCCATGAAGTTGCCCTTGTTGGGAGGCATTGTCGCGCTCGTCGTCGTGATCGTCGACCAAATCGCAAAAATTGCAATCCTGTCGCGTTCCGATCAGTTGGCGGCCGACCCGGCGCCGTTGACGCCTTTCCTCGATTTGACCCTGCGGTGGAACCGGGGCATTTCGTTCAGCTTATTCGCCCGCGATTCGGCGTCAGCGGAGAGCGTCCTGCTCGCGCTCACGCTGGCGGCGACCGCCCTGCTCGCATGGTGGCTCTCTCGATCCCGATCCGGGCTGGCCGCCGCCGGGCTCGGACTGATCATCGGGGGCGCCCTTGGCAACGCGATTGACCGCATTGTTCATGGCGCCGTCGTTGATTATCTCGATCTGCACGCCTTTGGCCGCCACTTTTTTGTCTTCAACCTCGCCGATGCGGCCATAAACATCGGCGTTGTACTGTTGATTATCGATCTTTTGCCCATCGCGCGCGCGCCAGACAGCCGAAGCCAGAGGAATCCGCCTCATGGCGCGAGCTGAGATCGAGAAATATCGTCCCGCGGCCTTGTGCCGCGCCTTGTCAGGGGCTTCGATGAGCGTCATTGAATAGCCGGAATTTGTGGCGAGATAGGCCGAAGTTGGACTGTCATCGCAACGGTCGCGGAGGGCGAGGGGTAGGCGATGGGCTTTGGTTTGCGGTCAGCGGCGGTCGCCTTGGCGTTGACCTCCGCCAGTATGGTCAGTTTACCCGCTTGGGCGGGCGACGATGGCCAAGCGCCCCTGTGGCAGGGAATCGGCTCCATTTTTGGTCCGGCTATTGGGTTTGGATTTGGAGGCGACAAGGCGCCCCCGATCGACTACCATGAACATGGCAAGATCGTCGTGCCGCCAAAAATGGAGCTGCCGGCTCCCGCCTCCGGCGCGACCGCCGATCCTGATTGGCCCGTGAATCAGGAAGCTCTGCGCAGGAAAGCGCAAAAGGAAGAGGGCAAGAAGACGATCGCTGGGGTGGGCGATGCGCGTCTGCGCTACACGCACCCGTTCCCTCCGAACGAACCGGTGACGGTTCGCGCTGTCGATCCGGAGGGAAACGAGGTGAAGTGCACAGGCGCCTGCGGATCGACGTCGACGGTGATTAGCAACTTGAATCCGTTGAACTGGGTTGGAATGGGAAAGAGCGCGGCGCCACTCGGGCCTGAACCCGACCGCGAATGGCTGACCGATCCGCCCAAGGGTTTTCGCGCCCCGGTCGCGCCGGGATCGGCCTCGAACTGATAACCGGTTTGGCCTGACCGGCGCGAGGTTATGGCGATTCGGGACCCGAAAATCGCCGAACGGCCGAATTGAGGCTTGGCGATCCGAGGAAAGGACGCTATCTTATGAGCAAGGGATTCGTCGCCGGCGCATAATCCGGCATGTGAATGTTCGGCGCCATGGATGCGAGTCCACTGAAAAAGGGGCCGTTGGGGGCCGAGGCACGAAAGTCGCGGAACGCAGTCAGCCGTTAACGAACGGTCAGGCGAGGCGACCTGCACAAAGGGCCTTCCGGACCAGAAACGTTGTCCGGGCGCGGCTGCCGGCGGCGGCGCTCGTAAAGGGAATTCGCACGGGACCGGGATCAAAGTGATCGTTCGTGTCCGTGCTTCGGGTGCGATGAGATCAGCCCATTCGAGTGACGCGAAGGCGTGAATCACGCCTGCTCGCGCCAAAATCGAAAAAGCTTGCGCCGAAAATGATCGCGAAGCTGCGGGCTTAACCGGATGGATGTTGGGAAATTAAAATGAGACCAGGTCAGAACAAGAGGATGCGCGGCCGGCCGACGAACAATCGGCGAGGCCCAAATCCTTTGACGCGATCCTATGAATCGAACGGACCGGATGTGAAAATACGCGGCAATGCGCACCATGTCGCCGAGAAATATCTCCAGCTCGCGAGAGACGCCCACACCGGGGGAGATCCGGTCGCGGCGGAGAATTATCTTCAACACGCCGAGCATTACTTTCGACTTATTGCCTCTGCTCAGGCCGCGCAGGCGCTCGCACAGAGCGGGCAACCGCGGCCGCCCGGAGAGGGCGAGATCGACGACATGGAAGAGGATGGCGATTTCGGCACGCTGTCGGATCGTTTCGCCTCGCCTGCGGAACGGCAGATCGCTTATCAGCAGCCGCAGCAAGGGTTTCAACCGCAGCCGAACGTGGCGCCGACCCCGCCGCAACCCTATGCCGAGCGGCCTCCCTACGAAGGCGACCGCCAGGGCCAGAGCGATCGGGCGGGATTTGCAAACCGGCAGGATCGTCAGGGCAACCGCTTTCCTGAACGCGGCCCGCGACAAGATCGGCCGTTCGCGGACCGGAATGAAGGCTATCGCGACAACCGGCAGGGGCGCGACGGCCGTCCGCGGGATTTCCGGCCGTACCGCGATTCCCAGTCTCAACCCACGAGGGACATCAGCGCCGAAGGCGCCGTGCAGCCGGAGCTTCCGTCGTTCATAACCGCAAGCCCGAGGACCAACGCCGCAGACCCGGCCACCGGCGCGCCGCTGCCGGATGCGATAGCCTCGCCCGCGCCGGTTCGCGCGCCAGAATCTGCGCCCCCGGAGTTCGAATCGCCGTCGGGCGAGGGGGGCGCCTTTCCGCCTCGCGGCCGCCGCCGGCGACTCCGGTCGCCCTACGGGTTCGGCGGGGGAAGCTCAGGGGAATCGGGCGGACCGGACCCCGCCCCGGAAATCACCGACGATTCGCCCGTGACAGAATAGGCGAAGTTGCGGACGGCTGGCGGGCGCCGACGAAGGCGAACTTCGCCCGCACGTAGTCCGCGTCGAACGGCTTCATCATGAAATCGCTCGCTCCCGCGTGCATTGCGCGGGCAATCTGGGCGACGTCATTTTCGTTCAGGCAAATGATCGCCTGCGGCCCGTCTCCGCCGTGCATCCGCCGCAGTTTCCTGAGGAATTCACAACCGTCGAGCGTCGGCATCCCGCCGTCGACGAAAATGGCGTCCGGCATCGAAAGGGAGCAAAACGCAAGCGCCTGACGCACATCCGAGGCTTCGGTGATCTCCAGCTCCATGCCCTCGAGAACACGGCGGACGATCTTTCTGATCACGGTGGAGTCGTCCACCACCAGGACATGCCGCATCCTCGAACCTTCGTTCATTCGAATAATGATTGCCGGTACCCGACAATTAACGGCCGATGCTTCAAATGGCGTTAATGGTCGCGTCGTTGTTCTCGAGCCGAGCCATTGGCTCCCCTTACCGCGTCTCGGCAGGGGCGGCCGACGGAGTAGCGGTCAGCGTCACGGTGTCTTGCGCACTCGACACATTGAGCGTCGCTTGACACTCGCGCGCCAGGAGCGTGGTGAAATAGAGTTGAATGGAATGGCCATCGATCGCTTCCGCGGGAAAGGCGCTGGTCAGAATGTCGGCCGCACTGTGCGACAACTTGGCGTTCGCACCCTTGGCTTCGACGCGCATCGTCATTACGTCCTCGCCATCCGAGAGGTCGACGGTGATGACGCCGCCGCGGTGAATCGAGCCGGCGGCGATAAGGCAGAGATTGAGCAATAGCTTGACAGAGTTTCGCGACGCCAGCCGCCGGGCCGCGGTCCACTCCAGAACCGTCCGGTCGCTGGCGAAAATGTCCCGCGCCACCTTTTCGGCGTCGCCGGTATCGATCGAGGCGCCGAACGAGCCTGCGGCCCCGAAAGCGAGACGGCAGAATTGGAGGCGCGCCGAGGCCGAAATCGCGCTCTTCTTGATGAGCTCCATGGCCACGGCTCGCATTTCCTCGTCCTGCTCGCCGTCGAGCACTTCAAGGCCGTTGACGATCGCCCCGACCGGGCTGATGACGTCGTGGCATACGCGCGAGCACAATAGCGCGGCGAGGTCGAGCGGGGTGAGCGAGGCCATTGTCAAGCGACTGATCCCGGGTTCGATATCGGCCTCGGGGCGGAGAGAAAGGCCATTCCGCCGCCCTGAACATCCGATTCCCAGTCTATCCGATTCGTCGCTCTGTCGCGACGCGGGCGCGCGATTCCGCGGGAATGAATTCGCCCCGGGGCGATTGGATGCCGGGCGACGCAGGTCATTGCGAGCCGCCAACCCGATGACGGAGCCCCAAGGACGGTTGGCGGTCGCCTGGGCCGCGCTCGGTCCAAAAGCTTCGCCGCCATGGACTCGGATCGGGGTGATGTCTTGAACCCGGTTCCTCGGCGCCCAATACCGTTCGCGCTCGATCGCAGCACGCGCGACGACATTGCCCTGTTTCTCGCCGAGGCCGCGCTTGCGGCCGGTCCGGCGGTGATGGAGGAATACGAGCGCGGCTGCGACGTTCGGTCGAAGGAGGACGGCAGTCCGGTTACGTCGGCCGATCATCGCGCCGAAGCGATCATCTGCGACCACCTCGCGCGCATGGCGCCCGCGCCCCCGATCTGCGCCGAAGAGTCGACCGCGGCCGGAACGCCGATCCGCGCCGTCGGGCGTTTCCTGCTCGTGGATCCGCTTGATGGGACCCGGGAATTCCTGGCGCACAACGGCGAGTTCACGATCAATGTGGCGCTGATCGAAGGCGGCGCGCCGATCGCCGGGGCAGTCTATGCGCCGGCGATTGAGCGATTGTGGATCGGCGGCGATGCGGCCTTCGTCTGTGAAGCGCCTCTCGGCGAGGGATTGCCGGACATAGAAAAGTGGCAGCGAATCCGGGCCCGTCGCGCGACCGAGAGCCTCATCGCGTTGGTAAGCCGCTCGCATGCTGACCCGCAGTCGGAATCGTTCCTGAAACGACTCCCGGTTCGCGCGGCGCGCGGCGCCGGCTCGTCGCTCAAATTCTGTCTCATCGCCGAAGGCCTCGGCGACGTCTATCCGCGTTTCGCGCCAACAATGGAGTGGGACACGGCGGCCGGCGACGCCGTGCTGCGCGCGGCCGGCGGCGTTGTTCTCGATCCCGACGGAAGGGCGCTCGCCTACGGCAAGGTCGACCGCGGCCTGCGCAACGGACATTTCGTCGCCTGGGGCGACGCGACGGCCGCGGAGAAATTTGGATATTGTTAAGGCGGCGTCAACGCCCCCTTCGTATCTTTCCGCGATCGGCCGGTTCGGCGGCTTGGATCCAGGACGGCGTGGCCTAGGCGGATCCCCGGTTCCCGTTCGCGCGGCGATGCGTCTCGAGGAGGGCCCATGCAATCAAAACTGACCCGGCGCGGGTTCGTCGGCCTCACGGTCGCGGCCGCAGCTTTGTGCGCTCGGACGGCGCGGGCGGATGCTCCAGCGGACGCCGCTCCGGAGGCCTTCCCCGTCGATGAGGTCGTCGACGATGGCCATCGGTTCTTCGGCACCCTGTCGCGCGGGCTCGCGGACGTGGTTCAGGAAGCGGGTCGTCGGTGGGGTCTGCCGAACGCCTACGTTCTCGGCCAGGAAGCGTCCGCGGCGTTTGTCGGCGGACTGCGCTACGGCGAGGGCAAGATGTATACCCGCAACGCCGGAAGCCGGCCGGTCTATTGGCAAGGACCGTCGGTCGGATTCGACGCCGGGGGCGACGGCGACCGGACGATGATGCTGGTCTACAACCTGCCGGCGGTCGACTCGCTCTACCGCCGCTTTGGCGGCCTCGACGGATCGGCCTATTTCATCGGCGGTTTCGGCTTCACCGCGCTCAACTCCGACAACATTGTCGTGGTTCCGATCCGTACCGGTGTTGGCGTCAGGCTCGGAGTCAATGTGAGCTACCTGAAATTCACCGACCAGGCGACCTGGAATCCGTTCTAGCCTACACTCGTAGACGCAGCTCTGGCGCTTGAGGGGGTTTCATGACCGAGGCCACGGATTCGGCGCTCGAGGCGAAGGAAAAGGATCGAAGGGCTGCGATCGTGATCGCGATCCTGGCGCTGTTCCTCGCGCTATCCGAGGCAGGGGCCAAGAAGGCGGACCATATCTCGACCGAGAAGAACATAGAATCGTCCGATCTGTTCAATTTCTATCAGGCGAAGAAGATCCGATCGACGATCGTCGAGACCGCGGCCCAGACGCTCGAATCGCAGATGCCCGGAGTTTCTGATCCGAAGGCGCATGACGCGCTTGAAAAGCAGGTCGCCGATTTCAAGACGAAGGCGGCTGAATTCGAACACGATCCAAAGAAGCCCGAGGACAGCCTGGACGCCATCCAGGACCGCGCCAACGAAGCCGGCGACGCCCGCGAACTGGCCAATCGCCAGCTCGAGCATTACGAGCTCGGCAGCGGCGCGGTCCAGATTGCGATCGTGCTGGCGTCGGCCGCCATCATCACCGGAGTCGGCGCCCTCATGTGGTTCAGCGTTGCGCTCGGGGCGGTCGGCGTCCTCTTGATGACGTTGGGATTTTTCGCCCCGACGATGATCTCATTCATCGGCTAGCGGGAATGCGGACTGCATTGACTGGATATTAACCTTCGCTCCTCGAAATAAGGACCGATCGGAACGATCGATTCCCGACTTTGGGTGCTGCCATGAGCGAACTCATCCGCTTCCAGCCGGCGAAGCCGCCCCGTCGTTCGGTTCCCGATGACCGCGGCGCGCAGATCCTCTTTTTCACCGGCGTGCGCTATCAGCGGATGAGCGAGTGTGCGCGCGCGCCCGCTCCGCAAGCCTCCTGCGTCGCCCAGCGGCAGGACGAAAGCGCCGGAAGCGATCGCACGCGCGGCCGCTAGGCGATGCCCGCGATTGCCCCCTTGCCGCCATTCGACGATTGCGCTATGAGCCGTGGCGGGACACCTCTCCCCAACGAGAGGCGCCCATCTGAAAGGATGGCTCAATATGACGACCACGGCGCCCGCCGTTCGCCCTGCGAATGCGTGTTTCTCTTCCGGCCCCTGCGCAAAGCGCCCCGGCTGGACCCCGACAGTTCTTCGAGAGGCGGCGCTGGGACGATCCCATCGCGCCAAGCTTCCCAAAGCCAAGCTCAAGCTCGCGATCGACTTGACGCGTGAAGTGCTTGGCGTCCCCAGCGATTACCGAATCGGCATCACCCCGGCGTCCGACACCGGCGCGTTTGAAATGGCCATGTGGTCGATGCTTGGCGCGCGCGGCGTCGACGTGCTGGCGTGGGAGAGTTTCGGCGAGGGCTGGGTCGCCGACATTGCCAAGGAGCTCAAGCTCAAAGACGCGCGGACGTTGAAGGCGCCCTATGGCGAGCTGCCTGACCTTTCGCAAGTCAACTTCGACAACGACGTCGTGTTCACCTGGAACGGCACCACCTCGGGGGTGCGCGTCCCCGACGCCGACTGGATCCCGGCTGACCGCAAGGGTCTGACGCTGTGCGACGCGACGTCGGCCGCGTTCGCGCAAGCCCTCGACTGGCCCAAGCTCGACGTCACGACGTTCTCCTGGCAGAAGGCGCTTGGGGGAGAAGCGGGGCACGGAATCATCATCCTGAGCCCGCGCGCGGCCGAGCGGCTTGAGACGCACAAGCCGCCGTGGCCGCTGCCGAAGGTCTTCCGCCTTACCAAGGGCGGCAAGCTGATCGAGGGCATTTTCGAAGGCGAGACCATCAACACGCCGTCCATGCTGTGCGTCGAGGACTATATCGACGCGCTGCAATGGGCGAAGTCATTCGCCGGCCTCAAGGCTCTCATTGCGCGGGCCGACGCCAACGCGAAGGCTGTCGCGGATTGGGTCGACCGCACTCCATGGGTCGATTTTCTCGCCCGTGTCCCGGAGACCCGCTCAAATACCAGCGTCTGCCTGAAGGTCGTCGATCCGGCGATCGCCGCCCTTTCCGCCGATGGTCAGGCCGCGTTTGCGAAGGCGCTGGCTGCCTTTCTCGAGAAGGAGAAGGTCGCATTCGACATCGGGTCGTATCGCGACGCGCCGGCCGGCTTGCGCATCTGGTGCGGCACGACAATCGAAGCCGCCGACGTCAAGGCGCTGACCCACTGGCTCGATTACGCCTTCGCTATCGAGAAGAGCAAGCTGGCCAAGGCAGCTTGATCGTCGAATAGAGCCAGAGCGAGCTTGCGGCAGGACCGCTCCCGCCCGCTTCGAACCCGATCCCCGACCCATCGATCCCAGGCGGCCGAAGCGCCGCCCGCCAACCCAAGGTCATCAACCCCATGACTTCCCGCGTTCTCATCTCCGACAAGCTTTCGCCCGCGGCCGTCGCCATCTTCAAGGAGCGCGGGGTCGAGGTCGACGTCAAGCCGGGTCTCGACAAGGACGAGCTCGCCAAGATCATCGGCGACTATGACGGACTGGCCATACGCTCCGCCACCAAGGTCACCGCCAAGCTGCTCGAGCGGGCCACGAAATTGAAGGTCGTCGGCCGCGCCGGCATCGGCGTCGACAACGTCGACATACCGGCTGCGACCGCCAGAGGCGTGATCGTGATGAACACGCCGTTCGGCAATTCGATTACCACCGCCGAGCATGCGATCGCGCTGATATTTGCGCTCGCACGGCAGATTCCGACCGCCGACGTCTCGACCCAAGCGGGAAAATGGGAAAAGAACCGCTTCATGGGGGTCGAGCTGACCGGCAAGACGCTCGGCGTCGTCGGTTGCGGGAATATCGGCTCGATCGTCGCCTCGCGCGGCTTGGGATTGAAGATGCGGGTTGTCGCCTTTGATCCGTTCCTCAGCGCCGAGCGCGCCGCCGAGATCGGCGTCGAGAAACTCGAACTGAACGATCTCCTGGCTCGCGCCGACTTCATCACCCTGCACACCCCGCTGACGGCGCAGACGCGCAACATTCTGTCGGCGGAAAATCTGGCGAGGACCAAGAAGGGCGTGCGGATCATCAATTGCGCCCGCGGCGGCCTCGTCGACGAAGTCGCCCTGCGCGCGGCCCTGGACAGCGGCCACGTCGCCGGCGCCGCCTTCGATGTTTTCGTAGAGGAGCCGGCGACCGCCAACCCGCTATTCGGCCATCCGAACTTCATCGCCACTCCGCACCTGGGCGCCTCCACCAACGAAGCCCAGGAGAACGTCGCGCTCCAGGTCGCCGAGCAGATGTCGGACTATCTGACCCGCGGCGCGATTTCGAACGCCCTCAACTTTCCCTCGATCACCGCGGAGGAAGCGCCCAAGCTGAGACCATTCATCGCCTTGGCGGAGGGTCTCGGCTCCTTCGCCGGCCAGCTCACCCAGGCGCCGATCCAGAAGGTCACGCTCGTTTACGAGGGCGCGGTCGCGGAACTCAAGGTCAAGGCTTTGACGTCGGCGGCGATCGCAGGCTTGCTCCGTCCGTCGCTGGTCGACGTCAACGTGGTCTCGGCGCCGACGGTCGCCGCCCATCGCGGCATCGTCATCGAGGAAATGACCCGCGCCTCGGAAGGCGACTACGAAAGCTTCATCACCCTGACGGTGACGACGGCGGGGCAATCGCGCGCGATCGGCGGAACCGTCTTTCATGACGGCAAGCCGCGCATCCTTTCGATCAAGGGCATCAAGGTCGACGCTGAATTCACCCCGTCGATGATCTACGTCACCAACGAGGACAAACCGGGCTTCATCGGCCGCTTCGCCAGCTGCCTCGGCGACGCCGGCGTCAATATTGCGACATTTGCGCTTGGGCGCGACGAGCCGGGCGGCTCGGCGATCGCGCTCGTCTCGATCGATGGCGCCGCGCCGCCCGAGGTTATAGCGAAAGTGAGCGAGATCAATGGCGTACGTCAGGCCGCCGCTTTGCATTTCTGATCTCAGCCGCCAGCATCGCCAGCGAGCGCGGGATGGGCGCTGCGCCCGGCGCCTCGCCGCAGACCGGAGGACTCGCGCATGAGCGACGAGGGGGAAAAACGCGCGCCGGGGGTCGAGCCGGACCTGCGATCGAGAGTTGACCCGCGTCTCCTCGACATTCTGGTGTGCCCGGTGACGCGGGCGGAGCTGACTTACGACCCGGTCCGGCAGGAACTCGTTTCCCGCGCCGCCCGGCTCGCCTATCCGATCCGCGACGGCGTGCCGATCATGTTGCCGGAAGAGGCGCGCAAGCTCGACGATTGACGCGATTTGCGATCGAAAACTGCCTTAAGCCTCCGGAACGACCGGCCGTGGGCGTCCGTCGGCTCCGATGGCGACGAAGGTGAAAGTCGCGTCGGTCACCTTCTCCCGATGATGAGTCCGGAACCGATGCACCCAGGCCTCGATGTGAATCTTGAGCGAGGTCCGGCCAACGTGGTCGACCGCGGTGTAGACGGAGAGCACATCGCCGACCCTGACCGGGCGGATGAACGTCATCGCTTCGATGGCGATGGTGACGACGCGCCCCTGAGCCTTCTCCGCCGCGTGAATGCCGCCCGCCTGGTCCATCTGGCTGATCACCCAGCCGCCGAAAATATCGCCGTTGACGTTGGTGTCGCGCGGCATGGCGATCAGGCGAACCGTCAGTTCGCCGCGTGGCGCATGTTCATCAGACGAACTTGCCATAGGTCACCGCTTGCGCCTCTTCGGGTCCCGATCCCGTTTGGGCCTATGGCGATCGAGCCGCCACAACGCGATCGAGGCCGGCGAGATCCTTGTCGGTCGAAGCGTCGACAAAGCCGGACTGTTCCGCGATTGCGAGCACGTCCGCGGCCTGGCCAGCGCCGATTTCGACCATCAACCAACCGCCTCCGGAAAGCAGGGACCGCGACCCCGGCAGTATTCGTCGATAGGCGTCAAGGCCGTCAATTCCGCCATCGAGCGCAAGCCGCGGATCGAAGTTGCGGACCTCGCGCGGCAGCCTCAAGAGATCGGCGCTCGGAACATAGGGCGGATTCGACACGATGAGGTCAAAGCGCCCGTCGAGACCTCTCGTCCAGTCGCCAAGCCGTATCTCGGCCCGCCCGGCGAGGCCGCAAGCCTCGACATTGCTGCGCGCCACATTCGCAGCCGCGGCGGAAACGTCCACGCCGACGCCGCGCGCATGGACGAATTCGCTGAGCAAGGCGCATATGAGCGCGCCTGAGCCGACGCCGAGGTCGAGGATGCTGAGCGGCTCTTCGCGCCGGTCCCTCAGCAGCCTCAGGGATGCTTCGACAATCGTTTCCGTCTCGGGCCGCGGGTCCAAAACCTGCGGCGAAATCGTGAAGTCGAGACCCCAGAACTCGCGCTTGCCGACAATCCGGGACAACGGCTCGCCAGCCGCCCGCCGGGCCGCGAATTCCTCGACCTTCCGGGCCGCGGATCCGAGCGGCTCCTGCGGGGCGACGATCAACGCGATCGGCGAAACGCCGGACGCCGCCGAGAGGGTTATCCCGGCCTCTCGTTTCGGGTCTTCGATCCCACAAGCCTTAAAGGTTTCGACAAGGCAGGCCAGCGCTTCGGCGCGCCGGGTCGAAGCCCGAAGAGCAGCGCCGATCGTCAAGCGACCAAGCCGTGGCAGTGTTTGAACTTCTTGCCCGAGCCGCACGGGCAAGGTTCGTTTCGTCCAACCCGGCCCCACGTCGCAGGATTGTTCGGATCGCGGTCGGCGAGAGCGACGGCGGAGGCTGTCGCAAGCACCGTAACGCCAAGGTTCTCCGAGAACGGAGAGGGCGGCAGCTCATTTTCGCCGGTGGCGGGATCGAGATGCTGATACTGCATCGGCGGCGGCGGGGGCTCGGGTTGCTGGAACCGCACTTCGACCCGCGACATTTGAGCGATGACCGCTTCATGCCACTGCGTGATCAACTCGCGGAACAGCTCGAAGGCCTCTGACTTGTACTCGTTCAGCGGATCGCGCTGCGCCATGCCGCGCCAGCCGATCACCTGACGCAGATGATCGAGCGTCACGAGATGCTCGCGCCACAGGTGATCGAGCGCCTGCAGGATGACCTGCTTTTCGACATAGCGCATCGCCTCGGGGGTATTGCGCTGAATGCGCTGCGCATAGGAGTCGGCGGCCGCCGCGTGAAGCCGGGTCGCCACTTCTTCGTCGGCGATCCCTTCCTCCTTCGCCCATTCATCGACCGGCAGGTCGAGGTTGAGTTTAGTGAGAACCTCGCTCTTGAGGCCCGCGGTGTCCCAGGCCTCGGGATAGGCGTCATGCGGAATGTGCTTGGCGACGACGTCGTCGATCACGCCGGTGCGCATGTCCTCGATCGTCGATTCCAGCGATTCGGACGCCATCATCCGGCGCCGGTCCTCGAAGATGACCTTGCGCTGGTCGTTCATGACGTTGTCGAATTTGAGAATGTTCTTGCGGATGTCGAAGTTGCGCGCCTCGACCTTTTGCTGCGCCTTTTCGAGCGCCTTGTTGATCCACGGATGGACGATCGCTTCGTCTTCCTTGAGCCCGAGGCGCTTGAGCATCGCGTCCATGCGCTCCGCGCCGAAAATGCGCATGAGATCGTCCTGGAGCGACAGGAAGAACTTCGACCGGCCGGGGTCGCCCTGCCGGCCGGATCGGCCGCGCAACTGGTTGTCGATGCGGCGGCTTTCGTGCCGCTCGGTGCCGATGATGTAGAGCCCGCCGGCCTCGATCGCCTTCTGTTTGAAGGCCGCGACTTCGGCCCGGATCGACGCCTCATGCGTCTCGCGCGCCTCCTGCGGCGCGGCCGGGTCGATCTCCTGCTTGACCCGCATCTCGACGTTGCCGCCGAGCTGAATATCGGTGCCGCGTCCGGCCATGTTGGTCGCAATCGTGATCGCGCCGGGAACGCCGGCTTCGGCGACGATGAACGCCTCCTGCTCATGGTGGCGGGCGTTCAAAATGGCGAAGTTCTTTGACTGCTTGCCGGCGCGGGCCGCGTCGTAAAGCGCCTTGAGCGCGTCAGGTTTGGTGAAATCGATCTTCTTGTACCCTTCCCGCTCCAGCACTTCGCCGAGCAGCTCTGACTTTTCGATCGACGTGGTGCCGACCAGCATCGGCTGCATTTTGGCGTTTGCGGCCTCGATCTCGCGCACCACGGCGCGCATCTTCTCGTTGCCGGTGCGATAGACCTCGTCATCCTCGTCGAGACGCGAGATCGGGCGGTGGGTCGGAATTTCGACGACGACGAGTTTGTAGATCTCCGCGAACTCGTCGGCCTCGGTCGCGGCAGTGCCGGTCATGCCGGCAAGCTTCTTGTAGAGGCGGAAATAGTTCTGGAAGGTGATCGAGGCCAGCGTCACGTTTTCGGGCTGGACGGTCACGCCCTCCTTCGCCTCGAGCGCCTGATGCAACCCCTCGGAGTAGCGCCGGCCGGGCATCATGCGTCCGGTGAACTCGTCGACGATCACGACCTCGTCGTTGCGGACGATATAGTCTTTGTCGCGCTGGAAGAGCTTATGAGCGCGCAACGCCTGATTGATGTGGTGGACGAGCGTCGCGTTGGCCGCCTCGTAAAGCGATCCTTCTTTCATCACCCCGGCTGAGCGCAGCAATTCTTCAGCGTGCTCGTTTCCGACCTCGGTCAGATTGACCGTGCGCTGCTTCTCGTCGAGTTCGTATTCCTCGCGGGCGAGCTGCGGGATGATCGCATCGACCGCAACGTAGAGATTGGAGCGGTCCTCCGACGGTCCGGAGATGATGAGCGGGGTGCGGGCTTCGTCGACCAGAATCGAATCGACCTCGTCGACAATCGCGAACGAGTGGCCGCGCTGCACCATCTGCGCCATGTCGTACTTCATGTTGTCGCGCAGATAGTCGAAGCCGAATTCGTTGTTCGTGCCGTAGGTGACGTCCGCGGCATAGGCCTGCCGGCGCTGATCGTCGTCGAGGCCGTGGACGATGACACCGACGGTCATGCCGAGAAACTTGTAGATCTCGCCCATCCACTCGGCGTCGCGGCGGGCCAGGTAGTCGTTGACGGTGACGACGTGCACGCCCTCCCCGGCGAGCGCGTTGAGATAGACCGCAGTCGTGGCGACCAGCGTCTTGCCTTCGCCGGTGCGCATTTCGGCGATCGCGCCTTCATGCAGAACCAGGCCGCCGATCAACTGAACGTCGAAATGACGCTGCTTGAGCGTGCGCTTCGCGGCCTCCCGAACGGCGGCAAAGGCAGGCGCCATGAGATCGTCCAGCGTCTTGCCGGCCACGTACTCGGCGCGCAGCTCGGTGGTCTTCGCCAACAGCTGATCGTCGCTCAGCGCCTCGAACTCAGGCTCCAGCGCATTGATCGCGGCGACCTTCGGCCGATAGCCCTTCAGCCGACGGTCGTTGGACGAACCGAAGACCCTCTTCATCACCGAGTCGAACTTCAGAGACGAGCCGAGCATTTTCGACCTTTCCGATACCGTCCCGCGTGCGCGAAGACGTCGGCGCCGCCTTTCGCCAGTCAACAGCGAGCGATCGGCGCGCGCCCCAGACGAAGGTGACAACAATAAAAAGCGCGAAAAAAGGCCGGAACCGCCCATTTTCGCGCCGCTGAACAGGGTTCGCCGTGAGATAGGAGGCGCGCTTTCCCTTGTCAATGATCGGCGCCGGCGGCGCCGGCCCGCCGTGCGGCTAGCGCTGGCAACTCCCGCAGTAGAATGTCGAGCGCCCCGAGTGCACGGTCCTGGCGATGATCCCGCGACAGCGCTCCCTCACGCACCGCAGCCCCTCGCGATCATAGACCTTGAAAACGTGCTGAAAATACCCGAATTCACCATTGGCCTGGCGGTGATCGCGCAGGGTGGAGCCGCCCGCCTCGATCGCTTCCTCGAGCACGTTGCGGATCGCTACGGCGATCGCGCCGGCGGCGCGGGTCGGGGCGCCGCGCCCGTCCGCCAGGATGCTGGCTGGCCGCGATGGCGCGAGGCGGGCGCGAAACAGGGCCTCGCAGACGTAAATGTTGCCGAGGCCGGCGACGCGCTTTTGATCCAGTAACCCCGCCTTGAGAGAGGTGCGCGCGCCGGCGAACAGCTTCGCCAGAAAAGGCGCGTCAAACTCGGGCGCCAGCGGCTCGGCGCCGAGCCCGCTGAGCCGCGGGTGGTCCGCGAGCGCGCCGCTCGCCGCCAGATCCATGAAGCCGAACCGGCGGGGGTCGTTGTAGGTGACGACATAGCCATTATCCAGGACCATGACGACGTGATCGTGCTTGGGATCCTTCGAGCGTTCGTGGAGGAACGATCCGGGCGTTGAAACCGCGGTTTTTTCGATCCGGAATGAGCCCGACATGCCAAGGTGGGCGATCAGCGTCTCGTCGCTATCCAGCCGAAACAGAAGGTATTTGGCGCGTCGACTCATATCGACGATCCGCCGGCCGGTAAGCCGCCTCTCGAATGAGGCGGGAAACGGGAAGCGGATGTCCGCCCGCCGCAATACGACCTTGTCGATGCGGGCGCCGAGCATGACGGGCGCGAGCCCGCGCCGGACGGTTTCGACCTCGGGCAGTTCAGGCATTCTGGCGGTCCCGGATCACCGCGAGAAAGGCTGAGCCGTATTTTTGCAGCTTGACCGCGCCGACGCCGTGAATGCCGGCCAGGTCGTCGAGCCCGCGAGGGCGTTCCTTCGCCATCTCGATCAGCGTCCGATCGGGGAAAATGACATAGGCTGGCTGCTTCTGCGCCGCCGCGATCGCGCCTCGCAGGGCTTTGAGCGCCGCGAGCAGTTCCGCGTCGGCGTCGCTCGGCGCGGCCGGCGCGCGTGACCGCCGGCGCGCACTCCGGTTGACGACGTCCTCGCGCAAGGCGAACGGGGCCTGGCCGCGCAGCACGCGCCATCCCTCTTCGGTCAGGGTCAGCCGGTCGCGGTCGTTCCAGTCGCGCTCGATCAATCCGCCGGATTGCAGCTGTCTGAGGACGCCGCGCCAGTCGGCGGGCGCCCGATCCTTGCCGACGCCGAAGGTCTTGAGCTGGTCGTGTCCGTGGCGCTCAACCGCCTCGGTCGCCTTGCCGGCAAGAATATTCGCCAGATGGCCGAAAAAGAACCGGCCCGAGGTGCGCAGGATCGCCGACAGCGCCTTTTGCGCTTCGACCCGCCCGTCGATCAGCCGGACGGCCCCCTGACAGACATCGCAATGCCCGCATGGGCCTGACTCCTCGCCGAACATGCTCAGAAGCGTTTGACGTCGGCAGCGCGCGGTTTCGCACAGCGCCACGAGATCGTCGAGCTTGGCCATCTCGACCCGCTTGCGTTCCTCGGGCGCGCCGTTCTCGAGAATCTGGCGCCGCCTGAGTTCGATGTCGCCTGCGCCGTAAAGCGTGAACGTGTCCGCAGGCAGCCCGTCGCGGCCGGCGCGGCCGATTTCCTGGTAGTAGGCTTCGATCGACGACGGCATGTCGGCGTGAAAGACGAAACGAACGTCCGGCTTGTCGATGCCCATCCCGAACGCGATGGTTGCGCAGACGATGCAATCGTCCTCGCGCAGGAAGGCATCTTGATTGTGGCCGCGCACGGAATGATCGAGCCCGGCGTGGTAGGGCAGCGCACGCCGGCCGGCGCGGGCGAATTCCGCGGCGAGCTCTTCCGTCCGGCGTCGGGAGGCGCAGTAGACGATGCCCGTTTCGCCGCGGTGGGCGTCGGCCTTGTCGATGAGCTGGCGGGTGGCGTCCGATTTCGGCCGCATCGCCAGAAAGAGGTTCGGGCGATCGAACGAGCGCACGAAAACCTGGGGCGGGCGGACAAACAGCCTGTCGGCAATTTCGGCTCGGGTCGGGGCGTCCGCCGTGGCGGTCACGCCGATCGTCTGGACGCCATGGAGGGCTTCTGCAACCTCACGCAGGCGCAAATACTCCGGCCGGAAGTCGTGGCCCCACTGCGAGACGCAATGCGCCTCGTCGATGGCGAGAAGATCGATCGGGACTTTGCTCATTGCGGCGATGATATCGTCGCGCATGAGCCGTTCCGGCGCGACATAGAGAAGCCTGAGCGAGCGGTCGTCCAGGCCGCGCGCCACCCTTCGCCGCTCGTCGTCGTCGGAGGAGGAATTGAGGCTCGCCGCCTCGACCCCAAGTTCGCGCAACTGGGCGACCTGGTCGCGCATCAGCGCGATCAGCGGCGAGACAACGAGGGTCAGGCCGCCGCGGATGATCGCCGGAAGCTGGAAGCACAGCGACTTGCCGCTGCCTGTCGGCATCACCGCCAGCACGTCTTTGCCAGCGAGCGTGGCGGCGAGGACATCTTCCTGCCCCGGACGGAAGTCGGAAAAGCCAAAGACGGTCGACAGAGCGGACCGCGCTTTCGCCATGAGCGAGGAGTCCGGAGTCATGGGCCCCGCCCGCCCGGGTCGAAGACCGGCGTCCACTGGACCGACTCGACGCTTTCCGCCCCGGTCGCCAGCATCATGAGACGGTCGAAGCCGAGCGCCGCGCCGCTCGCGTCGGGCATCTCGGCAAGCGCCGCCAGGAAGTCCTCGTCGATCGGGGCGGATGTTCCGTAAATCCGCTGCTGGTCCTCCATGTCGGTTGCGAATCGGCGCCGCTGCTCAGCCGGATCGATCAGCTCGTGGAACGCGTTCGCCAGCTCAACGCCACAACAGTAGAATTCGAACCGTTCGGCGAGCCGCGGATCGTCGGGATTGAGGCGCGCGAGCGCCGCCTCGCTCGCGGGGTAGGCATGGAGCACGGTCGGTCGCCCGATTCCCAGATTGGGTTCGACCCGCTCGCTGAGGAGCCGGCTGAAGATATCCGACCAGTCATCGTCCGGCGCGACGCGCAGGCCGGAACCTCTCGCGTGCGAAGCGAGGATTTCGGCGTCGGGACGGCCGCCGATCGGCAGGCTGTCGTAGATGTCCACCCCGGCGTAGCGCAAAAACGCGTCCCGCACCGTGAGCAGCTCCGGCGGCTCGAACGGACTGGCCTCCCGGCCGCGAAACACGAAAGTCTTCGCGTCCGCCATATGGGCGGCGAGCGCGGTCAGCGCGACGCAGTCGTCGACGAGGCGCTCGAGCGGCGCCCCGGCCCGATACCACTCCAGCATCGTGAATTCCGGCGCGTGGACCGCCGTTCGCTCGCGATTGCGGAAGACGCCGGTCAGCGCGTAAATCCGCTTCTCTCCGGCGGCCAAAAGCTTCTTCATCGCGAATTCGGGCGAGGTATGCAGATAGGCGTCGCGCGACGAGCCGTCCGGCAGGACGAGCG
Source organism: Hyphomicrobiales bacterium (assembly GCA_003164825.1). GTDB lineage: Bacteria > Pseudomonadota > Alphaproteobacteria > Rhizobiales > Beijerinckiaceae > Roseiarcus. Next base: position 27,657 of record PLUH01000379.1, read on the forward strand.
CGGTCTTAAACCCGTGCAAGTGGGTCTCGTTTCCAGGCGAAGCCTGGAGGGCGGCTGGCTGCACCTCGATAAAACCCTTGGCGTCGAACCAGCGGCGCAGGAAGCTCGCAACCTGCGCGCGGGCGGCGAGCCGGCCGCGCCGCGCGGAATATTGGTCCCTCCTCCAGAACGGTCGCGATGCGGGCGAGATCAAGAGGCGCCTCGGCAAGAAGACAAAGACAATCGAAGCCGAACCCGACTGGCCTTTGGCGCCAAAATCGGTATGGTTCGCGCCAAAATCGCCAACCCCCGTCTAACAAGCGCACTTTATCGCGACGCCGGGCGCCCAGTTCCGAGGACTGAAACGTGAGAGTTATCGCAAGCTCGATCCGCAAGGGCAATATCATCGAGCGGGAGGACGGTCAGTTGTGCGTCGTTCTTTCCGCCGAGAGCTTTCATCCGGGCAAAGGCACGCCGACAACGCAGATCGACATGCGACGCATTTCCGACGGGGTCAAGGTGACGGATCGGTTCAAGACCACCGAGCAGGTTGAGCGCGCGTTCGTCGAGGACAAAAATTTCGACTTTCTTTATTCGGACGCCGACGGCTATCACTTCATGAACGCCGACACCTATGACCAGATCCAGGTTGGAGCCGACGTGATCGGCGACCAGGCCCAATGGCTTCAGGAAGGCATGAAGGTCATCTTATCGGTCTTCAACGAGGTCCCGGTCGCCATCCAGTTGCCGCCCCGGGTCACGCTCGAGGTGACGGAAACCGAACCGGCGATGAAGGGCCAGACCGCGTCGTCCTCCTATAAGCCCGCCCGGCTTGCGAACGGCGCGCGGGCGATGGTGCCGCCGCACATCGCGGTCGGTACGAGGATCGTCATCCAGACCGAGGACGGCAGCTACGTCGAACGGGCCAAGGACTGAGCGACCCGCCACAGTCATGCGCGCCGCGTGGGTGATGCCGCCCGCCGGGCCGCCCCATCCCTCCACGAGCCGCGCGCTCTGCAGAGCGGGCCGCGTTTTGTCGCCCGCCATCGCTGATCGTGAGCGCATCTTAGTGGTCAAAATCTGACCCATGGTTCCCCCATCGGCGGGATGGTGGCCGCGGGGTAAGTCGGGAACCGCCATGAGAAATCGACACAGGAGTTCGAGATGCGGAATCGGACGGGCGGCTGCAATTGCGGCAAAGTTAGATTTCAGGTCGAGGGAGATCCGATCCGCGTCGGCGTTTGCCATTGTCAGATTTGTCGAAAAGATACCGGATCGTCTTTCAACGTCTTCGCCGTTTGGAGCTCCAAAAACGTAACGATTGTCGGCAATACGGAAAGCTGGATACATAGTACAGATCACCGGCACTTCTGCGCGACGTGCGGATCATCACTTTACAGCATTGTGAATGGAACTAACGAGGTCGAAATTCGCGCAGGCGCCCTCGATGAGGCGCCGTCTGGTCTACTCCCTACCTACGAACTTTGGTTGAAACGACGCGAGCGATGGTTGAGACCTATTGAAGGAGCTGAACAACATACCGGCAATCGATCTTGAAGCGCGTAAACGTCGAGGCCATGGGTCGGCGCGACGCCCCTTCGGCAATGACCGCTCGCGCGTTGGTTTTTACACGGGCCCGCCGCCCGCGTCGGTCGATTTGAGCGGCTCGCAAAGCCGTCGGGCTGACCGCTATTTGCGCCTCCTGACGTCGGGCTACTTGCTGGCCGGCTTCTCCAAATGGCCGCCGAACTGGAAGCGCATCGCCGAGAGCAGTTTGTTCTGGTAGTCCGCGTCGCCGCGCGAAAAAAATCGCTCATAGAGCGCAGTGCTGAGCACCGGAACCGGAACGCCTTCGTCGATGGCCGCCTTGATCGTCCAGCGGCCCTCGCCTGAGTCGGACACGCGCCCGGAAAACTTGGAGAGCACGGAATCCTCGGTCAGCGCCGTCGCCGTCAGGTCGAGAAGCCAGGAGGCGATCACGCTGCCGCGCCGCCAGACCTCGGCGACGTCGGGCAGATCGATGTCGTATTTGTAATGGTCGGGATTGCTCAGCGGCGTCGTCTCGGCGTCGATTGCGTGAGTCTTGTTGCCGATGTTCGCTCCCCGGAGGATGTCCAGTCCCTCGGCATAGGCGGCCATGATGCCGTATTCGATGCCGTTGTGGACCAT
>PLUH01000379.1:29858-30047 GCA_003164825.1 Hyphomicrobiales bacterium
CCGCCGCTGGTGCCGACGTCGATATAGTTGATGCTTCTCGACATGAGCTCATGGGCGCGGCGGATATCGTCGACATAGTAGGAATTGCCGCCGTCAATGATCGTATCCCCAGCCTCGAGCGCCGGCAGAAGATCGGCGATCGTCTGGTCGACGACCGCCGCGGGAACCATCAGCCAGACGGCGCGCGGC
>PLUH01000370.1:0-21669 GCA_003164825.1 Hyphomicrobiales bacterium
CCCGCCGATTTGACGCAGTGGACGGATAGCGAAGCGTCAGGCGACGGAGGTTCCGCTCAAATGTGCAGCGGCCGTCCGAGCGCGCTCAGCGCGGCCTCGTGGAAGGCTTCGCCCAACGTCGGGTGGGCCTGGATCGTCAGCGCGATATCTTCAAGGCGAGCGCCCATCTCGAGCGCCAGGGAAAACGCGGACGAGAGTTCGGAGACGCCGGCGCCGACGGCGTGAATTCCCAGAANNCGTCATCGCCCGGCCATTGGCGCGGAAGGGAAACCGGCCGACGCGGATTTCGCCGTGCGCCGCCTTTGCGGCGTCGGGCGCGAGCCCGACGGCGACGATCTCCGGGTCGGTGAAGCAGATCGCGGGAATNNCGCCAGCGCCGCTCGCCGGCGATGATCTCCGCCACCATCTCGCCTTGCGCCATCGCCCGGTGGGCGAGCATCGGCTCGCCGGTCACGTCGCCGATCGCCCAGACGTTGCGCATCGAAGTCGCGCATTGATCGTCGATGCGCACGAACGGGCCGCTCATCGTCAGATCGAGCTTCTCCAGTTCGAAACCCCGGGTGCGGGCGCGTCTGCCGACGGCGACCAGCACCTTGTCGGCGGCGATCGCCCGCTCCTTACCGTCCGCCTCCGCGACCTTCAGCGCGCCCTTGGCGAACGAAATCGCCTTCGCGCCGGTGAGCGTCTCGACGCCGAGGTCGGCGAGGCGGCGCGCGACCGGCTGGGTCAGCTCCTGATCGTAGAGCGGCAGGATTTTGGCCAGCGCCTCGACGATCGTCACCTTGGCGCCGAGCTTGGCGAAGGCGATGCCGAGCTCAAGCCCGATATAGCCGGCGCCGACGATGGCGAGCGATCCTGGAACCTCAGTCAGCGCCAGCGATTCGGTCGAAGACAGGACGTCGCCGCCGAATGGCAGCCCCGGCAATTCCGCCGGCTCCGAGCCGGTGGCGATGACAAGGTGCTCGGCCTCGATGCGGCTCTCGCCGGTATCGGCGCGGGCGATCACGGTCTTGCCGTCGACAATCGCAGCCGACCCCAGAACCGTGCGCACCTTCGCCTTCTTGAGCAGCGCGCCGACGCCGCCGGTGAGCCGGGCGACGATCGAATCCTTCCAGCCGATCGTCTTGGCGAAATCGAGCTCAGGCCGCCCGATCGAGAGCCCGATCGCGTTCAGCGCCTGCGGCTCCCGCAGGGAGTGGGCNNGGGATGCAGCCGACGTTGAGGCAAGTTCCGCCAAGCCGGCCGGCTTCGACCAGGATCGTGTCGAGGCCGAGCTGGCCGGCGCGGATGGCCGCGACATAGCCGCCCGGACCGCCGCCGATGATGAGAACCTTGCAGCGAAGCTCGTTCATTTCGTCCCTGCCGCATTGCGATTCCGCTCCCTGTCACCCCCGCGAAAGCGGGGGTCCAGGCGCCGCGTGCAGAGAGAGCCTCGCAAGCGGCGCGGGCGCTGCTGGATGCCAGCGTTCGCGGGCATGACACTCTCCACCCGTCAATCCTCGATGAAGATCGTCGCCGGGGCCTCGATCAGTTCGCGCAGGCGCTGAATGAAGGTCGCGGCGTCGTAGCCGTCGACCACCCGGTGATCGAACGACGACGACAGGTTCATCGTCTTGCGTGGAACGAAGCCGCCGTCGCGCCAGACCGGTCTGACGACAATCTTGTTGACGCCGACGATCGCCACTTCCGGCCGGTTGACGACCGGGGTCGAGGCGATCCCGCCCAGCGCCCCGAGCGAGGTCAGCGTGATCGTCGAGCCGGTGAGCTCGTCGCGGGCGGCGACGCCCTGGCGCGCCGCCTCGCTCACGCGCCGCATTTCGCTCGCGCATTGGTAGAGGCCGAGCGTCTCGGCGTGGCGCACGACTGGAACCATGAGCCCGTTCGGCGTTTGCGTCGCCACGCCAAGATGGACCGCGCCGAAGCGCTGAATGACGTCGTTATCGTCGTCATAGTGGGCATTGACTTGGGGGAAGTCGGCGACCGCCTTGACGATCGCGAGCATGAGGAACGGCAGCAGGGTCAGTTTCGGGCGCGCCTCGGTCGCACGGGCGTTGAGGGAAGCGCGCAATTCCTCCAGTGCGGTGACGTCGGTTTCCTCGATATAGGAAAAATGCGCAACGCGGCGGGAGGACTCGGCCATGTTGTGGGCGATACGCCGGCGCAGGCCGACGACCTTGATGGTCTCGACCGCCTTATTGGGGGCCCTGCCCGGTCCTTTCGACGGCGCCTCGGGCGGGCGGGCGATAAAGGCGTCGAGATCGTCGTGGGTGATGCGTCCCGCCGGTCCGGAGCCGCGCACGAAACGGAGATCGACGCCTGCTTCGCGGGCCTTCAGGCGCACCGCGGGCGACGCGAGCGGCTTCTCGCCCGGCGGACGCGGCGGCGCAGCCTGCGTCTGAGGCGCGCGCAACGGCGCCGGAACGTCATGCTCCGGCGCTGTGCTGAGCGCCGCCTCGGCTCGTGGCTCCGGGGCCGGGGCGACAGACTCCGGCCTGACGCTCGGCGTGGGCGCGGCCTCCTTCAGAGCCAGACGCGATTTTGGCGCGGCAGCAGCCAAGGAATCCGGCTTTCCCGGCGCATCGATGCGAATGAGCTCGGAGCCGACTGCGAGCACGTCGCCGACCGCGCCGCCGAGCGCGAGCACGCTGCCCGCGACCGGGGTCGGGATTTCGACCGTCGCCTTGTCGGTCATCACCGCGGCGACAACCTGATCCTCCTTGACGAGATCGCCGACCTTGACGGCCCACTCGACGATTTCCGCTTCCGCGACTCCCTCGCCGACGTCGGGCATCTTGATCGAGCGCACGCCCATCTCAGGTCTCCATCGCTTTGACGAGCGCGCGCCCGACGCGGGCCGGACCCGGGAAATAGTCCCACTCCTCCGAGACCGGGTAGGGCGTGTCCCAGCCGGCGACGCGCTCGACCGGCGCCTCGAGCGCGTAGAAGCAGCGCTCCGTCACCTGCGCGGCGAGTTCGGCCCCGAAGCCGGAGGTCAGCGTCGCCTCATGCACGATCAGGCAGCGGCCGGTCTTCTCGACCGAGGCCTGGATTGCGTCGACGTCGAGCGGAAGGAGCGAACGCAGATCGATGATTTCCGCGTCGACCCCGGTCTCCTCGGCCGCCGCCTCCGCGACGTGGGTCATCGTGCCGTAGCAGAGCACGGTGACCCCTTTTCCCTCGCGCCGCACCGCCGCCTTGCCGAGCGGCACGATATAGCGCCCCGCCGGCACTTCGCTTAAGGGATGCTTGGCCCATGGAACGGCGGGCTGGTCCGGATGGCCGGAGAACGGGCCGTTATAGAGCCGCTTCGGCTCGAGAAAGATGACCGGGTCATCGTCCTCGATCGACGCGATCAGCAGGCCCTTGGCGTCGTAGGGATTCGACGGAATGACGGTCTTGAGGCCACTGACGTGGGTGAACAGCGCCTCCGGGCTCTGGCTGTGGGTCTGCCCGCCATAGATGCCGCCGCCGCACGGCATGCGGATCACGATCGGCGCAAAGAACTCGCCGCCCGACCGGTAGCGGAGCCGCGCCGCCTCGGACACGATCTGGTCGTAGCCGGGGTAGACATAGTCGGCGAACTGGATTTCGGCGACCGGCCGAAGCCCATAAGCGCCCATGCCGATCGCCACGCCGACGATTCCCGATTCGTTGATCGGGGCGTCGAAGCAGCGCGACTTGCCGTATTTGCGCTGCAACCCGTCGGTGCAGCGAAAGACGCCGCCGAAATAGCCGACATCCTCGCCGAACACGACCACCCGCTCGTCCTCGGCCATCTTGCAATCCATGGCGTCGCGGATCGCCTCGACCATCGACATTCGCGCCATGACGCTAGACTCCAACCGGGCTGATGGACGCGGGCGGCTCTCCTCCCCCCTTGTGGGGGAGGTCGGGGGGCGCAAGCGGACGCCGTTCACTCCAATGAGAACGCCACGCCATGGCGCTAGACTCCAAGCTGCTGGCGCTGCTCGCGCAAATGGCGCGGCATGTCCTTGTAGACCTGCTCGAACATCGTCGCCGCGCTCGGCTTCGGTCCGTCATGGAGCGTGCCGTGGCTTTCCGCCTCTTTCGCCGCCTCCAGCACCTCCGCCTCGACCTCGGCCTGCATCTGCTTGTGGCGTTCCTCGCTCCAGGCGCCGATCCGGATGAGGTGGATCTTCAGCCGCTCGATCGGATCGCCCAGCGGCCAGGCGGCCCATTCGTCCTTGGGGCGGTATTTCGACGGGTCGTCCGAAGTCGAATGCGCGCCGGCGCGGTAGGTCACCCATTCGATGAGGGTCGGGCCCAGATTGGCGCGCGCCCGCTCGGCCGCCCACAGCGAGGCCGCATAGACCGCGAGATAATCGTTGCCGTCGACGCGCAGCGACGGGATGGCGAAGCCGTGCGCGCGGGCGGCGAATTTGGCGCTCTCGCCGCCGGCGATCCCCTGATAGGACGAGATCGCCCATTGGTTGTTGACGACGTTGAGAATGACCGGCGGCCGGTAGACGGACGCGAACACCAGCGCCGAATGGAAGTCGCTCTCCGCCGTCGCGCCCTCGCCGATCCAGCCCGAGGCGATGCGGGTATCGCCGGAGATCGCCGAGGCCATCGCCCAGCCGACCGCGTGCGGATATTGGGTGCCGAGATTGCCGGAGACGGTGAAGAATCCGGCCTCCTTGGCCGAATAGAGCCCGGGCAGCTGCCGGCCCTTGAGACGATCCTGTTCGTTGGCGAAGATCTGGCACATCATGTCGACGATCGGCCAGCCGTAGGCGATCAAGAGGCCTTGCTGGCGATAGGTTGGAAAGCACATGTCGCCCGGCTTGAGCGCCTTCCGATGGGCGGTCGCGATCGCCTCCTCGCCGAGAGATTGGATGTAAAACGACGTCTTGCCCTGGCGCTGCGAGAGGAGCATGCGCGCGTCGAAGGCGCGGGTCAGCATCATGTCGCGCAGGCCCTTGCGCAGATCGTCGGGCGTCAGCGCCCCGACCCACGCGCCGACGGCGTCGCCGTTGTCGTCGAGCACGCGGATCATCGTATAGGCGAAGTCGCGGATCTCGGACGGGTTGACGTCGATCGGCGGACGGGGAACCTCGCCGGCCTCGGCAATGCCGACATGACTGAAATCGGGCTTGCCGCCGGGGCGCACGGTGGGCTCCGGCACGTGCAGGGAAAGGCGCGGGGCGCTGGTCATCGGGAACTCCTCAGCCGGCGCGGTTGGACGCCCTGGCGCTGATTTTATGGCGATGTTAGCGCCGGGCGGGCGCCATTGTCATGGCCGACGGGAAGGAATGTGGCGCGCCGTTGACATCGGCCCGCCCGCCCTCTTAAGAAGCGGCCGATGCCCAGGTGGCGGAATTGGTAGACGCACTGGTTTCAGGTACCAGCGGTGCAAGCCGTGAAGGTTCGAGTCCTTTCCTGGGCACCAATCGGTCAGATTCGCAATCGGCGCAAGAACGTCAACGGCCCCAATGGGCGCCGCCCGGGCCGCTAAGGCCCGGCGCCGGGGACATCCGGCCTTCGCCGGACCTCGCCAATATTCGCGCCCAATTCCGCATGCTCCGCGAGCGGCTTCAGCGTGACGCTGTGGCGTCGAACACGATCAGATCGTAGCGCCAGAGCCGTTCGACGAACTCGCGGCCCTGGTCGAGGTCAGCCGTTTCGGTCGCGCCCCGCAGAATCTCACTGACTGTGCGCTTGCCGTCAATCGCGGCGAGCACGCGGTCCTGCGCCTGGTTGATCGGCAGGGCGAGGTCGGGATAGGGGTGCGCCCGATTGATCAGGACCGCCGAAGCTCCGGCGGGCAGGCGCTCCCGCACGCAGAGCGTCCACGGCAGGCGCAAAGGAACATAACTTAGCCAGCCTTCCCCTTCGAACGAAATGGGTTGGCTTTCGCCAGCGCGATCGTCGCGATAGGCGACGAAGTCGTGCTTGGTCATGGTCCCCCGCAACAGCTCGACCGCAGCATGCTGCAAGGGAGGGGGCAGCGAGGCGAGACGCGGCGCGTGCGGCATGCTGGCGATCGCCCCGCACTGAGGCAGATAGGGAGCCTGCTCATACCAGCGCGCGAACGAGAGGCCGCAACGCTCAATCCAGGCATGGAGCTGGGGAACGGTGTAGGCGCGATCGACCGGGTGGAGAAGCGCATCGGCGAGGGCGTCGGCCTGTCTGAAGTCCTTCGCCCGGCTCGCTGCGGCGGCGATCGGGTGATCGGGGGAGAGCGCGCCGATCGTGGCGCCAAGCGCGCGCAACTCCTCATCGTTTGCGCGAACCCCGAGCAGGCGGCAGTATTCCTGCATCATGTAGACGCCCGCGCGGCCATACGTCGCATAGACCATGATGTGCATCGCTCCGTCCTGCGCCAGCGCCGCGCGCAGTGACCGCAGGCCGAGGTCCGGGTCGGGCAGATGGTGCAGCACGCCGGTGCAGACGATCTCGTCGAAGACCTCTCCGAGACTGCCGACGTCTTCGATCGCAAGCCGGTGGAGATCGAGGTTCCGGAGGCCGTATTTTCGCTGAAGCTCGCGCGTGTGGCTGAGACTGGCCTCGCTGATGTCGATCGCGGCGATACGCGCGTCAGGCTCGCGCATCGCATGAATGGCGGCCTGCGACGTGCCGCAGCCGGCGATCAGGATCTTGCGATTCGGCGCCGGCTGTCGCGTCGGCCAAAGGAGAAGCGACACCGCGCGGCGGCGATCCGGATTGCGATAGAGCTCGCGATGCCGGTCGAGGTTGGCGAGCGGCGCCGGATACGGATGGCTCTCGTAAAAGGCCCGCACTTCGTCGCCCGGATCGGCACGCCGTGACGTGGTCTCCTCCACCGAAGCCGCCCGCATCCAGCCTCCAAGACGCCCGAGCGGCCGAGAATGGCGTCCGCTCGGGCCGATATCACGCCGCGGTCAGCTTAGTGCATCCCGGCCGCGGTCTCGTGCATCGCCTTCAATGCGTCGTCGAGCGTGAAGGTGTTGGGTTTCTGGATCGGCGGGAAGTCCTTGAAGGTCGCCGCCCATTGCGCCGCCGCCGCCTGCGCGCCGTAGATCATGAAGACCCGCCGCAGGAACCAGTCGTAATAGCTGTTCGAAGTGATATCCGCCCGCTCGTAAGGGTCGGTGCGAAGGTTGAAGAGCTTCGGCACCCGGAGCTTGATGAATGGCTCCGCCCAGATCCGGAGCGTTCCGGGACAGCGCTGCTCCATGAACACGACCTTCCAATTGTCGTAGCGCAAACCGAGCACGTCGCCGTCATCGCTCAGATACATGAAGAAATTGCGCGGGCTCTTTTTCTCCTGCCCCGTGAGGTACGGCGCCAGATTATAGGCGTCGAGGTGGTTCTTGTAGGTGCGCCCGATCGCCTGATAGCCGGCCTTCAGCTTCTCGGCGATGTCGGGCTCGCCCGCCATGGCGAGGAAAGTCGGAAACCAGTCGTGGTGCTGGACGATCTCGTTCGAGATCTGGCCCGGCTTGATCTTGCCCGGCCAGCGCACCACCATGGGAACGCGGAACGCGCCTTCCCAGTTTGAGTTTTTCTCGTTGCGGAACGGCGTCATGGCGGCGTCCGGCCATGAATTCATGTGCGGGCCGTTGTCGGTCGAGTACATGACAAAGGTGTTGTCGGCGATGCCTGCCTCATCGAGGAAGTCGAGCGCCTGACCGACGTTCTTGTCATGGTCGATCATCGTGTCGTGATAGGGTGACTGCCAGCGTCCCGCCTGACCCAAGCTTTTTGGCTTGGTGTGGGTGAAGGCGTGCATGTGGGTGGTGTTGAGCCAGACGAAGAACGGCTTGCCCGCGTCGTTCGCCTTTTTCATGAATTCCTTGGCTCGCGCGACGAAGTCATCGTCGCAGGTCTCCATCCGCTTCCTCGTGAGCGGGCCAGTGTCCTCGATTTTCTGCTTCCCGACCCTGCCCCAGCGGGGCTGCTCGGTCGGATCGTCGATGTCCGTAGCGAACGAGTGCATGACCCCGCGCGGGCCGAACGTCTTGTGAAAATTCGGAAACTCCTTCTCATCGGGATAGTCGTCCGCTTCCGGCTCTTCTTCGGCGTTAAGGTGGTAGAGGTTGCCGTAGAACTCGTCGAAGCCGTGATTGGTCGGCAGCATCGAATTGAGATCGCCGAGGTGGTTCTTGCCAAACTGGCCGGTCGCATAGCCCTGGTTCTTGAGCGCCGCGGCGATGGTGATGATCTTCTCGTTCATGCCGATCGGCGCGCCCGGGATGCCGACCTTGGAGAGGCCGGTGCGGTAGACGCTCTGCCCGGTGATGAATGACGAGCGGCCGGCCGTGCAGGACTGTTCGCCATAAGAGTCGGTGAACATCATGCCTTCCCTGGCGATCCGGTCGATGTTGGGCGTCTGATAGCCCATGAGCCCGTGCGAGTAGCAGCTCAGGTTGGCGATGCCGATGTCGTCGCCCCAGATGACGAGGATGTTCGGCTTGTCTGTCTTAGGCATTTCCCACTCCTATCCTTGAATCGTTTAGCGTTGAAAGTCGCCCCAATTACGGAGCGCGCTATGTACCAAGCGATCGACCTGCGTGTCATGTGGCGCGAGACGCGTCAAAGACGGCTTCATTGTTACTTGCCAAAGGCCCTCGCGCGATGGCGGTTATTCGGGCCGGCGCTTCGCAAAGCGCGTGGCGCGCGTGACCGGTCGCTGCGGTTCGCCTCGGGCCCTCCCGCGGAAGGCCGCCAAGGTCAGGCATGGGCGCCGTGGGTCGACACCATCGCCAGCACCGCGTCCAGGTTGAACGAGGCCGGCTTCTGGCGCGGCGGGAACTTGGCGAAGTTCTCGATCTGCGCCGCCACCGTCGCCTGCATGAGGTAAAGCTGCGGGACGTGATCGACCATCCAATCAAAGTAGGTGTTGGAATTGAAATCCGCGCGTTCAAAGGGGTCGCGTCGCAGGTTGAAAATCAGCGGGATCCGCAGCTTCACCAAAGGCTCCGCCCATTGCATCATCTTGGTCGCGCGTTGAACCGCCAGATTGAACTTATAGTCGCCGACCCGAACCGCCATGACCTCGCCGTCGTCGCTAAAATACATGATAGCGTTTCTTGGACTCTCCTTCACGGCTCCCGTCACGTAGGGAATCATGTTGTAGCCGTCGAGATGGACCTTGAAGGTCTTACTTCCCACCGTGCAGCCATTGAGCAGCTTCTGAGTCACATCGGGATCGCCGGCGGCCGCCAGCAAGGTCGGAAACATGTCGATATGTGAACCGATGCCATTGAAGACCGAACCGGCCTTGATCTTCCCTGGCCAGCGCAGAAACGCCGGAACGCGCCATGCGCCTTCCCAATTCGTGTCTTTCTGGGCGCGGAACGGCGTGTTGGCGCCATCCGGCCAGGTATCGTTCTCGGGGCCATTGTCGGTGGAATACATCACAATGGTGTTGTCGGCGATGCCAAGCTCGTCGAGCTTCTTGAGCAACTCGCCGACCTGCTCGTCGTGAGTGACCATGCGATCGCTGTAGTCGTCCTGCCCGCTCTTGCCGCGGTTCTTGTCGGCGAGGTGGGTCCTGAAATGCATGGCGGTCGAGTTGTACCAGAGGAAGAATGGCTGATTCGCCTTGGCCTGCTTTTCCATCCAGCCGAGAGCGCCCGCCGTGATTTCCTCGTCGATGGTTTCCATGCGCTTCTTGGTCAAAGGGCCCGTGTCGGTGATCTTCTGGCCGCCCTTGCCGTCAGCCAGGCAGTGGAGCACTCCACGCGGTCCAAACTTCTTCTTGAATTCCGGATCCTTCGGATAGTCGCGCAGTTCCGGCTCTTCCTCGGCGTTGAGGTGATAGAGATTGCCGAAGAACTCGTCGAAGCCGTGCACAGTCGGCAGATATTCGTCGCGGTCTCCCAAATGGTTCTTGCCGAACTGACCGGTGGCGTAACCGAGCGGCTTCAGCATTTCCGCGATGGTCGCGTCCTCCGCATGCAATCCAATCGTCGCGCCGGGCATGCCGACTTTTGTGAGGCCGGTGCGGATTGGGTTCTGACCGGTGATGAAGCACGCGCGGCCGGCGGTGCAGCTTTGCTGTCCGTACCAATCGGTGAATGTCGCCCCTTCTTGCGCGATGCGGTCGATGTTGGGGGTTTGGTAGCCCATCATGCCTTTGCTGTAGTGGCTGATGTTCCAATATCCGATGTCGTCGCCCCAAATGATGAGGATATTCGGCTTTTCTGTCTTAGGCACTTCCCTCTCCCATTTTATGCGGCCGTGACGCGACGGCGTCTCGGCAACGTCAAACCATCATTCAATCTGCAACCGCGATTCCACTCTATTCGAACGGCCCGACGTGAAACGCCATACTCAGGATCGCCGCGACTCCGATGACGAGAAGAACGAGCGCAGTAATTAGCGTCAACGATACAGGAAAGACGCTCTCACCATGGACGAGCCCTTCCGCCCGCATCGACTCCCTCAAATGGCGCAGCCCCAGCATGAACTGCACGTGGTAGACGATGCCGAGGACGAGCATCACGATGCCGAGCCCAACCAGAGCGAGGCCGAAGTTGCGCGGCGCGGCGGCCTTGGTGATGATATCCTGATCGCGAAGCTTCTGAAACACCTGCGCGATGGTGAAGCCGAAGCCGATCAGCGAGAGCGAGGTGCGGATCACCGACATCAGCGTCCGGTCTGCGCTCATGCGCGTGCGCTGAAACGACATCCCGGTGCGGCGGGATGCGAGCTCGGTATTGGTGTCGAACTTGAGTTCCGGGCTCGCCATCGTCCGTTCCTCCAATCTCGCGCGTTCAGTTGGACGCTGGTCGAGCAATCCAGTGATACGCGATCCGCGCGATTGGACCCCGAAGCACGATATAGGGGACAAAGGCGAGCAGAATCGCAATCACCGCCGCTTGCGCCGGATAGAACGTCTTGAACACCACCCACTGGTAGACGGTGTCCATCACCACGCCAAGGATGATGATCCTCGCCGTCGAGACGAAGCCCTCCCACAGACGCCCGCTGCGGCCCTGGGGGTCGCGAACGCCATGGATCAAGGCCCAGACATACGGCCTGCGCCCGACGCGCGCGTCATGTACGCCATCGCGCAGCGCGGCGATAATCGCCATCGCCGGTTGCAGAATGAAGCGGAATGTCATCGGGCCCCCAGGCCTGTCCAGGATGTCGCTCCACAAACGACCAAGACTCTCTGCGGTAAGGCCATACCAGAGCGCGCCGCCGACGACGAGGACGACCAGGAGCCCGACCGCCAGGCGCGCCTGAACGATCTGCGTTTTGGATGGCGCCTCGGTCAACGTGAAGCAGGTCCGCGCACGACGCACCGGAATCCGACGTGGCTGGTGGAAGTGTCGACCGGCTCGGCGTGCCGGGCCGCGGGCCGGTAGCGCTGGCAATAGTTCGGCGCGCATAGGTGCGAGCCGCCTTTCAAGACCTTTCGCGGAATGCGAATCTGCGGCTGGCGCGGGTCGTAGCTCTCGCCCTCCGGCCCGCCGCGCGGATTTTGCGGGACGCAGCAGGCTTTCGGCGCGTCCGCCGGATGACGCGTGGTCCAGAAATCCACCGTCCACTCCCAGACATTGCCGATCATGTCGTAGATGCCGTAGCCATTCGGCGGGAACGACTTGACCGGCGACGTGCGCTCATAACGATCGAGCGCCTTGTTCTCGTGCGGAAACGCCCCCTGCCAGGTGTTGGCCATTTGTTTTCCCGCGGGCGTCAATTCATCGCCCCAGGCGAATTCCGCCCCCTCGAGACCGCCGCGCGCCGCGTACTCCCACTCGGCCTCGGTCGGCAGTTCCTTGCCCGCCCAACTCGCGTAAGCCTCCGCGTCGCGATAGGCGACATGCACGACCGGGTGGTCGTCGAGCCCGCTGATCGAACTGCGCGGCCCGTAAGGCCGGCGCCAGTCGGCGCCGAATTTGAACCGCCACCATTGCGACCAATCGTTGAGATCGACTGGCGTTTTGGGAGGCGTGAACACGAGCGAGCCGGCCTTCAGCATTTTCGGCAGGGCGCCCGGATAGTCCTTCGGATCCGGCGCAATCTCGGCGAAGGTGACGTAGTTCGTGGCGTTGACGAACTTGCGGAATTGGCGGTTCGTCACCGGGGCGGCGTCGATCCGGAATGCGCCGACGCTGACCCGGTGGACCGGCGCTTCCTCGGGATAGTGCCCGTCCGAACCCATCCGGAACTCCCCCGCCGGAACGAAGACCATCTCGGCGAGCGGGTCCTGCCGCGGCGTCTCAACGCGTCTGGAAACCTGGCTCTCTGAACTCATCGCGCCCTGCTGATCGGCCGGATCGAAACGACGCTTCCATACCATCAATCGACAAAATTGCGACCCTCGGTTCAGGAGGCCGCAGACCGCGCGCCGGCGCGGCGGACGGCAAAGCCCGGACGGTCCGAACGCCGATCTTCCGGACCGTCGGATGCATTCACATTTTCGATTGACGTTCCTTTCCGGTTGCCGGATAAATACTATTGGAACGATCTAAATCATAAACGATCGTCGGAGGGAGCGCTTGCGCCCGACTGTTAAAGATATCGCCCGGCACGCGGGGGTGTCGGCGGCGACCGTGTCTTTGGTGCTGCGCAACAGTCCCCTGGTTGCGGCCGCAACCCGGGCCGGCGTCCAAACGTCCATGGACTCTCTCGGCTATGTCTATCATCGCGCGGCGGCGAATTTGCGCATGCGCCTCACCCACACCGTCGGGCTGGTCATCTGCGAGATCACCAATCCGTTCTACGCCGAGCTTGCGGCGGGAATCGACGATGCGCTCGATCAGGCGGGTTGGGTCGCTTTCGTCGCCAATACCGCGGAATCGCCCACCCGCCAGAGTCGCTTCATCGCCCGCATGCGCGAGCACCGGGTCGACGGCATCCTGCTCGCCCCGGCCGAAGGGACCTCCGCCGAGGTCGTCGATGAACTGAGCCGCAACGGCATCCCGGTCGTGCAAATGTTGCGGCGAGTCGGGCGGAGCGCGGATTACGTCAGCGCCGACTTCCGGCTCGGCATGACCCTGGCCGCGGAGCATTTGATCCGACTTGGGCACCAGCGCATCGCCTTTGTCGGCGGCGCCCGCCGGGTGTCGCCCGCGCGCGACCGAACCGAGGCCTTCCGCGCCATCCTGCCCAGATTCGGATTGCCTGTCGGGCCGATCGTCAATTGCCTTCCGACGCGAGAGGGCGGAGCCGCTGCGGTCGGCCAGCTCTTCCGCGACAAATCGAGCGCGCCGACGGCCGTGGTCTGCCATAACGACCTCTGCGCGCTCGGCGTCATGCTGGGTCTCGCCGATCTGGGTCTCGTTCCCGGCCGTGACGCGGCCGTCGTCGGCTTCGACAACATCCCTGAGGGCGCCATGCACCGGCCGGCGTTGACCACAGTCGCCATCGGCGGCCGCCAGATCGGCGAGGAAGGGGCTCGCCTGCTGCTGCGCCGGATCAAGTCGCCCGAAGGCCCGCCCGAGAGCATCATCCTGCCGCCGAAGCTCGTCGTTCGCGAAAGCTGCGGCCCAAGGCCGTCGATATGAAAAACGAATCCTGTTCGTCGCCAAGGCGCGAACTTGAAAAGGGAGGAAAGCACCATGAAAGTTGAAGTCAGTCAGCAAGCCTTGCTCGCCGGCGCTGTCGCGCTTGCCGCGATGTTCGCCGTCCCGCCGGCTCGCGCCGACGCCGTATCCGACGCCAAGGCCGCGGTCGCCAAATACGCCGGGCCGCAAACCACCTGGGAGGGGCCGACGAAGGCGCCGAAGCCCGAGCCCGGCAAGAAGATCGTCTTTCTGTCCGGCGACGAGCAGAACGACATTTCTCATCTCTACGGCGTCTACATCAAGGAAGCGGGGCAAAAGCTTGGGTGGAACGTCACTGTCATCGACGGCAAAGGCAGCCCCACCTCCTGGCTGGCCGGCATGAATCAAGCGATCGCCTTGAAGCCGGACGGCATCGCGCTCTTTGCCGACGCGGCAAGCCTCCAAGACCCGATCAAGGCCGGCGTGGCGCAGGGGATCAAGTTTGTCGGCCTCCACGCCGCGGGCCTGCCGGGGCCGCAGCCCGATCTCAATCTGTTCGTCAACATCCAGGAGGATCCGCGCGAAATCGGCAAGGCGGAAGCCGACTGGGCGATCGCCGATTCGGACGGCAAGGCCCACGTCGTCATCCTCAGCCACAACGAATACGCCATCGCCAAGGTCAAATCGACCGCGACCAAGGACGAGATCGAGAAGTGCCCCGGCTGCAAGGTGCTCGACTACGTCAACTCGCCCGCCTCAGAAGCGGCGCAACGTCAGCCCCAGCTCACCACAAGCTGGGTTCAGCGCTTCGGGCTGCCAATCTACGCGACTTCGGTCGGCGACAACGACTGGGATTTCGCCGTGCCGGTGCTGCGCTCCGGCGGCGTCAAGACAGACGAGGCGAAGCTGATCGGGGCCGACGGGAATCGCTCGGCCTACGATCGCATCCGCAAGGGCGATCAGTATCAAACGGTCACCGTCAGCGAGCCGATCGAACTGCAGGCGTGGCAGGCGGTCGACGAGCTCAACCGCGCGTTCCATGGCGAGCCGCAGAGCGGATTCGTGCAGCCGCCATTCCTGGTGACCAAGGAAAACATTCATTCCGAGGGCGGCGACCAGAATACCTTCATCCCGAGCAATAACTATAAGCAGCGCTATCTCGACATCTGGGGCGTCAAGTAGCCTTCGTCAATTGCGAGCCATAGGGCGTCGAGAGACGCCCGGACCGCCCTATGGCTCTTCGCGATGACGGTGCAGCGTGGTCGATAATGGATGCTTTTGATCAATCCCGTTCGGCGGGCGGGTCGGCGCCGCTGCTCGCAATGACCGGGCTCGTCAAGCGGTTCACCGGCACGCTCGCACTCGATCACGTCGACTTCGACGTCCGTCGCGGAGAGGTCCATGCGCTCCTGGGACAGAACGGAGCGGGCAAATCGACGCTGATCAAAGTATTGGCGGGGGTCTACGAAGCCGACGCCGGCGAGATCCTGTTTGCCGGCGAGCCGGCCCATCCGGGCACGAATGCGCTCCCGATCGCCTTCATTCACCAGGACCTGGGGCTCGTCGAATGGATGACGGTCGCCGAGAACGTCGCGATTCAGACCGGCTATCCCCGATCGCCGACCGGCCTCATATCGTGGCCGAGGGTGAGTAGGGCCGCCGCGGAGGCGCTCGCGATCATGGGCAGCGATCTCGATCCTGAGGCCCCAATCTCTTCCCTGCCGGCGGCCGAGCGTTCGCTGGTCGCGATCGGCCGGGCGCTGGCGATCAAATCAGACATCCTCGTTCTCGATGAACCGACCGCGGCGCTTCCCGAGGCCGACGTCGAACGCTTGCTCGACACCCTGCGGCGACTGCGCGCCAGCAACATCGGCATCGTCTACGTCACTCATCGACTGGACGAGGTCCTCCGCATCGCCGATCGAGTGACCGTTCTTCGTGATGGCCGCCGGCTGGCGACGGTCGCCGCGCGCGAGACCAATGCCGGAGAACTGGTGCAGATGATCGTCGGACGCTCGATGAGCGATGCGTTCGTGAGGCCGGCGGAGCCTTCCCATCGCGGCGCGCTGTCGGTCGAAAACCTCGTCGCCGAACACGTCGGCCCGGTGTCATTCTCCGTCGCAGCGGGGGAAACCCTGGGACTCGTGGGCTTGCGCGGCGCTGGGCATCACACCGTCGGACGGGCGATCTTCGGCCACACGCCAGTGGAATCAGGCCGATTGACCCTCGACGGCGAGCCGATTGCGCCTCTGAGCCCAGCCGAAGCGATGGCCAAAGGCGTCGGCTTCGTGTCGAGCCGGCGGGCCGAGGAGGGGCTCGCCTCGAACCTCGACGTGCGCGAGAATATCTATTTGAACCCGGCGGCGAGCGGAAAAGGCGTGCTCGAATTCATCTCGCGCGCGACCGAGCTTGGCGAAGCCCAAGCGGCGGTGCGGCGCTTTTCCATCAAGACGCCGGGAGTGGAGGAGCCGGTCGCGACGCTGTCCGGCGGGAATCAGCAAAAGGTGGTCCTCGCGCGCTGGATGGAGGCCCGTGTTAAGCTCCTCATCCTTGAGGAACCGACGATCGGCGTCGACGTGGGCGCCAAGGCGGACATCTACCATCTGCTGCAGCTCTCGCTCAGCAAGGGACTGGCTGTGCTGTTGATCTCGTCCGATTTCGAGGAAGTCGAGCGCATCTGTCATCGCGCCCTCGTCTTCAGCCGCGGGCAAGTCGCGGCGGAGATTCCTGGTCACGCATTGACGATCGCTGCGTTGACCGCGGCTGCGTCGGGGGGGATAGGAACCCCCCGCCACGGAGCAGCGTCATGAGCCGCGGCGCCGCCCGCTCCTTCAGCGCCGTGGCGACGCGGGCGATTTCCGTCTGGGGCCTGCTCGTCCTGTTCGTTCTGCTCGTCATCGTGTTCTCATTGCTGAGGCCAGATACGTTCCTCACATATTTCAACATTCGCTCGATTCTCAGCAATAAGTCAGTGCAGCTCCTGGTCGCCCTTTCGGTGTTCATTCCGATGGTCGCCAATCAGTTCGATCTTTCTGCCGGCTTCAATGTCGGCATCTCGCAAGTGCTGGCGATTGGGCTGCAAGGCCAAGGCTTGCCGTGGTGGGCGGCGATCTTGGCGGTGCTTGTGATGGGCGCCGCGGTCGGGCTGGCGAACGGCCTCCTGGTCACCCGGGTCAAGATCGACTCGTTCATCGCCACGCTCGGAACCGGCACCATTCTCTATGGGCTCAACGCCTGGTACACGGGCGGCCAGCAAGTGCTTGCTTCCCTGCCGCCCGAGTTTCTGGCCATTTCCGGCAGCGTCTGGATCGTGCCGGCGCCGGCGATTTACGCTCTCGTGGTCAGTCTCACATTGTGGGTCGTGTTCGAATACCTGCCGCTCGGCCGCTATCTCTATGTGCTCGGCGCCAGTCCGCGGGCGGCGGAGCTCAACGGGATTTCGGCCAGGCGATACATAACGCTTGGCTTCGTCGCCGCCGGAACGCTCGCCGCCTTCGCCGGCGTCGTGCTGCAATCGCAGTTGCAGGTCGGCCAAAGCTCGGTCGGCCAGGAATATCTCTTGCCGGCTTTCACCGCGGCGCTCCTCGGCGCGACGTCGATCCGGCCGGGCCGGGTCAACGTCTGGGGGACGGTGCTTGCCGTCGCCGTGCTGGCGGTGACCGTCGCGGGCTTGAACCAGCTCGGCGCGCCGTTCTTTGTCGAGCCGCTGTTCAATGGTTCGATGCTGATCCTGGCGGTTGGCCTCGCGGTGCAGGCGGCGGAGCGTCGCCAGCGCCGCGGCACGCAGGCGGAGAAGGCGGCGGTCGCGGGCGCCGGCGCGCCGGTCGTCGAATGATCGACAGGAGGTCGCCATGAGCGACGATGGCGCCGAACCGGATGGCGTGAGCCCGGTTCTGAAGGCCGACTGGTTCCAATCGCGCTGGGGCAAAGAGGATCAGCGCGGCAACGGCAATCTCATGACCCGCGAGAAGGTGCTGGAGGCGGCTGGGCTCATCAAGACCGGCGAGATCATCAGCCTTGGCATGCCCTACGACGCAAGCATGCCGATCGCGCCCGGACGGGCCTACGCCTTGCGCATGCCGGGCGGCCCGACCGGCGGGCCCTACGGCGGCAAAAGCAAGACGATCTGGAACGACGAATTCATCGCCACCGAAATCGGCCAGATCGGCACCCAGATGGACGCGCTCGGCCATCTCGGCTGCATGTGCGGGATGCGGGGCGACAAGACCAAAATGCTTTTCTACAATGGCAATCGCCTGTCCGAGATGTGGTCGCCGTACGGGCTCAAGAAACTCGGCATCGAAAACGCGCCGCCGTTCTTCACCCGCGGCGTCCTGTTCGACGTCCAGGGCCTGAAAGGGCGGGTGCTCGACGTCGGCGAGGAGATCGCGCTCGCCGATCTCAAGGCCTGCCTCGAACGTCAGGGCGTCGCAGAGCAAACGATCCGGCCCGGCGATGCGGTATTCGTGCGCACCGGTCACGGGTCGCGCTGGTATACGGAAACCAGGACCTTCTATGACGGCGCCCCGGGCATTGGACTCGAATGCGCACGCTGGTTCTCGAGCCTTCAGGTCTGCGTCGTCGGGGCGGACAATTTCGCCGTTGAGGTGGTGCCGCCGGTCGATCCCGAGATTTTCCATCCCTGCCATCAGCACCTCATCATGGAAAATGGAATCCATCTCCATGAAGGCATGACGTTCGAGGGGCTGGTCGAGCGCCAGGCATGGGTCTTCGCCTATGTGTTCGCGCCGCTGCCGATCGTCGGCGCCACAGGTTCGCCGGGAAACCCGATCGCCGTGCTATAGCGGCGCGCAGCCATCGGTCCGCTTCTAGGGCGGACTCGGTTTTCCTTTGATACCGACCTTGAAAAGTCTAGAACCACGACCTGTGAATTCCATCTGTCTCTGGCCGGGCCGCCCGCCCGCGGCGGGTCGTCGCGCACGAATGAAATCCCGCGGGCGATAGCGATGCGTCATCTGCCGATATTTCTCGAACTCAGCGGCCGGCCCGCCATCGTTGTCGGCGGCGGGGTCGTCGCGGCGCGACGGGCGGAGGTTCTCATCAAGGCCGGCGCCCGCGTGACCGCGTTCGCGACCGCTCTGAGCGACGATTTCCGCGGACTTCTCGAGGCGCCGAACTTCCGGCACGAGGCCCGCGATCCTGAGCCGAAGGACTTCGAGGGCTCGGCGCTCTGCTTCGTCGCGACCGAGGACTTGCGCCTGTCGGCCGAGGCGCGAACGGCGGCAAAGAGCGCCGGCGCGTTGGTCAACGTCGCCGACCGGCCGCGGCTCTGCGACTTCATCATGCCCTCGATCGTCGACCGAAGCCCGCTCGTCATTGCGATTTCAACCGGCGGCGCCTCGCCGATCCTGGGCCGCATGCTGAAGGCGCGTCTGGAAAGCCTGATCCCCGCCGCTTACGGCCGCCTGGCGCGGCTGACGGGCGGCTTCCGCCTTGCGGTGGCGAAAGCGATTCCCTCGCCGATCGTCCGCCGCCGGTTCTGGGAGGCCGTCCTCGAAGGACCGATCGGCGAGCGCGCGCTTTCTGGCGACGATCGCGCCGCGGACGCCGAACTTGCCCGCGCAATCGAGCGCGCGGCCGCGGAGGGCGCCGAGGCGCCGCGCGGCGAGGTCTATCTGGTCGGCGCGGGGCCGGGCGATCCCGATCTCCTGACTTTCCGCGCCCTTCGCCTGATGCAGAAGGCCGATGTCGTGCTCTACGACCGGCTCACCGGCGAAGGCGTGATGAATCTTGTGCGGCGAGAGGCTGAGCGCATCTATGTCGGCAAGCAGCCCGACGATCACGAACTGCCGCAAGGCGAAATCAGCGCGCTCCTGGTCAAGCTCGCCAGGCAGGGCAGGCGGGTGTTGCGCCTCAAGGGCGGCGATCCATTCATGTTCGGCCGCGGCGGCGAGGAAATCGAAGCGCTCGCCGCGGACGGGATTCCCTTTCAGGTCTGTCCGGGGGTGACCGCGGCGATCGGGGCGGCGGCCTATGCCGGCATTCCGCTCACCCATCGCGACCACGCCCAGTCTTGCGTGTTCGTCACCGGCCATGGGAAGGACGGCAAGATCGCGCTCGACTGGGGGGCGCTCTTGCAACCGCGGCAGACGGTTGCGATCTATATGGGGCTGCGCAATCTGGAGGCGCTCACGCGCGAGTTCATCGCCCATGGCGCGGACGCGGACTTGCCAGCGGCGGTTGTCGACAACGCGACCCGCGCCACCCAGCGCGTGGTGGTCGGCACGCTCGGAACGGTGGCGGCGAAAGTGCGCGCGGCGGAATTGAGCGGGCCGGCGATCATCATCATCGGGACGGTGGTGACGTTGCGCGATAAGCTCGATTGGCGCCTGCAAGCTGAGCTGCGCTCTGCAGCCGAGGGCGATCTTTCGCCTGCGGCAAGCGAAAAGGACCGAGAACGATGATTTCCCGCGACGAGGTGATGGCGGCGTTGGCGGCGGTTCCCGGCCCCGACGGGCGCGCGTCCCTGCCCGAATCGGGCGCGGTCTCCGGCGTGACCATCCGCGACGGCAAGGTCTTCGTCGCCATCGCCATCGATCCGGCGCGGGCGAAGGCGATGGAGCCGATGCGCGCCGGGGCCGAGGCCGCGATCAGGGCGATCTCCGGCGTCGCCGGCGCGGTGGTGACCCTGACGGCAGAGTCCGCGCGCACCGTCGCCGGCGGTCCCGCAGCGCACGGTCATCAAACCGACGCGCCGCCGCGCCGGCACGGCCGATCGAGCGAACCGCTTCCCGGCGTCAAGCACATCATTGCGGTCGCCTCCGGCAAGGGCGGCGTCGGGAAGTCGACCGTCGCCTGCAATCTCGCCGTCGGCCTCGCGAAGCTCGGTCTCGCGGTCGGAGTTCTGGACGCCGACCTGTTCGGGCCGTCGATGCCCAGGCTGTTCGGGATCGGCGCCAAGCCAGGCCTCGCGCCTGACGGGAAGAAGCTCGTTCCGCTCGAGAGTTGCGGGGTGAAGATCATGTCGATCGGGTTCCTGATCGAGGAGGGCGCCCCGGTCATCTGGCGCGGCCCGATGGTGATGTCGGCGCTGAACCAGCTCCTGCGCGAGGTGGTGTGGGGCGAACTCGACGTGCTGGTCGTCGATATGCCGCCGGGCACCGGCGACACCCAGCTGACGATGGCCCAGAACGTGCCGCTGGCCGGCGCGGTGATCGTCTCGACGCCGCAGGATCTGGCGCTGATCGACGCCCGGCGGGGCATCGCGATGTTCGCCCAGACCAAAGTGCCGCTTATCGGCGTGGTCGAGAACATGAGCTACTTCCTCTGTCCGCATTGCGGCGCGCGGACGGATGTCTTCTCGCATGGGGGCGCGCGCAAGGAGGCCGAGAAGCTCGGCGTTCCGTTCCTTGGCGAAGTGCCGCTCGACATCGCCATCCGCGCCCATTCCGACGACGGTCGACCGGTGGTCGCCAGCATGCCGGAAAGCCCGCAGGCGAACGCCCTGCTTGAAATCGCAAGGCGCGTGGCCGAGACGCTCGCCGTCGGCGCGCCGGGCGCGAAGCCCGCGCCGCGCATTCGCGTCCTTTAGCGAAAAGGATCCAGCTCGAGATGTCCTGGCCGACCGATATCACGGCGATGGACAAAGGCCGCGTTCTCGAAGTCGCCTTCGACGACGGCCGCACCATTCGCCTCAGCGCCGAACGGCTGCGGGTCGAAAGCCCGAGCGCCGAAGTGCAGGGCCATTCGCCGAGCCAGAAGAGGACGGTGACGGGCAAGGAGAGCGTCGCCATCATCGGGATCGAGCCAGTCGGCAATTACGCCATCAAGATCATCTTCGATGACGGGCACGATACGGGCCTTTATACTTGGGACTATTTGCGTAAGCTGGCGATCTAGACGCGCCGCCGGCGCTGTCGTGCTGCCCTAACCTTCGCCCAAGCGCTTCCGGGCCGCCTTCCGAGCCCTCTGGGTTACCGGTCTTTGTGTCCTGACCCCCAGGGCCTGCCATCGGAATCATTGGCTTCGAGACTGCCATCCCCCTTTTCTTGAATTTCGCCGATACGACGGCCTTCGCTCGTGTGAATATCCCAATGCCCAAACCCGTTGTCCTCTGCCTGGCCAATGTGATTGCCGGCCGAGTCGTAAATGTCCGCCGTCCCATCCCCATTGCCCTGCACCCTAAATGTCTCGCCAAAGGGACCCGTCGAAAATGACCCGTTGAGGTCCTGCGAGTTTGCTGAAGCCGCTAGCAACGCTGCGACAA
>PLUH01000370.1:21683-26223 GCA_003164825.1 Hyphomicrobiales bacterium
CCGTCTGGGCGCGTCATGCTCTTGACGCGGGCCGGGAGGCAGGCGCGTCTCTTGCGCAACGCGTTCTCTCCGGAGATCGAGCGAACCGGAATGCTTAGCGAGGGCGCCCGCTTCGTTGGCGCCATCCGTAGGCCCCGCCGCGCTCTCGCGGCCGGACGCCGGCGCTTAGAAGCGCGCGAGAACCGTGCCGGCGATATCGCACTGGAAGCCCTCCAGCGCCTTCGAGATTTTGCTGACGTCTCTCGTCTTCGTCCGGTGCCGCCGGGCCGCGATGATCGCCGCGCCGACACGGGAGGCCACGACATAGGCGTCGGAGCTCTCCAGCGCCGGCGGAGTGTCGTAGATCACCACGCCGTAATTGCGCTGGGCGTTTTGCGACAGGGTCAAGAACTCCTTGGAGCTCAACAACTCCTGCGGGTGGGGCGCCGTTGCGCCGGCGACAAGTAGCGACAAGCCCGGCACGATATCGAGGGTGACCGGCGGCAATTCGGCATCGCCATGGGTCAGCGCCTCGACCAGCCCCTCGGTTTTCGGATCCACGCCAAAGAGCGAGGCAAGCCTGGGTTTCCTCAGGTTGGAGTCGACAAGGAGCGTCGGGACGGCCATCTGCGCGAACGAGAGCGCCAGATTTGCGGCGAAGTAGGTGACCCCGACCCGCGCGTGTGGACCAATGACGGCAAACGCATTCTTTCCCTGCGAGAGGGGGCCTGTCGCAAGCGCGGAACGAACGGAACGGAAGGATTCTGCGGCGGTGCTGAACGGCTGGTAGCCGACGACGAGCTCACGCGAAAAGCGAGCCTCGTCGACCCCGAAGTTGAGCACCGGATAGTTGTATCGTTTCGATAGCGCCAGAAACAAACTGTCTCGGCGCACCAAGCCCAGGGCGATTGCAGCTTCCCCAAACGTTAGCCCCTTGCGGCGCTGAAAGCCGCGGATCGCCTCAACCTGAGCCTCGCTCAGGTTGCCCGCCGCCAGGATCTGCTGCTCAATCGGATCCTTCGACGCCCCGACGGCTACGACTTCCGACTCTTTCTGGTAATTCGGTTTGATCGACATTTGCTGAAGCTCTCAATATTCGATTGTCGACCCGCCCCTGCCGAGACGGCCGCCGCCAACGATGTTACCCCAGAATTGTTTCCCAAACCGTTTCCGGTTTTTTGGGCCGGTGCGCCGCGGACCAATATTGACGACGGGCGCCCGTCGTGTCGACTTAAGCCGGTCGAAGAGCGCGACGCGACGCGCCGACGCGCGCCCTCGCCCGTCGCACGGCGTCGAGACTGCCCAAGAACGGGCCTGACGCCGCATATTCGAGATCGACCGGAAAGCGGACCCTGCGATCGGTCGCCTCCGCGAGCAGCGCAAGCAACAGGCCGAGCACGAGGCCGGCGCCGACCCCGACTGGAATCACGACTAGCGGTTTCGGAAACGCCGGCTCGATGGGCGGCGTCGCCTTGTCGAGGACCGTCATATCCGAAAACGTCAGCTTGCTTTTCAGCTTGGCCTCGGCCGCCGCTCTTTCCCGCGCGTTGAGTTGCTCGGAGCGGAAGATGACGTCGCGCTGCAATTCAGCCAGGCGGGAGCGCTGACCTTGCACTGCGATCAATGTTTTTTGCGCCTGCGCTTCCTCGATCTGCAGGGAAGCGATCTGGTCCTGCGTCGTCGCGATGCGCTCCTTCAGATGCTGCCGCATCTTCTCCGTCGCGTCGCCGAGCTGTTTGCGAATCGAGGCGAGATTTGCCAGTTCGGCCATCATCTTGGGATTGTTGGAGCCAAGGGCGCCCTTGGCGGCCTCAATGGCCGATTGGGAGCTCGACAGCTTCTCCTTCAAGGTCGCGAGAATCTGAAGATCGGGGTCGGCCGGATCGTTCGACAGGTCGGTGGAGCCGCTCGCCAGTCGGCTCTGCAGTGTGGTGATCTGTGCCCTGGCGGCTGACAATTCCTGGCTGATCGCCATGTATTGGCCGGTCTCGCTATCCCCGCCTTCGGTCGTCGACACCATGTTTGTCTTGGCTTGGAAGGCCTCAAGCGCGGCGCGCGACGTCTCCACATCCTTTCGCAATTCCTCGATTTGCGGCGCAAACCAGCGCGCAGTCTGGTCGGCGGAGGCAGCCTTCATCGCCACTGAGCCGTCGATGGTCGCCGCGAGAAACGCGTTTGCGATCAGCGCCGCCTGGTTCGGGTCGCCCGATTTGTATTTAATCGCCAGGACATTGGTCCCCATATTGAACTTCGGGTCGACACCCTTCACCAGGGAGGAAGCCATCCACTCGTCTATGCTCTCGCGACCGAACGAGCCCGACTCCCGGAAACTCTGCTGAATCTGCGGATTGGCGGTCAAGTTCAATCGCTTGACGACGTCGACCGCCACCCGCTGGCTGGTGACAAGGGAAAGAATGTTGCCCTGCATCAACATGACCATCCCGCCGCCGGCAGCGGTCTCGGAAATGGGATCGACGTTGCCGGGGTCGATGCTTGCGGTCGCGACCGCGTCGTAACGTCCTGGGACGAATAGCAACACGCTTCCCGCCACGATCATCGTGGTCAGGAGCGCCAGCACAACGATCCACCCGCGGCGCAGGAGGATGACCAGAACCTGGCTTATCGACACGATCGGCCTCCTATGTTGTCACGCGGTCAATTCGAACAAGAAATTTCGCAAAGTCAATTATTAGAATATCCGCTCGTTGACCACAATGATGTCGCCCCCCTCCACTTGGTCGTCGAGCGAAGCCGGGACATCGATCGTCTGGCCATCCGCCGCCTTGCGCTTGATCCTGATCCGCCATTCTGTACCGAGCGCGGCCAATCCGCCGCCGATCGAAATAGCTTCTTGCACTGTCAGCGGTCGAGTCAAAGGAAATTCGCCCGGCTTCCCGACATACCCATATATATAGTAAAATGGGGCCAGGTCGACAAAAATCTCATCGTTGTTGGCGATCAACAGAGTCGCGCCGGGCCCGCGGCCGGCTTGCACCTCCTTGGAGTCAAACGTTTTGACGATCGCGCCGTGCGCTCGCCGCACGGTGATCGTTCCGCCGACGCCCACGTCCCTCACCCCGCCGGCCCGAGACAAAATTTGGGTCAGATTCGTTGGGCGATCGAGCGTATAGACCCCAGGCGCGCCGACCTGGCCTTGCACGCTTGCCTGGGTGCCGAAGTTCGAGATTTCCACCAGCACGTGCGGGTCAGTGACGATCTGTCGCGCCGCCAATCGTCTTTCGATGGTCCGCGCCAGGCTGTCTTCACTCAAGCCCGCGGCCTTGATCCGGCCGACGTAGGGAAAGTCGATGGTCCCGTCAGTTTCGACCCGTGTCGTGGTGTCCATGTCCGGTTGATTGACAACCTTGATCGACACGACGTCCTGGATCGTGAGAACGCGGCCGGCGGCGCGCGCCCCGAACGCGGCGGTCGCCCCGATTGTCAAGACGCAGAGTCCCAGCGTCCACAGCCGAACCTTTCGCATCGTCATAAGCATCGCATTAGCTCCAACTCCGGAGTCTCAGTACGGTCTATAGTTCAGCCTTACCGTGATCAAGTCTTGCGAAGTGATCACATGGTCCGAGACCCGCTCGTTATACGTGGCGTTAAGCGCGGCGCTGATGAAGGGGGTCATCGCATATGTCACACCGAGAGTCAGCGCATAATAATTCGCGTTGGTCAGGAAGGGCGCGAAGGCCGTCGCCGTCCCCGCTGCCGCCGGCGTGAACGCCACGCTCGTATAACCGGCCGATCCGGAGGCGGAAAAGGCGACCTTGGGCGTCGCCTGATAGGTCAGATTCAGGTTCGTGTAATACGTCACCTCGGCGTTGCCGATAAGCGTCGTCGGGGGCGCGATTGTCCGGGTGGCGGACGCCGACAGAGACACCTTCGGCGTGATCGCCCATAAGGCCGCCAGCGAATATGTCGGCAGGAGCGTCTTGGGCAAACCCAGAGTGACCACGTTGGTGACCCCCACAA
The DNA here is from genome assembly GCA_003164825.1 of Hyphomicrobiales bacterium. GTDB lineage: Bacteria > Pseudomonadota > Alphaproteobacteria > Rhizobiales > Beijerinckiaceae > Roseiarcus. The sequence goes on from PLUH01000370.1 coordinate 25,641, forward strand.
GGCCGAGTTGCCCGGTCACGGACAGGTTAGCATTAATCTGCCTGGTATAGCTCAGGTTGAAGTTATGAAAAACAACGGTGTTTGCCAGTCCGAGGGCGTTTAACGCCGCGCCCCGACTCGCATAGTTGGTGTCGGATTTAGTCGCCAGCAGAGTCAGATCGCCATTGCCCTTCGTATATTCTATGCCGGCGGAAATCATCTCGACGTTGGCGTTATTCACTGCGTCCAGCGGATTCGAGTTGTTGGTCTTCGTCGCGCTGCTGTTGAAAACCACTGAATACCCATTGGAGATCGCGCATTTCCCGGTTTCGCTCAGCGACGTCTCTGTCGCATAGTTGATGCCGGTTCCAACGATCTCGGTGATCGTCGAGGGGGATTTGGTGAAGAGCCCAACAAGCGTGCCGGCGCAGCGCGAGGTCAGGGTCCAGTTAACGCCGGGACTAAATGAGTATACATTCGAGTCGAAGCCGGTCTCATGAAGATACCGTATCACTCCGAACGTGCCGTCGAAGAAAAACTGTTGGCCATACCAGTTGGCCTTGGTTGACAGGCCATAAGACGACGTCGAGGTAAAATCGCCTTG
>PLUH01000392.1:0-127 GCA_003164825.1 Hyphomicrobiales bacterium
TTTGACAGAGACAGAATACTCTGTATCATGGAGTAATCTGGAAGGAGGCGCCAATGTCTGTCTCGACCCTCACTCATATCGCCCTTGGGCTCCTGGCTCTGGTCGGCGCTGCGGCGATCGCGGCGGC
>PLUH01000392.1:163-12814 GCA_003164825.1 Hyphomicrobiales bacterium
CGACGGCGCTCGCCCAAGCCGGCGTGACCGCGGTCGCCCTCGACATCCGCGGCCACGGCGCCTCAGGGACCCGCGGCGACATCGCCTATCGCGGCGAGCTCGACGACGACCTCGCCGATCTCGTCGCCCAGCTAAGCCACGGCTATCCGGCCGCCCGGTTCTCGCTCATCGGCCATTCGGCCGGCGGCGGGTTCGCGCTGCGCATCGCCGCGAGCCCGCTCGGCGACGCGTTCGACCGCTTCGTGCTGCTCGCGCCATACCTCGGCTATTCCGCGCCGACCAACCGTGCGGCGGAGGGGCCGGGTCGGTGGGCTTCGCCGGACACGCCGCGCATCGTCGCGACGGTCATGCTCGAAAGGATCGGGATCGACTGGCCGCAGTCGTTGCCGGCGATCGCCTTCGCCAACGCGCCTGAGGCCAAAATGGGCGTGACCAGCCAATATTCCTTCCGCCTGATGCAGAACTTTACCGCGCCGCTCGACTGGAAGGGCGCCTTCCTGCGCGCCAAAGGCCGCATTGCGGTCGTCGCCGGGGCGGACGATGAATTGATGGACGCCGAGGCCTATCGCCGCGAGCTGCCGCCGCTCGGGGTCGCCATGACGATCCTGCCTAACGTCGACCACATGGGCGTCGTCTATCGGCCCGAGGCGATCAAGGCGATCCTTGCGGCGATGGCCGAACCCGGCGCGTGAGCGAGGAGCGCTTCCATGTCCCGATTGGCGGCCGTGGCCCGGTTCGCCCTCGCCGAATTCGGGCCGCTGATTGTCTTCTGGGCGCTGGCCGCGTGGCTCGGAGTGAAGCCTGCGATCCTGGGCTCGATCCTGTTCATCGTCGCGGACGCCGCTTGGCGCTGGCTGGGGGGCCTCACGTTCACGCGCCTCTATTTGCTGGTGAGCGCGCTGACGCTCGTCTTCGGCCTCATCGATCTCGCCTCGACTTCGCCATTCATGCTCAAGTACGAGGCGGCGATCAGCAATGCGGCGACCGGCCTCGTCTTCTTCGCTGGCGCGCTGGGAGACAAGCCGATCATGCAGGAGGCCGCCGAGCAGCGCGGCCATAGTTTTGTCGTCACCAAAGAGATTCGCGCCTTCTTCCGCCTGTTCACGCTTGTCTGGGCGGCGTACTTCTTTCTCAAGGCCGCTCTATTCGCATGGATGGCGTGGACCATGCCGATGCTGGAGTCGATGGCGCTGCGCTCCGTGATCGGCGGCGTCAGTCTGGGCCTGATGATCGCCATCAGCGTCACCCAGGGACGGCGGCTGTTTTTCCTCTGCCGCCGCCTTCGCCTGTTGCCAAAGCCGGAGGCGCCTGCCCAAGGCGTCGCCGCCCTGCCCGCGAGCCCCCCATGACCATCGGCTCCGATGAAGCCGCCGCCATGCTCGCCGACGTCGACAGCGTCGTCGCCAAGGTCAAGCAATCGCGCATCTATCGGAGCGCGGCCCTCATCATCATGTTGTGGGGCGCAATCAACCTTGCGCGCGACGGGCTGATCGCGCTCGCGCCGGGATGGTTCGGCCCACGATGGTTTTTGGTCGACGCGATCGGCATCGCCGGCACGATCGCCATTCTCAGCCGCGGCGCGACCGCCGGCGCCCGCCCGCCGATGCGGACCCTCGCAGCGTTCCTGTTGTTCTACGCCTTCGGCTGGATCTGGGCCAACCTCATCGGGGATTTTGGCCCGCGCCAGCAGATGGCCTTCTGGCCGACGCTGTTCCTGTTCGGCTATGCGGTCGCCGGATTGTGGTTCGGATGGGCCTTCACCGCGATCGGCCTTGGCCTCACCGCCTTGATCGTCGCCGCATACTTCTGGTCCGGCGCGGCTTTTTCGCTGTCGATGGCGGTCATAACGGGTGGCGGCTTCATACTCTGCGGCCTCTGGATGCGGCGGGCCTGAACCGATGGACGGGCCGGACGAAATCATCCATCAGCCGATCCGCCTGCGCGTCATGGCGGCGCTGACCGCATGCGATCCGAGCGAAGAGGGCCTCGACTTCACGCGGCTCAAGGGCCTGACCGGCGCGACCGACGGCAACCTCGGCGCGCATCTCGATCACCTGACGCGCGCGGGCTATGTCGAAGTGANNAGGCGGAAGCGGCGTAGGGACGGAAGATCGATTTCTCGCTGCCGCAATCCGGGCAGCGCCAGTCGGCCGGGATCGCGGCGAAGGAGGCGCCCGGGGCAATTCCCTGTTCGGAGGCGCCGAGGTTCTCGTCGAAGATGAAATAGCAGCCCCGGCAGATGAAGCGCCGCTTCGAGCTCGGAGCCAAGGCGGCGACCGGCGTTGCGGCGTGTGGCTCTTCAGCGAGGTCCGGCAGGGTGAGCTCGCCGCCGACGGCGATCGTCCCGCCCTGCTTCGCGATCAGGTAGACGCCGAGGTTCTTGTGGCCGAACGCGGCGCGCAGCGAGCCCGGGACGTCGAGGTCGCGACGCCCAGTCGCCGGATTGACGTTCGTCGCGCCGCAGCGGCCGTTCTTGCGGTCGACCGCGAACAGGAGTCCGCCGATCCGGATGTCCTGCCCGACCCAGTCGAATTCCTCCCACGGCGCGGCGCCGTCGATATAGATGTTGGCGCGAAAGCGCAGCGGATCGATCGGCGTCCGCCACCGCTCCTCGAGCTCTCTCACGGTCGCGAGGTTGATGAGCGAAACGACGTTGTCGGGCTTATCCATGAAATGCCCGCCGCGCGAGCGCACGATTACCGGCGGGGCGGTGAAATTTGGCAAAAGGGTCCAGAAGAAGGCCTCGAGCGCCTTGCGGTCCTCCTCGTCGTCGAGCCGGCCGCCGGCCACCTCATGGCCGCCGCGCTTGACCGAGAGGCGCAGCGTCTCGAGGTCAATGCGGGTTGAGACTTGGGCGAGACCCTCGTCGAGCATCAGCATCGCGAACAGTCCCTTCTTCGCCCATTGCGGATTCTCCCGGTCGATGGGCGCGCTCGGCCGCGCCAGAGCGAATTCGCGGTCGTGCGGCAGGGGCTGGCCCGCCTCGACTTCCACCCGGCCGAGCGGCTCGGGGCTCAGTCCCTTGACCGGATATCGATAGATGCTGGTCACCCGCGCCATTGTCCCGGCCGCTCCCTTCGTCCGCGCTCGCATGAGAGATGCGCGGGCGCGGGAGCGATCGGGTAGAGCCGCCCGCTGGCGGAAACGGGAGTCCAGATGGGCAGGCGCCCGGCTGCGCGGCCGAGGCGCGCGCATCGGCGCCCCGGGCACGCGGACCAGGAACTGGGTGACGTCGGTCGAGGGGTCGTCGATCGTATCGTCGACGATCTCGCTCAAACGGTCGACCCCCTGCTCGATCTGCTTGGGCAGGAGCGCGCCGAAGCCGATGACCAGCGCCCGACGCTCGAGCAGCGAGGGCGTCAGCGCCGTCGCGCCGCCCGAAGCGAGGGAATAGACGCCGATCCGGCGCCGCCGGGCCAGCGCTTCGACCGACGCGGCGTCGGAAACCCCAGGCGGCAGCCGCCACAGCAGATGCAGCCCACTGCCCTCGCCGCTGACGCCGATCTCGCCGAAGTTGCGCCTTAGCGCGGTGAGGAGACAGTCGCGGTTCTCCTTGTAATGCGCTCTGACGCGCGCGACGTGGGCGGCGTAGCTCGGACCCTGCATCATCGCGGCGAGAGCGGACTGCTCGAGCCAGGCCGAACCCCCGTCGAGCATCTCCTTGGCCGCGATCATCGTGTCAACGAGGCGCGGGGGAGCGATGAGGAAGCCCAGCCTCAAGCCCGCGCCGAGCGTGCGCGAAAAGGTTCCGAGGTGGAGCGTGCAGTCCGGCGCGTCGGCGGCGATGGCCCGGAGCGGCGACCCTTCGTAGCGGAACTCGCCGTCGGAATCGTCCTCGAGCACGTAGCATCCGCATCGCCTGGCCCACGACGCGATGGCGTCGCGCCGCTCAGCCGAGAGAACGTGTCCGGTCGGGAACTGATGGGATGGCGTGACATAGAGGAGCGACGTCGGGCGTTGCGGCAGATCGTCGGGCATGAGCCCCTCTTCGTCCACCGCGACCCCGACGACCTCCGATCCGGTGGCGGCGAAGGCGAGCGCCGCTGCGCTTGCGCCGGGATCCTCGACCGCCGCCGTCGTGCCGCGATGAAGGAAGAGGCGCGCCGCGAGCGCGACCCCTTCTTGAACGCCCCCGGTGATGATGACGCGGCCTGGATCGGCGACAATGCCGCGCGTGGCCGCAAGATGGGCGGCGACGGCTGCTCTGAGCGCCGGCAGCCCGGCGGGATCGCCCTCCTCGGTCAGGCCGGAGGCGCCGCCGTGCGAAAGCTGCGCCAGCAGGAGTCTTCGCCACAGTTTGAGCGGAAAGAGCGCCGGGTGGGCGCGGCCGGGAGCAAAATCATAAGCGAGCCGGGTCCGCCCGGCAGCCCCTCGCGGCGCCGCGCGGGCGAGTGTCGCCGGCGTCGGCATCGACCAGAGCGGCGTGCGGACAGGCGCGCCCGGCGTGGCCGAGGTCTTCGGCGGGTCGCCGACGTCGCCGGTCACGAACATGCCCGACGCTGGCTTCGACTCGGCCAGTCCCTCGATCGCCAGGGTCTCGTAGGCGCGGATCACGGTGTTGCGAGCGACTTCCAGCTGCTCGGCGAGACGCCGGCTCGACGGCAGCCTGGCGCCGCGCGGCAGGCGCCCCTCGCCGATCGCCTGGCGCAATTGATCGACGATCTGGTTCGTCAGGCTGTCGCGGCCGGAACGATCCAGGAGGAGAGGCAATTGCATGTCGAAACCGAGGCTTGGAGGGCCTCCAGTCTAGGCCGGCGCGCGCGGAGCGCAACTCTGGAACCACGCTGGCGCCATGAAGCTGTCGCGAGCTGGACCCATCGCGCCCCCAGTTCGCGCAGACCAGATGCAGAAATCGGCAGGGCGCCACGCCCCCGCCGCGCCGCTGTCCATCTGCGCGGCAGAATGACGACGAAGCGGTCGCCTTATGCACCCGCGGCTTGGACTCATCGTTTCGGTTCGCCTTGGTTCTCTGCCGATGGGCCGCCGCCATGCAAGCTTCCCCCAAGCCTCCGGCATCCGCGAACCGCGGACTCCGGCCGGAAGCGGGATTGGAAAGGGTGAGCACAATGGGAACCACGCGCAGGTCCTGGCTGAAGGGCGCTCTCGCCGCAGCCATGGTCGCGGCCACGAGCGGCTACGCCGTCGCCGCGGACGATACGATCAAGGTCGGCATCCTCCATTCGCTGTCGGGCACGATGGCGATCAGCGAGACGATCCTCAAGGATGTGATGCTGATGCAGATCGCTGAGCTCAACGCCAAGGGGGGGCTGCTCGGCAAGAAGATTGAGCCGGTGGTGGTCGACCCGGCCTCGAACTGGCCGCTGTTCGCCGAAAAGGCGCGCGAGCTGATCAGCAAGGACAAGGTCGCAGCGGTGTTCGGCTGCTGGACCTCGGTGTCGCGCAAGTCGGTTCTGCCGGTGTTCGAAGAGCTGAACGGTCTCCTCTTCTATCCCCTCGAATACGAGGGCGAGGAGGATTCCTATAACGTATTCTACGGCAGCTCGGTGCCGGACAACAAAGCCATCCCCGCCGTCGAATATCTCATGAGCGCGGAGGGCGGCGACGTAAAGCGGTTCGTGCTCGAAGGCACCGACTACGTCTATCCGCGCACCAGCAACAAGATCATCCGCGCCTTCCTCAAGTCCAAAGGCGTCGCCGACGAGGACATCCTCGAGAACTACACGCCGTTCGGCTTCTCAGACTGGCAGACCGAAGTGACGAAGATCAAGGCGTTCGGCTCGGCCGGCAAGAAGACCGCGGTCATCTCGACCATCAACGGCGACGCCAACATTCCCTTCTACAAGGAGCTCGGCAATCAGGGAGTGAAGGCGTCCGACATCCCGGTCATCGCGTTCTCGGTCGGCGAGGAGGAGCTGGCCGGCATCGACACCAAGCCGCTCATCGGCCACCTCGCGGCATGGAGCTACTTCGAATCGGTCGACACGCCGGAGAACAAGGCCTTCATCGCCAAATGGCGCGCCTATTCGAAGAAGCCCGACAACGTCACCAACGATCCGATGGAATCGGCCTATATCCTGTTCCACATGTGGGCGCAGGCGGTCGAGCAGGCCGGCACGACCGACGTCGACGCGGTGCGCGAGGCGATGATCGGCCAGAAGTTCAAGTCGCCGTCGGGCTTCGAGGTGACGATGCTGCCGAACCACCACATGGCCAAGCCGGTCATGATCGGCGAGATCCAAGGCGACGGACAATTCAGCATCGTCTACCAGAGCGCCGCGCTCCAGCCGAAGCCGTGGAGCCCTTATGTCGAGGCCAACAAGGGCAAGACCGCCGACTGGTCCTGGCCATGGGTGTGCGGCGGCTGCACTGCGCCGAAATATTCGACGTTCTGATCTCTTCCCGGGGCCAACCCCGGGACGCAAAAAGCCGGGACGGCGCCGGGCGCTCAACAAAGAACGCTTCGGCGCCGTCCCTCGTCAAGGCAAGCCCTGTTGGGGACGTGACGCTTTAGCCAAATGCGTCCGGCCAGCGACGCGCGCCATGGAAGACGGCGAGGATCTCAATCTCGTCCCCGCGCACGCGATATGGGACGACATAGGGGGGTCTCGACGACGACGAGTTCGCGCGTTCCCGTTATCCGTCCCAGCCTGCCAAGGTGTGGATGATCGCCCAACGCCTCGACCGCCGCAGCGATGCGGGCAACGAGACGTCGCGCGGCGCCCGGATTATCGCGCGCGACATAGTCGCCGATCGCCTCGAGATCGGCCAGCGCCAGCCGAGTCCAGCGTGGCCTCAACCTTGGGCCGAATATTTCTCGACTACCCGGGCGACATCGTCGTCGTCAGCGAATTCGCCGCGATCCGCGGCCGCGATTCCCGACTCGATCTTCGCGATCTGCCATGCGTTGAGGGCGATATAGTCTTCGATCGCCTTGACGGCGAGCCAGCTGCGGGAGCGCTCGGTCTTCTCGGCGAGCCGATCCAGCGCCTGCAGGGTCGCCTCGCTCAGTCGCAGGGTAAAGGCGACGGTCATCGGAGCCCTTTCTGGTTCGATTAGGTTAGGTGAGAACCTAGTCGAACCAGCCCGGGATGACAACGCTCCTCCCGCCGTCCGAATTGACCGCCCCCCCGCTTGCGGCGACAAACATGGCGATGATCCGCGGTTTCTTCATCCTCCTCGTTTTTCAGCTCGTCGGCGAAGTCGTGGCGCGCGGGCTCGCGCTTCCCGCCCCCGGCCCGGTGATCGGGCTTGCGCTGCTGGTCGTCGCGCTCGCGCTCTTCCGGCGTTGGCGGCCGTTCGACGAGGAGGCGCTCGCGGCCAGCGACCTCGGGCATGCGGCGCGCGGACTGCTCGCCGCGCTGCCGCTCACTGCCGAGGTGATCGTCGTCGACGACTGCTCGACCGACGGGACCAAGCAAATTTTGGAGAGANNCGGACTTCTCGCCGCCCTTCCGCTTCTGTTCGTGCCGGCGGGCGTCGGCGTGGTGCAATATCTCGGGCTCCTACGCGACCAGGGCTTGGCGCTGGCGGCGGCGCTCGTGGTCTCGACCGTGGCGACGCTGATCGCGACCGTCGGCGTCTTTCTCCTCGTCAAGCGTCTCGTCGGAGGGTGGGAGAAGGCATGACGCCGTTCCGCCTCTGGGTCTATCTGCAGACGACGCCGCTCTTCTGGCTGACGGCGACGATNNCGCCATCCGCTCGTCAATCCGGTGGCGATCGCCATCGCGCTCCTTGGCGCGCTGCTCAAGCTCGCCGGGACGGACTACCAGACCTACTTCAACGGCGCCCAATTCGTTCATTTCATGCTCGGGCCGGCGACGGTCGCGCTCGGCGTGCCGATCTATACCAACCTCGCCCTCGTCAAGCGCAATTTCTTGCCGCTCGTCGCGTCGCTCCTCGTTGGCGCCGTCGTTGCAATCACGGCGGCGGTCCTGGTCGCCAAAGGGCTCGGGGCGCCGCGCACGGTCCTGATCGCGCTCGCGCCGAAGTCGATCACCGCCGGCGTCGCGATGGCGGTCACTGAAGGGCTCGGGGGCCCGGCGCCGCTGACCGGAGTTCTCGTCATCGCCACCGGCATCCTCGGCGCGGTCATCGTCACGCCGCTCATGAACATGCTCGGCGTCACCGACTACGCCGCGCGCGGCTTCGCCGTCGGACTCGCCTCGCACGGCATCGGCACCGCCCGCGCGTTCGCGGTCGACCCGGTCGCCGGCGTCTTCGCCGGCCTCGCCATGGGCTTGAACGCGATCGTCACCCCGGCGGTGATCCCGGCGCTCCTGCCGTGGCTCATCGGGTGATCCTTATTTTGCAATGCCCAGAAATATCGCGAGCCTTCTCTCGACTTCGAGCAGGGCCTCGGCGTTCAATCGACCGAAGGCTTGGCGAATCTTTACCCGCATGACGGTCATCGCCTTGTCGATCATGATCTGAGACGGGACGCGTAGGCCGTTGGTCGCGTCGGGCGCGACGGTAAAGCGCAGGAGCGGCGCGTCGATGAGCGCGCTGGATAGCAATAATACGGTCACCGTCGCGTGATCGGCGAAGGCGTCGGCCTGGACGATAAGAGCGGGACGCGGCTTGCCGGAATCGCCCGAAACGGCGACGGTCACCAAATCGCCACGTCCCACTCTACTCCTCGCTCATGTCGGCCACGCCAGCGTCCAGGAATTCCAACAGATCTTGATCCGCGAGGTCCGAAGCCGCAGCGAGCCGGCTCTGACGGCGCGCCTCTTCGGCGAATCCTGGCCGGCGCGTATCGGGCGCCCAGATCTGGATCGGCCTCAAGCCCGCCGCCCTGAGGACGGCGCGTCGCTTACGTACGCGCTTTGCGGCTGGAGAAGTCATGAGTTTATCCACTGCGAGGCATGTTACATGTAACACCTCTCGGGGCCGAATTGAAGCCCACGTTCCTCACCGCCTCGGGTAGCGCTCGGTCAAAAGCTCGAACAGCGCCCGCGCCGCCTGGATCTCGCCGCCCGCGGGCCCATGGGCGCGCGGCTTCGGGTTCCAGGCGTAGACGTCGAAATGCGCCCACGCCTTCGCCTTGTCGACGAACCGGCGAAGGAACAGCGCCGCGGTGATCGAGCCCGCCATGCCGCCGCCCGAGCCCGAATTCGAGATGTCGCCGACCGTCCCCTCGATCATCGCCTCGTAGGGGCGCCAGAGCGGCAGCCGCCACAAGGGATCGCGGACGCGCGCCGCGTGAGCGCCGATCGAACCGGCGAGCGTCTCGTCATCGGTGTAAAAGGGCGGCAGGTCGGGGCCAAGCGCCACCCGCGCCGCGCCGGTGAGGGTGGCGAAATCGAGCATCAGCTCGGGCGTCTCCTCGTCGGCGAGCGCGAGCGCGTCGGCAAGGATGAGCCGCCCCTCGGCGTCGGTGTTGCCGACCTCGACCGAGAGCCCCTTGCGGCTGATGAGCACGTCGCCCGGCCGCATCGCCGGGGCCGAGATCGCGTTCTCGACGATCGGGATCACCACTCTCAGCCGAAGATCGAGCCCTTCCTGCATCACCAGCCGGGCCAGCGTCAGCGCCGTCGCCGCCCCGCCCATGTCCTTTTTCATCAATTCCATGCCGGACGCCGGCTTGATGTCGAGGCCGCCGGTGTCGAAGGTGACGCCCTTGCCGATCAGCGCGACTTTCGGCGCGTCCTCCCGCCCCCAGGAAAAGTCGACGATCCGCGGCTCTTCGGCCGCCGCCCGACCGACCGCGTGGATGAGCGGAAAATTGGCGCCGAGAAGCTCCTCGCCGCGGACCATGGTGACGCTGGCGTCGAATTGCTCGGCAAGCTTGACGGCCTCCTGCTCGAGCGCATGCGGCCCGAGCGCATTGGCGGGCGCGTTGACGAGGTCGCGGCCGAAGGCGACCGCCGCCGCGATCCGCTCGAGCCGGCCCTTGTCGACGCCGTCGGGCGCGACGACCCGGGGCTTGGGCGCCGAATCGGACTTGAACCGGTTATAACGATAGAGCGCGAGCAGGAAGCCGAGCGCGGCGAGATCGGCGTCATGAGGCGGGTTGGCGAAGCGGTAGACGCCTTCGGGCAGCGACGTCGCGAGCTTGCCGGCGGCAAACGGATCGCGCGTCGGCGCGCTCTCCCCATCGACCCCGAACAGCGCGCCGGCGAGCGCCCCGCCTTCGCCCGGAAGAAGCTGGATTCGTCCGGCCTTCGGCTTGAACCCGCAGCGCTCGGCGAACGCGGTCGCGGCGGCGCCGATCGACGTTTTGACCCCCTCCCAATTGTCTGGGCTGACCAACCAGACCGGCGTCGCATCAGGCGTCGGCGAAGCGAATGCGTGCAAGGGCTCAAGTCTCCATCGGACGGACAAGGTCCGCGGCGACTTAACCTCATTTCGCCGGCCCGGGATAGATTGCGGCCCTCGCTCGGCCGGAGGCGGCCTTAAGGTTGAGGCCGCGCCTCGCAGGGGCACGAGGCGCGGCCCTTGAGCGCCGCTCGCCATGGTCTCTGGGGAGACCGCGGTAGGGCGCCGACCCCGGTCGCAATGGGGGCTAAGCGACCGGGGGGCAGACGCCAACCCCATCCTTGGCCGTCGCAGGTTAAAGGCGCGTAGCGGAATCGCGTAAAGTTGGTCCACTTGGCGATTTTTCCACGCCCGACCGCCGCCGGTCGGCGTCGAATCGGAGGGATCCGCCTCCGGCGCCACGTTGTGGCTTGACTTGAGGGTAACCTTGCGTTCGTTAGGGCGCTCAAATCACGGCGCTTCGGGCCGAATCCCGTGAGCGCGCGCCGAGGAGGATCGATTGTCCGAGCCCAGCGTGAATTCGAAAATTCGCCTGCTCGGCGGCATCGGGGCAAACGACAAGCCAACTGTCCCGCTACCCGCCCGGGCTGCCGTGCAATCGGCGGCGCCCCCCGTATCGATCACGCCGCCGTCCGCTCCGGTCCAGACCGACCCGATCTTCCTCGGCGATTCGGTCGACGGAGCCGACGTCCTGGACGCCACAGAGCTGGTGCAGCCGCTGGCCCAGCTTTGCGTGACGCCGCAGGTCCAGACCCCGTTTTTGGCTGCGGTGGCCGGGGCGTCGGGCGCCGGCAAGACGTTCGCGCTGAGGCGCCTGGCGCAGGCGATCGTTGAGCTCAGCGCTTGGTCGGCGGCCTCAGGCGGCGGCGCGCTGGGGCGGGCCGTGGTGGCGCATGTCGACGCCGGCAGTGGCCTCGAGGCGCCGGTGGCGATCGCCAGCGCCGCCTACGCCGCGCTTGATCGCGAGCCCGGCGGCGTCGACTATTCGGCCCTGCTCGATGAAACCGGCCATGCCGGCGGCGATCCGCAGCGCGCCGCGAGGGCGGCGTCCGACCGTCATGACGACCTGGTGAGGAAGGTCGAGGCCGAGCGCTCGCACCGCGACGACGTCGAAGCCAAGCGCGCCCGGCTGGCCGACACGCTGTTGTTCGAGACCCCCGGCTCGCGCATTGACGTTTTCGCCCGCGCGCGGCGCGGCATGATCGAGGCGCGGTTGCGCCGGTTCGGCCTCGCCGGGTCGGACGCCGACGCCAGCTACCGCCATCTGGTCCGAGACATGTCGACCCTCGGCGCGGGCGCCCGGATCGGAGTCGTGGTCCGCGCGATATGGGCCTACGGCAGCCAGGCCCGGCTGCTCATGTGGGCGATCGTCGCCTTTGCGCTCGCCTTCGGGATCGGCTTGCTGCATGGGGACAGGGCCGTTACCGCGATCCGCGGCTCTAATGGCTCGCTCGAGCCGGTCGCCGACTGGATCGCGACCCACGGTGAATGGTTCGACCGGGCGTCGCAGGTTTTGTACGTCCTCGGCGCATTGGCGATCGCGCTCAACCTGTGGCGCGCGCTCGGGTTCTCGAACCTCATCTTGCGCGGCGCGCGGCTGCTCAACCTCGAGTCCCGCGAACGGCGCCGCGACCTCGATCAGCGCGCCACGCGGCTCAATCAACGCGTCGCCGCGCTAACGGCCGAGGCGGAAGGGGCCGCCAAGCGCGCCGAAGCGGCGAGCCAGCGGGCGGGGGGCAAGGCGTCCGTCCGCGCTCCGGGACCGGAATTTCTCGAATCGGGTCAGGCGCCGGCGGCGGCGGCGCGGGCATTTCTCGCCGCTCTTGGCGCCAGGATCGGACTGCCCAACCCCGCGGCGCCGGCGCCGGACCGGCTCATCCTTGCGATCGACAATCTCGACGCGCTGTCGCCGGGCGCCGCGATCGCCTGGATCGACGCGGCCCAGAGCGCCATCGGACCCGGTTGCGTGGGTTTGCTGGCTTTCGATCCCGCCCGCCTTGCGGTCACGCTCGGCGGCCCGCGCAAAGCGCGCCGGCGGTTCGGAAAATGGCTGCAGGTCTCGGTCAACTTGCCGGCTCGGGACGGAGCCGACGGCGAACGGGTCGTCGCGGGGCTGCTGTCGACCGCGGGGCAGCCGGCGGCGGCGCCGGATGTGAAGCTGTCGGCGGCGCTGGTCGAGCCGCTTTCGAGCGCCGAAACGTCGCTGCTTGCGGCGCTCGCCCCGCTCGCCGCCGACTCGCCGCGCGACGCCAAGCGCTTCCTCAACGCCTATCGGCTGGCGCGCTGCTCAGGCTCGCCTCGGCCGGTGATGGCGCTCATGCAGGCGGTCGCCTTCGCCGACGACGATGCGCAGGCGGCGATGCGCGATCGCCTCGCCAAAGGATCGGGCGAGCTCAGCGACATCAATGGCCCGGCGGAGCTCGTCGAGGCGCT
>PLUH01000392.1:12902-18293 GCA_003164825.1 Hyphomicrobiales bacterium
GCGTCAGCGCCTGACTGACGATGAGTCCGCCGACGATGGTGATCCCGAGCGGATGCCTGAGCTCTGAGCCTTCGCCGGTTCCGAACGCCAGCGGCAGCGCGCCGAACAGCGCCGCGAAGGTGGTCATCATGATCGGACGAAAGCGCAGGAGGCAAGCCTCCTCGATCGCATCGCGCGTGTTGCGTCCGGCCCGCTCCGCCTCGAGCGCAAAGTCGACCATCATGATCGCGTTCTTCTTGACGATGCCGATCAAAAGCAAGACCCCGATCGCGGCGATGATGGTGAATTGGACGTCGAACAACCACAGCGCCAGCGCCGCGCCGACGCTGGCGGAGAACAGGGTCGAGAGGATGGTGATCGGATGGATCAGGCTCTCGTAGAGAATCCCGAGCACAAGATAGATCGTGACGATCGCGGCGCCGAACAGAAGCGGCATGCTCGACTGCGACTGCTGATAGGTCGCAGCGGTGCCGGCGAAGGCGCCGCGGACGGTCGAGGGCATGCCGATGCGCTCGATCGCGTTGTCGATCTCGGTCTTGGCCTGGCTGAGCGAGCGGCCCTCGGCAAGGTTGAACGAGATCGTGGTCGCCGCGAACGGTCCCTGGTGATTGACGCTGAGCGGCGTATGGCCCGGAGCAAAACGAGCGAAGGCCGAGAGCGGGACCATCGTTTCGAGCGAGGTCGTTACCGCCGCGCCAGTCGAAGCGGATGAGTGACCGCTCGCCGCCAAGGCGTTGGTGGCGAGGTTGCGCGCCGAATCGGCGGCGATCGACGCCGCCGTGCTCGCCGTCCCGGTCGAGGAGACGTAATCGCCCGCGGGGAGTCCGGTCTGCTGGACGCCGGTCGGATTGGCGCCTGACGTCGAAACGTAAATCTGCTCGAGGGTGCGCGGGTCCTGCCAATAGCGCGGCGCGACCTCCATCACGACATGGTATTGGTTGAGCGGGTTGTAGATCGTCGACACCTGGCGCTGACCGAATGCGTCGTAGAGCGTGTTGTCGATCGAGCTCAGCGTCAGACCGAGGCGCATCGCGGTGTCGCGATCGATCGTGACGTTGGTCTGCAGACCGCCCATCTGCTGATCCGAATTGACGTCCTTGACAATATCGCTGGCCATCAGCGCCTGGGTCAGCTTCGGCGCCCACGTATAGAGCTCCGCCGTGTCGTCGGAGAGGAGCGTATATTGATAGGTCGCGTTGCTCTGTCGCCCGCCGGTTCTCAGGTCGGAGACGGCGACCATGAAAAGCCGCGCGCCCGCGACTTGCGCCAGCTTGGGGCGCAGCCGGGTCACGACCTCGTCGGCGGTGACCTTGCGCTCGGAAAACGGCTTCAGCGACGCGTAGAGAAAGCCGGAGTTGGTCGATCGCCCTCCGGTGAAGCCGACGACGCTTTCGACCGCGGGGTCCTCCTGGACGATGTCCTGCAACTGGGTGAACTTCTCCTTCATCGCCTGGAAGGAGATGCTTTGGTCGGCCTGGATCGCGCCGATGATGAGGCCCGTGTCCTGCACCGGAAACAAGCCATAGGTGATATGATAGCGGAACATGTAATAATTGAGCCCGACCGTGGCCAATAGCGACAGGGCCACGGTCCCGGGATGACGAAGCGCGATGCGCAACGTCCGCCGGTAGAAAGCGAGCATGGCGTCAAAGACGCGCTCCGTCGCCTGGTAGAGGCGTCCGTGCTCGACTGGGCCGCTCGGCAGGATGAGGGCGCACATCATCGGCGTCGTCGTCAGCGACACGAGCATCGAAATCACGACCGCAACCGACAGCGTGAGCGCGAATTCGGTGAACAGGCGGCCAACGATGCCGCCGAAGAACAAGAGCGGCGCGAACACCGCGATCAGCGANNACGACGAAGCCGGTCGAAATCGTCAGCGCCATCAGCGACAGGTTGTCGAGGCTGAAGCCGAGCAGATACATGACGCCGAACGAGCCGATGATCGAGGTCGGCACGGCGACGCTCGGGATCGCCGCCGCCCGCACGCTGCGCAGGAACGCGAACACGACAAGAATCACCAGCACGACGGCGATGACCAGCGTCTTTTCGGTATCGTGCAGCGACTGCCTGATGGTCTTCGAGCGGTCGACGGCCACCGTCAGGTCGACATCGCCCGGCAGCGACGCGATCAGGCGCGGCAGCTCGGCCCGGACGCCGTCGACGGCCTGGATGATGTTTGCGCCCGGCTGGCGCGACAGGATCACCGCGACGCCAGGCTTGCCATTGACCAGACCGGCGTTTCGCAGGTCCTCGACCGAATCGAGGACCTCGGCGACGTCGCCAAGCCTGACCGGCGCGCCGTTGCGGTAAGCGATCACCAGATCGCGATATTGATCGGCGTGCGACGCCTGGTCGTTGGCATAGACCTGATAGTGAAAGTCGTCGTCTTCGATTGCGCCCTTCGGGCTGTTGGCGTTGGCGGAGGCGAGCGCCGCGCGGATGTCCTCGAGACCGATGCCGTAATGGAAGATCGCGCCGGGGTTGATCTCGACCCGAACTGCCGGCAGGGCGGCGCCGGAAATGTCGACCTCGCCGATGCCCGGAAGCTGCGACAGCCGCTGCTGGAGGATGTTGGAGGCGAGATCGTAGAGCTGTCCCGCCGTGTGGGTCGTCGACGACATGGCGATGACCATGATCGGCGCGTCGGCTGGATTAACCTTATGATAGGTCGGATTCTGACGCAGGCTGGTCGGCAGGTCGACGCGCGCGGCGACGATCGCCGCCTGAACGTCGCGCGCTGCGCCGTCGATGTCGCGGTCGAGGCCGAACTGAAGGGTGATGCGGGTCGAGCCGAGCGTGCTCTGCGACGACATTTCGTTAACGTCGGCGATCTGGCCCAAATGCCGCTCGAGCGGGGCCGCGACCGAGGTCGCCATTGTGTCCGGGCTGGCGCCCGGCATGTTCGCCTGGACCGAGATCACCGGAAAGTCGACTTGCGGCAGCGGCGAAACCGGGAGTTGCGAATAGCCGAGCAGTCCGGCGAAAACGACGCCGATCGTCAACAGGATCGTCGCCACCGGCCGGCGAATGAAGATCTCGGAAAAGCGGTTGTTCACGGCGCTTCCGTCGCCAGCGCCGAACCGGCGGCGCCCATGCCGAAACGCTCGCCGAGCCGCTCGAAGAAGAGATAGATGACCGGCGTGGTATAGAGGGTCAGCACCTGGCTGAAGGCGAGGCCGCCGACGATCGCCAGACCCAGCGGACGGCGAAGCTCGGAGCCGACGCCCGTCCCGAGCATCAACGGCAGCGCGCCGAAAATCGCCGCAACCGTCGTCATCAGGATCGGCCTCAGGCGCAGCAGACAGGCCTGATAAATCGCCTCGCGCGCCGGCAGCCCCTGGTGGCGCTGAGCCTCGAGCGCGAAGTCGATCATCATGATNNNNAGCTCTCGTAGAGCACGCCGAGCACGATATACATGGCGGCGATCGCCGCCGCGAGCAGGAAGACCTCGTTCGACAGCGCCGACTGGAACGCCTGCGCCGCGCCCTGGAAACTGACGGCGAAGCTCGGCGGCAGATCGATCTCGGCGAGCGCTCCGCTGATCGCGTCGACCGCCTCGCCGAGCGAAGCGCCGGGCGCGAGGTTGAACGAGATCGTCGTCACCGGGAACTGCTTGAGATGCGAGATCTGAAGCGGCGCGGTCTTGACGGTGAAATTGGCGACCGAGTCGAGCGGCGTCTGGCCAGTCGTGGACGCGGCCGAAGGCAGGTAGAGCGAATCGAGCGATTTCACCGACTGCGCCATGTTCGGATCGACGTCGAGGATCACCCGGTATTGGTTGCTCTGGGTGAAGATGGTGGTGATGATGCGCTGGCCGTAGGCGTCGTAGAGCGCATTGTCGACGATCGCCGGCGTGATGCCGAACCGGGCGGCGTTGGAGCGGTCGAGATCGACCATCACCGAGCGGCCGTCCGGCTGCAGATCGCTGGCGACATCGACGATCGACTTGATCTGGCCGAGACGCGCGAGCACTTTCGGCGTCCAGGTCTGCAGCGTCGCCAGATCCTGGTTCTCGAGCGTGAACTGATACTGGGTCGCGCTGACCGCGGTGTCGATCGAGAGGTCCTGAACCGGCTGCATGAACAGCGATATGCCCGGCACGCTCGCGGTCTCCTGCTGCAGCCGGCGAATGATCTCGCTCGCCGTCGCCTTGCGCTTGTCGTGCGGCTTCAAGTTGATGAGGAAGCGGCCGGAGTTGAGCGTGACGTTCGAGCCGTCGACGCCAATGAAGGAGGACAGGCTCTCGACATCCGGATCGGTGAGGATGGCTTTCGCCAGCGCCTGCTGATGGTCGGCCATCTGGTCGAACGAAATCGCCTCCGCCGCCTGGGTCACGCCCTGGATGACGCCGGTGTCCTGAATGGGAAAGAACCCCTTCGGGATCGTCACGTAGAGGTAGCCGGTGAGCAGGAACGTGCCGAGCGCGACCAGAAGCATGACGCCCTGATGATTGAGCACGACCCGGAGCGTGGCGGCGTAGAACCGGGTCAGCGCCTGGAAGAACCGTCCCCCGCTCGCGTCGCCGCCGCGCCCGTGCGGACGCAGGAGCTTGGCGCACAGCATCGGCACCAGAGTCAGCGACACGATGGCGGAGATGATGATGGTGGCGGCAAGCGTGATCGCAAACTCGTGGAACAGCCTGCCGACGACGTCGCCCATGAAGAGAAGCGGGATCAGGACGGCGATCAGCGACACGGTGAGCGAAATGATGGTGAAGCCGATCTGAGCCGACCCCTTCATCGCTGCGTCGTAGGGGCTGTCGCCGGCCTCGAGAAAGCGGGCGATGTTCTCGATCACCACGATCGCGTCGTCNNGATGGTCAGCGCCATCAGCGACAGATTGTCGAGGCTGAAGCCGGCCTGGTACATGATCGCCAGCGCCCCGATCAGCGACAGCGGCACCGACAGGCTGGGGATGATCGTCGCCGGGATGTTGCGCAGGAACAGGAAAATGACCATCACCACAAGGCCGACGGCGAGCGAAAGCTCGAACTCGACGTCCTCGACCGAGGCCCGGATGGTGATCGTGCGATCGGTCAGCGGCGTGACCGTGATCGCCGCCGGCAGCGACTGACTGAGCGAGGGCAATATCTTCTTGATGCTGTCGACGACCTGGATGACGTTCGCGCCGGGCTGGCGCTGAATGTTGACGATGAGGGCCGGCGTCGTGTTCATCCACGCCTTGAGGCGGCTGTTCTCCGGCGCGATTTCGACTCTCGCGACGTCGGAAAGCCGGACCGGCGCGTTATTGCGGTAGGCGATGACCGCGTTCGCGTAATCCTTCGGATCGCGGATCTGATCGTTGGCGTTGATGGCCGAGGATTGGGCCGGCCCGTCGAAATTCCCCTTGGGCTCGTTGACGTTGAGGTTGGCGATCGTCGTGCGCAAA
>PLUH01000202.1 GCA_003164825.1 Hyphomicrobiales bacterium
CGGGCGGCGCAGCAACAGCGACATCTGGCGATAGGCGACCGCCTGCTTGGAGAGGTCGTCATAAAAGATGACTGCGTGCATGCCGTTGTCGCGGAAAAACTCGCCCATCGCGCAGCCAGAGAAGGGGGCGAGAAATTGCATCGGCGCCGGGTCGGAGGCGGTGGCGGCGACGATGATCGAATATTCGAGCGCGCCGTTCTCCTCCAGAACCTTGACGAACTGCGCGACCGTCGAACGTTTCTGTCCGACCGCGACGTAGACGCAATAGAGTTTCTTCGATTCGTCGCCACCCTGGTTTAAGGACTTCTGGTTCAGGATCGTGTCGAGGGCGATCGCGGTCTTGCCGGTCTGCCGGTCGCCGATGATGAGCTCGCGCTGGCCGCGGCCGATCGGGATCATCGCGTCGATCGCCTTGAGGCCGGTCGCCATCGGCTCGCTGACCGACTTGCGCGGAATAATGCCGGGCGCCTTGACGTCTACGCGGGCGCGCTTTGCAGCGTTAATCGGGCCCTTGCCGTCGATCGGATTGCCGAGCGCGTCGACGACGCGGCCGAGCAGCTCCTTGCCGATCGGCACGTCGACGATCGCGCCGGTGCGCTTGACCGTCTGGCCTTCCTTGATCTCGCGATCCGTGCCGAAAATGACGATGCCGACGTTATCGCTCTCGAGGTTCAGCGCCATGCCGCGAGTGCCGCTCTCGAACTCGACCATCTCGCCAGCCTGGACCTTGTCGAGACCATAGACGCGCGCGATGCCGTCGCCGACGCTCAGCACCTGACCGACCTCGGTCACCTGCGCCTCGGCGCCGAAGTTGGCGATCTGGCTTTTCAGGATCGAGGAGATTTCTGCGGCGCGGATATCCATCAGCCGACCTCTTTCATGGCTAGGCGAATCGAGTTGAGCTTCGTTTTCAGCGAGCCGTCGACCATGCGCGAACCGAGCTTGACAATCAGGCCGCCGATGATCGACGGGTCGAGCCTGACGTCGAGATCGACCTCCCGGCCGCCTGAAGCGGCGCGCAACGACTCTTTCAGCGCCGCGATATGGGCGTCGGTGAGCGGGGTCGCGCTGGTCACGTCCGCCCGCGTCACGCCGCGATGCGCGTCGTTGAGCTTGCGGTAGTCGGCGATCATCTCGCGGATGAAGAACAGACGGCGCTTCGATGTCACCAGCCGGATGAAGTTTGCAGCGACGCCGCCGATGTTCGCGTCTGCCAGAATGGCGTCGAGAGCCTTGAGCTGGTCGGCGGCGGAGAACACCGGGCTTCGCACCAACCGTTCGAGATCCGGGCTCTCGGCGATCAGCGCGTCGAACCTCGCCAACGCTTCAGCGACGGAGTCGGTCTGGCGCTCGTCATAAGCGAGCGAGAACAGGGCCGACGCGTAGCGTCCCGCGACTCCCGAAACGATCGTGTCGTCCTGTGCCAAGCCCCTCACCTCGTCGCAGGGCGTCCTAAGCCCACGCGCTCCGCCCCGAAACGGCGCCAACCTCAGGAATTCCCGATGTTTCCGGGTCTCGAATTCGAGCGCGCGGACTGGCTCGGCCCTAAGGGCGCCGGTTGCCTAACATAGGACTTTTCGGGGCGCAACCCGCAGGCGGCGCGGCCAGGCGTCGGCCAAGACGAAGCGAGAAATCGGGGCCGCGCTTCATCTCAAACTCGAACTCCAACCTGCAAGGGAATCGCCGCCGCGGTGGGCGGCGCAGTGGACGCTGAGGCCTGAGGGATTGACCAGCATCAAAACTCCGCCTCGATCCTCCAGGCTTCCCGGGGTCAGCGTCACGCTGAGAGGCTGACCTGGGCCGAGCGTCGTCGCCGGCAAATCGATCGGGGTTCTGGCGTCGACGACGAGCGTCCACCCGGAAAGATCGAGCGGGTCATGACTCATGTTGGTCAGGACGACCGAGGCCCCGCCGTCCGGCCCGCGATGGGCGCTGGTCAATTGCGCGAGCCGCGGCGGCGGCATGATCAGCGCGCCGTCGGCTTTCGAGAAATCGTAGGCTGGCGCCTCCGCGCCGGTCGCGCCGTCGATGGGGTCCCCGCTGTCGTTCGTATGCCAGGCCTGGCTCTGAAAGGACAGGAAAATCGCGGTCATGCGCTGGGCCCGCCCGTCCCAGACGAATGAGGCGCCGTCGTGCCAGACGCCGTTCTCGCGCAATCGCATGTTGATCGCCTGCGGATCCCCCTGGGCCATATGGACGTTGTCGAGGCCGAAAGGCGTTTGAGGCGTGTAGCCGAACGCGGCGTCGGTCTGGTGAGGATTATCCTTGCTGAAGGCGTTGCCGTAGAAAAAGACGTCGCACTCTTGATCTTTGGCTAGCTGCAGAATGCCCGTGAGACGCTGGACGAGGCCGTCATGCCCCGGGCCGTCGGGAGGAAGAACGCGCATGGCGTTCGGGTCGAACAGCCCCGCCCGCTGAAAGTCGAGCGCGCCGCCGGCGAAGGAGCGCTCGACCGCCGACAGCCCTTCAGGCCGCGCCAGGATGGACGCGACGAAGGGATGGTCGAAATCGGCGTCGACGAGATAATAGAGATAGGACTTGCCGGCCGGCTCTCCCAGCGCGTCCTTGTCCGAGCGGACGTTGATGGTCGCAAACCATTGCTCGCCGTTCGCTTCGAGAATGACCCATAAGTGCGGATTGGTCGGCGGCGCCGCGGGCGCGACAGCATGAATCTTGCCGCGCAGGCATTGATAGTTGATGTGGCCCATCGCCCCCTCGGCCCCCGAGCCTGCAGCCATCACTCTAGACGGCGGGTCGGGCGCCGGGCAAGGGAGCGCCCGGCCGGCCGCGCGGATCGGCGCAGGCGCCTTGAATCCCGTTCCCTTCCCGCGCGCGCCCTGCTATCCCGCGCCCCATGACCGTCCACCCGATCGAGAACATCCGCAACTTCGCGATCATCGCNNCGATGGATATCGAGCGCGAGCGGGGCATCACCATCAAGGCGCAGACGGTCAGGCTCGAATACCGGGCCAATGACGGGAAGCCCTATGTCCTCAACCTGATGGACACGCCCGGCCACGTCGACTTCGCCTATGAGGTGTCGAGGTCGCTTGCGGCGTGCGAGGGCTCGCTCCTGGTCGTCGACGCCAGCCAGGGGGTCGAGGCGCAGACGCTCGCCAACGTCTATCATGCGCTCGACGCCGGACACGAGATCGTGCCGGTGCTCAACAAGNNAGCAGATCGAGGACGTGATCGGCCTCGACGCCTCGCAGGCGATCGAGATCTCGGCCAAGACCGGGTTCAATATCGATCAGGTGCTGGAGGCGATCGTCACCCGCCTGCCGCCGCCAAAGGGCGACGAGAGCGCGCCCTTGAAGGCGCTCCTGGTCGATTCCTGGTACGACGCCTATCTCGGCGTCGTGGTGCTGGTCCGGTTGATCGACGGCCATTTCAGGCGCGGCATGCGCATCCGCATGATGGGCTCGGGCGCGGCTTATGAGGTCGACCGCATCGGCGTGTTCCGGCCGAAGATGACCGAGGCCGACAAGCTCGGCCCCGGCGAGATCGGCTATATCACCGCCCAGATCAAGCAGGTCGCCGACACCCGCGTCGGCGATACGATCACCGACGACAAGCGCCCGACGGCCGAGGCGCTGCCCGGCTTCAAGCCGGCCCAGCCGGTCGTGTTCTGCGGCCTCTTTCCGGCCGACGCAGCCGACTTCGAGGCGCTCAGGGCGGCGATGGGCAGGCTCAGGCTCAATGACGCNNGCGCGAGTTCAACCTCGACCTCATCGCGACCGCGCCCTCGGTCATCTACCGGATCGAGTTGACCGACAAGACCGAGATCGAGCTCCACAATCCGGCCGACATGCCCGATGTGGTCAAGATCGCCGAGATCAGGGAGCCGTGGATAAAGGCGACAATACTCACCCCTGACGACTATCTCGGCTCGATCCTCAAGCTCTGCCAGGACCGGCGCGGCGTTCAGGTCGACCTCAACTATGTCGGAAAACGCGCGATGGTGGTCTACGAGCTGCCGCTCAACGAGGTCGTGTTCGACTTCTACGATCGTCTCAAGTCGATCTCCAAGGGCTATGCTTCGTTCGACTATACGCTTATTGACTATCGCCCAGGCGACCTGGTCAAGATGTCGATCCTGGTCAATGCCGAGCCGGTCGACGCGCTGTCGATGCTGGTCCATCGCGACCGCGCCGAAGCACGCGGGCGGGCGATGGTCGAGAAGCTCAAAGACCTGATCCCCCCGCACATGTTCCAGATCCCGGTCCAGGCGGCGATCGGCGGCAAGATCATCGCCCGCGAGACCATTCGCGCGCTGCGCAAGGACGTCACCGCCAAGTGCTATGGCGGCGACGCCACCCGCAAACGCAAGCTCCTCGAGAAGCAGAAGGCCGGCAAGAAGAAGATGCGCCAGTTCGGCAAGGTCGACATCCCGCAGGAAGCGTTCATCGCCGCGCTGAAGATGGATTCGTAAGCAAGCGTCAATCCTCCGTCCCTTCGAGCGCCTGCCGAACATCGGTCAACCAGAAACCTTCGTGCTTGTGCAGAGAAGCGGAACGTCGCCAGCCACTGCCGCTGCGTAGGTGAAGCAGTCGCCGAGGTTGAGGCGGGCGGGATGGCGGCCCTTGCCGAACTGGTCGTAGGCGTCAAGCGCCAGGTCGAGTTCGGGCCGCCCGATGACGAGCATCTCGACCTCTGCTGTCGCGAGAAACTCCGCGACCTTTCGGCGCGCCTCGGCGATGGAGAGCGGATAGACCCTGGCCAAACCGACGACTGTCTCCCAGACGGCGACCGGCGAGACGGACCTCGTCGCCGCCCCTTCCAGCGCGGCGGCGAAACGGTTCCCCTCGGCCTCGTCGCCGAGCATGGCGATGATGGCGGAGGCGTCGAGAACCATCAGACGTCGCCGCTGAGGTCGTCGAAAAAGGCCTTGTCGGCCTTCTCTCCGGTTAGCCCTCGGGCGACAATGCTGCGCCGGATCGCGGCGATCCGCTCGCCAAGCGGCGTCTCGTCGTCGAGACGGCGAAGCGGGGGGGGGGGGGGGAGCCGCACCGCCTCGGTCAAGCCGAGGTTCTTCCGTTTGGCGAGCTCGCGGACCAGTTGGTCGGTGGCGGCGTCTCGAATGCTCAATGTCATATTGGCGGCTTTCCTTCGAAGTGACTCATACGTATAGACAACATCATCAAGACAGTCATACGGCGAAGCCGGGAATCCAAGCCAAAACCAAATTGAGCCAAATCCGGCAAAATCCAGCCAAGCCCGGCCAAAAACGATCAAAGGAAAAGGCTTGGATTTCCTNNGCTTGCGCCGACCCCCCAGGGCGTTTTTTCTTTGTCGGCCGCAGGCCCCTTCGGCTCGCCCGGCTCAGGCGTCGGAGCCGCCTCGGGCGCCGGCTTCGCCTGGGCCTTCGTAGGGTCCTCGATCACGGCCAGGCCGAGGTTGGCGGCGACACGGTTCAGCTTCTCGAACAGCTTCTTGCGCGCGCCGTCGTCATAGACCTGATTGACCTTCGCGGTCTTCTGGTATCGGTCGAGCCGGTCGAGCACTTTCAGGAGCGGCGCGATCGCCCTGACGTCGCCCTCCTCGACCGCCGCGGTCGCGACCCGCATCGCCGGCCGAAGGCGGTCGAGCTGGAGCTTGGCATGGTCGGTGTCCTCGTCGGGCAGGCGCCGCTCGAGCGCCTCGCGCACGATCTGGCGGACGCGCTCGGCCGTCAGCCGCTCGTCGCGCGCGATCTCGTCATAGGCCCAGCCCTCGCGCAGCCGGGCGAAAATGCGCGCCCGCCGCGCCACCCGCGCAAGCGCATTGAGCCGCTGCTTCGGGGCCGGGGTTGTGTTGATCTCCATCTCTGCCTCGCTGTTTGGGCCCTGATCCTCGGAGGCCCGGTTGCAGAAAAACAGACAGTATGGCACTAACTTGTGAAAATCGGAAGCAAAATTATTGGACGGGGCCTGCCCCTAACAGATAAGTTGTTGAACGGCTTGATTTATTACGGAGAAGTCCGCGTCCGACGCGAGCGTCCGCCGATCTCGACGCCCGCCTTTGCGGGCTTGACAATCGGGGGCCCGCCGGGAAGTGCAGGCTCGGGAATGCGCCTTATTGACAGAACAGCGACGTCAGGCATCGTAGGCCGCTTACCTGCGAGACTTCAATGCAAGAAGAGACCAAGCTGCTGTCAGCCGTGATCGGCGACGTCTACGACGCAGCGCTCGACCCGGACGCCTGGCCTCGCGCGCTCGCATCAATCTCCGCCTGCACGCACTCCGCCGCATGCACAATAAACTATCACGACATTTCCAAAGGCACCGCTTTGCTTGCGCACGAGCACGGCACCGACCCTCACTTCAGTCGGCTCTATGTCGAGCGATATGCCGACAAGAACCCGCTCGTCGCCGCGATCATGACGGAAGCGGTCGGCGACCCGAAGCGGGTACGCGACCTGGTTCCCTCGCAGGCGTTTGAGGCGAGTCAACTCTATCTCGAGTGGTGCGCCCCGCAACGGTACGACGATCTTCTGGGCGCCTGCATTTATCGGGAGGGAGTTCGCGTGGGGGCGCTCGCCGTCGTCCGCCGCGTCGAAGACGGGCGATACTCGGATGACGATGTGGACCTCTTTGCGACGATCGGAGCCCATGTCCATCGTTCGCTCTCGATCGGCGATCACCTCGCGCTTCGCAGGGCCGACGCTTCGATGTTTGGCTCGATCGTCGATCGGCTGGCGACAGCCGTCCTTCTGATCGACCACGCGGGTTGGGTTCTTTATCGAAACGAAGCGGCGGACCAGCTGATGTCGAGCCAGCGCCTCGGTCGTATCGTCAACCAAAAGTTGAGCCTGGCCGGCGTTGATTTGCAAGAGCTCGTTGCAAGCGTCGCGCGACGGCGATTTTTTGAAACCGCGATTTCCGGCCGGTCTGCTGAGCGAGGAATCAAGCTTGCCGCCATCGCGATGAGCGCGGGGCCGCCGACTCGATCCAATCCGATTGCAATTTTTCTGACCGGGCTTCCCGGCTCCGCCAAGCCATCGGAAAGCTTCCTCAAGACGGCCTACGAATTGACGCCAGCGGAGATCCGCGTCGCGTTCGGCCTGCTCGCCGGGCTTGCGCCCGCGGACATCGCGATCGCGAGCGGACTATCGATTGCGACCGTGAGAAGTCAGATTGCGAGCGTCCGCGAAAAGGTCGGCGCGGGCACGACGAGCGACCTCATCCGACTCCTGTCTGCGGCGTCGGCTCCAATTGTTTCTTCCTAGAGCCTCCGGCAATTCGGCCGAATCGCCGAAGGCTCTAGATTCCCTTGATTTCGCGCGCTTTTTTGCGAAAAACCGGCTCCCACTTTTTCGCGAGCAGCGATCCAGGACACGCTCGCTTCATCAATTTTAAGGATGCGTCGGCCTGTCGCCGCCGCCATGTTTGCATCCAGCAGCGTCCCGGAACGGACGATCCTGCAGGTTTGAGCGGAAAGCGAACCGCTATGGCGTCGAAAAGCGCGACGGCTGTCTTCGTCTTTCGTCGTTTGGGGAGGGTGAGGCCATGAAAGCATTCGTTCGGCTTTGCGTTATCGGCGCGCTACTGTGCGCCGCGGCCCCTGGCCATCCCGCCGAATATACGGCTTCGGCCAATTGTGGAGGCAGCCAGCAGGTCGTGTCGGGCAGCACGTCCGCCGGCGCCGAATGCGGATATCCGATCACTTATCCGGTCTTCGGTTTCATCTCCGCTACCTCGGAAGCGAACTCCAGCGGCCTGTACGTGTCCGCGCACGGCGCTGGCTATACGGACGGAACGGCCGACGCGATCATCAGCGACAATTATTTCGTTGCGAGCGGCGCCGTGCCGACGGGCTCGCCCGGCACGCTCGTCTTTACGTACTATGTTCATGGCCTGAGCGCCGATCCATCCGCCATGGGCCGAGTACTCGTCACCGCCGACAACCCCGAGATCATTACTCCGTCCGACATCCTGTTTGAACAGTCTATCGATGGGGCCGCTGTCGTCTCAAGCACCGGCTCGCTTGGAGTGGGGGTCACGATCGGCGTGCCCACCGCGATTGAGACCGACCTTAATCTTTATTCCCTGAGCGGGTTTATTGATTTTTCCGACACCGTCGAGCTGGTTGGAGTTCAGGTTCTCGACAGCAACGGCGACCCGATCAGCGCCACAGTCACCGGCGACGGCGGGTTCAATTACAGCGCGCTTGCAGCGAGTAACGCGGCCGCGCTCGGCCTGAACGCCGCCCCGGCCCCGGAAGCCTCGACCTGGGCGCTGATCGTGGTCGGCTTCGCCGGGCTCGCCTATGCGGCGCGCCGGCGCAACGGCCTGCGCCGCGCCGCGGCCTGAACCCCGCCGGGCGCGGCAGTCGCCTCGCCGCCCAGGGAATGGCTGGTCTCGGACGCGCGCTCAGAGGCTCGAGGTGCCGCCACGCTCATCCCCGCTCGCTATCCAGGGTCGCCATGCCTTGAGAATTGTAGCGCTCGCCCGCCGCCGCCCCCTTTGGGGCCGCCCGTTCGAGCGCGGCAAGGTCGTCGGGGCCGAGCTTGATGTCGAGGGCGCCGAGCGCCTCGTCGAGCTGGGCGCGGCGCCTCGCGCCGATGACCGGGATGATGTCCGCGCCCTGGGCCATGACCCAGGCGATGGCGATTCCGGCCACGCTCGCGCCCCGCGCCTTGGCTTCGGCGCGCAACGCCTCGACCAGAGCGAGGTTGCGATCGACATTCCCGCCCTGGAACCGGGGGCTATGCGCGCGCCAATCGGCGGGGCCGAGCGCGTCCTTCGACCAGCGTCCGCTGATGAGGCCGCGCGACAGCACGCCATAGGCGGTGACCGCAACGCCCGCCTGGCGGAGAGCGGGCAGAATGCTGTCCTCGACCCCGCGGGAGATGAGCGAATATTCGATCTGGAGGTCGCAAATCGGCGACGCGGCGGAAGCCCGGCGAATGGTGTCGGACCCGACCTCCGAGAGGCCGGCGTGGCCGACATAGCCGGCTTTCACCATCTCCGCGATGGCCCCGACGGTGTCCTCGATCGGCACGCCGGGATCGAGCCTCGCCGGGCGGTAGATGTCGATGTGGTCTACGCCGAGGCGCTGCAGCGAATGGGCGAGAAAGGTCTTCACCGCCGCGGGGCGCGCGTCAAAGCCGACCCAGGCGCCGGACGGATCGCGTAGCGCGCCGAACTTGACGCTGAGCTGATAGCGGTCGCGCGGGACGCCCTTCAGCGCCTCGGCGATCAGCATCTCGTTGTGGCCCATGCCGTAGAAGTCGCCGGTGTCGATGAGGGTGACCCCGGCGTCGAGCGCCGCGTGGATGGTGGCGATGCTCTCGGCGCGGTCGGCGGGTCCGTACATGCCCGACATGCCCATGCAGCCGAGAGCGATGGCGGACACCTTCGGGCCGGATGAACCGAGCTGGCGGACCTGCATGAGCTTGCTCCTTCTTTGCCAAACGGGTTGTCGCTCCCGGCATCGAGTGTCCAACCACCGCGGCGAACACCCCACGCCCGCATCCTGAGGGGCGGCGCGTAGCGCCGCTTCTCGAAGGATGGTCCAGGGAGAGCCGCCGACTGGCCGGGGACTGGAGCGTCCTTCGAGACGCGCCNNGTGCGGCGGAGCGCACAATGATGAGCCCCAGCCTCGCCGATCTCGACGCCTTCGTCGCCGTCGCCCGGGGCGGGTAAGCGCGACGCGACAACGCCTCCCGGCGCGAGGCCCCATTCCCCAATCCCACTTTGATTTGCGGGAATAAGGGCCCCTTCGGGGCTCGCGATGACGACGCGAGTCGCGGCGTGATGCTCGCCTTTTCGCCGTCGTGCTGGCGAGTCTCACTTTTCACGGCAGCTTAGGGCTCGAAGCGCGCGAAATTAATTCACAGCCCTGCCGTTGTTTGAGCTTGACATACCCCATCGGTTATTTACGTTGGGAAATTGCGGTCTCGGCATGTGGGTCGGGAAGCGAGCGGCATCACGTGGGTGGAAGATACCGGAAGGGGTTTGGTTGTGAGCATGAGGAACTTGTCACTGGCGTCCTTTGCTGCCCTGCTAACGGGCTTTATGGGGATTGGAACGGCTGCAGCGGGAACTGTGGAGATCGATTCTCTCGCCGTATATCCCGGCGGCAGTACGACTGTATCGGTGGTGTCGCCGGCCTATGGCCCCGCTTCGGTGATAACGGGGTTGATCCTGCTCGGCACGACAGGCGGTCAAACGATCCCAGTGTTTTGCGTCGACCTTTTCCACGACATTGGCATAGGAAGTATTGGACCCTACACCTATTATACGGCGCCGGTGACCACCGACAGCTCGGATGCATCCAGCCCCTCGGGGCCCGGAAATGGAAATCCGCTTTCCGCCACGGTCTCGGGCGAAATCCAGACCCTGGCCGATATCGGCGTTAGCAAATATATCTATGACAGTACTGACCCCTTGCTCGGGGATATCGAGACTGCCATCGCGGGCGCGATCTGGACGGTGGAGTACGACGCCACCGTGACCTCCTCTAACAGCGAGATAAACGCCTTGATCGCCAGCTATGTCTCGTATGCCGAGGCCAATCCCCAGACCTTCTCGTTGGGGCTCTTTCCGGATGGGGATACCGAGGGCTTCGCCAACACCCAGGGATTCGTGGTCGGCACGCCCGTCCCCGAGCCGTCCACCTGGGCGATGGCGCTGATCGGATTCGCTGGGCTTGCTTATGCAGCGTTCCGGCGCGGTGGAAAGCGTGACGCGATCGCCATCTGACAGCATTTTGCTCGCCGACCTTCGCGGTGAGCGCCGCTAGACCCCTCGGCGATTCAGTCGATCGCTCGGGCGCTCTCGACTTGCGACGCTTTGAGAGACGCGTCGAGTGAAGCGATTCCGGCTCGGGACGGCGCGCTGAAGGTTGAGGCCCTTCAGCACGTTGCAGTGACAGCACAAGTGAGACGGTCGAGGCGGCTGGAGGCGCCTCTCTCTGCTATGATTGGGCGGAAAGGGCGCCGCCCGTGCGGCGGAGCGCACAATGAT
>PLUH01000173.1 GCA_003164825.1 Hyphomicrobiales bacterium
CGGCCCCGAGGGCGGCGCAAGGCGTAAGCGGCCCGAAGGCTACTCCTGCGGCAGCGCCATCGGCTGGGCCGGAACGGCGGAGGCGAGTGGGCCGGGGCCCGCGCCGTCCCGCTGATAGACGTCGGGCCGGAACTGGACGATGCCGTCCGGCGTCGCCCAGGCGGTAACGTAGATCCAATAGACGTTGACCGGCTGCGCGAGCTTGACGTCGACGCGGTCGCCCGAGCGGATGACCGCGTCGATCTGATCGCGGCCCCAGCCGGGGGTGTCCTTCAACAGCCAGGCGACATAATCGCGCACGTCCTGCACCCGGATGCAGCCCGACGATACGAAGCGGAAGTCGTCGCCGAATATGCCCTTCGACGGCGTGTCATGCATGTAGACGCCGTAGGGGTTGGGAATGTTGACGCGCACGAAGCCGAGCGAGTTGAGGTCGGCGCCCGTGTCCTGGCGGTATTTGAAATTGGTCGCCTCGTTGCTGTTCCAATCGATCGAGGCCGGAGAAACCTCTTGTCCGTCCTTGTTGAAGACGCGGATCTTTTCGTCCGTCAGATAGTTCGGATCGGCCTTCATCTTCGGGATGAGATCCTTCTTGATCAGCGAAGGCGGCACGGTCCAGAACGGATTGAAATTGATCTCGGTCGCCTTGGTCTGCATGATCGGCGACTGGCGATCGATCTTGCCGACGCCGGCGGCGTGATGCGAATAGACGACGCCGTTTTCGACCGTCTCGACTGAAGCGGCGGGAATGTTCGCCACCACATAGCGCGCGCCAAGATCGCCGCTATAGGCCTTCAGCCGAACGATATTGGTCTCGAGCTGTTGCAGGCGCGCCGCGGCGGGCACGTTGAGCTCGGTGAACGTCGCCTCACTGACGACGCCGGTCTGGCTGAGGCCGTTGCGAGCCTGGAAGCGCTGGACCGCCGCTTCGACGAACGAATCGAACACCGGCCCCGCGCCCGCGACCGGATCAAGATCGCCCGAAGCGACGAGGCGCTCCCGCAGCGCCTCCACGGCTTTCGATTTGGAGCCGACTCTGAGTTCGGCGCCGGCCGGCACCGTGTTCCAGCCGCCGCGGGTGACGATGTCCTGATATTTCTGGATCGCCGCTTCCGTTGCGTCGACCGTCGCCGGCGACAGGATGGGGGTCGCCTCGCGCCCGACCGCCATGTGCGGCGACGCCTCATAGCTTTGCGGCCATTCCGCCTGAGCGCTATCCTGATCGTCGGCCTTGGACGGGATCGATCCCAGGGCGACGGCAAAAGCTACGCTCGCCGTCGCGGCAAACAATGCGCGGCGTGAGAGCCGCGAGACGATCATGCCACGCATCAATTGCATATCTCCAAGAAAGGACGGCGCTCGTCCGACCCCGCCCCCGGCCCAGATCGTTCCGACCTGCGCCGTACCGTTCGCTCGAGGCTCCCGCGCCTTAGCACCAAACATATGGGCTAGTCCGGCGTTTTTATGGCCCGAGCGAGTCGAACGCAAGACGGACGCCCGCGCTGCGGACGCCCGCCCAAGAGAAACCTTGTGAGGTTAACAGAGCGTAATCAGAGCCGATATTTGATCTGGTCAGTCCAATAGCGCTCGAGGCGCGATAGCGAAGCGTTCATGCGGGCGAAGTCGTCGCCGGGAATGCCGCCGATCTGCTCGATGGTGCGGGCGTGCTTTTCGTAAACGCCGGAGACGATGCGGTGCACCTCCTTGCCCCGATCGGTCAGGCTGATTCGAACCGACCGACGGTCGATCCGCGAGCGGGAATGGTGGAGGAAGCCCATCTCGACCAGCTTCTTGACGTTGTAGGAAACGTTCGAGCCGAGATAATAGCCGCGCGTGCGCAATTCGCCGGCGGTCAATTCCTTGTCGCCGATATTGTACAAAAGCAACGCCTGCACCGCGTTGACGTCGGAGCGGCTCCGACGGTCGAATTCATCCTTGATCACGTCAAGCAACCGGCGATGAAGCCGCTCGACCATCGTCAAGGTCTCCAGGTACAAGCCGGACACCCGAAGTTCAGGGTCCGAGCGAACTGCAATATCTTGTGTTTTGACTGCGTTAATCATAGCACACCCGTCTGTTCGCTTGCCCACGGCCGACGTTCCTTCGGTCCTCTTATGGGCAGAACTGTAACGTAAGCCCGTGAATACGAGTTTAAGAGTCAAGATGAATCCAAGGTTTTCTGGCGCTGGTAAATTTCAATTGAATCAAAGGCTTTGTTTACGTTGACAGGACGCAAACGTCGGCGAGCGCGACGCCGTCCGGCGGGCAAAGAACGTTGAGGAAGGCGGCAGACGGCAATCCGATCGTCAGGTGCGTTCGCGGACCGCGCGAAAGCTCAGCACGAAATAGCCGGCCACGAGCGCGACATTGACCAGCGCGCCGCCAAAGCCGATCGCGGCGGCGCGCGGGCTCAGGACGGGCGAGGCGGCCTCGACCACCGCGCACAGGAGCCAGATCGCGCCGCCCCACGGCGCCGCCAGCCATAGCCCGATCGCGGCGAGAAGATCGAGACAGGCGAAGGCGACAATCGTCGCCTGCAGCGGCAGGGCCATCGTCGTGAACTGCCCGAGGCTGGGAAACGCGCCGAGAATGATCGCCCAGTCGAACAGGCCTTTGGCGACCCAGACCCACGCCAGCGTGCGCATGTACCAGATGAGCGCCGTCCCCCAGCCCAGGCGCGAAACAACCGACAGGAGATCGCCGTCCTCGGCCGCGGCGGGCGAGCGATCGATCAGTTCCACCGCGCCGTCGCGGCTCTGGCGCATGATGTATTTCATCCGCCCCGCGCCGGAAATGTCAGCTCGCCCACGTCGAGCGGAGCGAAATAGGCGTCGACCTCCGCCGGCGACGGCGGCGGGCTCCATTGCGGACGATTGTCCTTGTCGACGATCACGGCGCGAACGCCCTCGTAGAAATCATGGCCGCGGCAGATTCGCGATACGATGCGGTAGTCCATGCGAAGCGCCTGGTCAAAATCGGCCGCCCGGCCGAGCGTCATCTGCCTGAGCGCGATCGCCTGGCTCGTCGGCGACTTCTCCAGCATCGCCGCCCGCGCCGGCGCCGCGAAGGCGCGGCCGCGTCTCTCGGCGTGGCGCAGGGCGTCGAGGATCGCCTCGCGATCGGGCCGGGAGAAACAAGCCTCGATGTCCTCGGCCTCGCTGATCAGCGCCGAGCGCCCCGGAGGCGCGGCGAAGCGGGCGAGCGCAGCCTTGACCGGCTCATCGCCTTCCAACGCCTGCGCCAGCGCCGGCAAGGCGGCGCTGGCGACGAAGGTCTCGGCCAGACCCAGCGCGAGCGCGTCGCCCGCGTCGGCGCGCAGGCCGGTGAGGGCGAAATAGACGCCCGCGCGATGCTTGAGCCGCGGCAGGAACCACGCCGCCCCGACGTCGGGGAAAAAGCCGATGCCGACCTCGGGCATCGCGAAGACGAAGCGTTCGTCCACGACCCGATGGGCCGCGTTCATCATGAGCCCGACGCCGCCGCCCATCGTGATGCCGCCCGCCAGGACGACGATCGGCTTGGGATAGGTCTTGATCCGCCGATCGAGCTGATATTCCTCGCGCCAGAACGTCAATTGGGCGTCATGGTCGCCGGCGCGGCCGAGATCGTACAGACGGCGGATGTCTCCGCCGGCGCAAAAGGCGCGCTCGCCCGCCGCGAGGATGACGATCCGATCGACGGCGCCGTCGCGCTCCCATTCATCGAGCCCGTCGGCGATCAGGCGCACCATGGTCAGGGTCAGCGCATTCAGCGCTCTGGGACGATTGAGCACGACGACGCCGGCGCGGCCGCGTCGCTCGATGAGCGCCTCGGCTTCTGGCGTCGCCGCAGTCACGCCGCGGCGACCTCCGACACGACCGCGTCGATCGCCTTGGCGACATCCCCGATCGGGGCCATGCCGTCGACTTCATGCAGAAGGCCGCGCTCGCGATAGAACGGCGTTACCGCGGCGGTGTCGCGTTCGTAAGCGGCCAGACGAGACTTGAACACCCCCGGGTCATCGTCCTTGCGCGCGGGCATGCCGGCCGCCTTCGCTTCCGCCGCGCGCTGCACGATTCGCTCGACGAGCTTCGGCGCGTCGACCGTCAACTCGATTGCGGCGTCGAGCTTCAGCCCCTTGGCGGCGAGCATCGCTTCCAACGCCCGCGCCTGCGCCAGCGTGCGCGGAAATCCGTCGAGGATGAAGCCCCGCTTCGCGTCCGGCTCGCCGATGCGGTCATTGATGATGCCGACGACGATTTCGTCCGACACCAGTGCGCCCGATTCCATCACCGCCTTCGCCTTGAGCCCGATCGGCGTTCCCGCCGCCACCGCCGCGCGCAACATGTCGCCGGTCGACAATTGCGGGATGTTGAGAATCTTGATCAGTCTCTGCGCCTGCGTGCCCTTGCCGGCCCCCGGAGGCCCGAGCAGTATCAACCTCATCGTTTCCGCCCCTTCAACCTGGCCTTTCTGATCAGGCCTTCATATTGATGCGCCTGCAAATGACCGTGAATCTGCGCCACCGTGTCCATCGTCACATTGACCACGATCAAGAGCGACGTGCCGCCAAAGTAGAACGGCAGCGCTGCATAGGAAATGAGCCATTCGGGCAGGAGGCAGATCACCGCGAGATAGAGGGCGCCGAGCACCGTAATCCGGGTCAGGACGTAATCGATATATTGCGCCGTGCGCTCGCCCGGCCTTACTCCGGGGATGAAGCCGCCGTGCTTCTTCAAATTCTCGGCGGTGTCGGCGGGATTGAAGACCGTCGCGGTGTAAAAGAAGGCGAAGAAGACGATCAGCACCGCGTACAGGATAAGATAGAGCGCGCTGCCCCGCCCGAGAAGCGCCGAGATCGTCGACAGCACGCCCGATCCCGTCGACCCTTGAGCGAAATTGGCCACGGTCGTCGGCAGCAGGAGCAGCGAGGAGGCGAAGATCGGCGGAATGACGCCTGACGTATTGAGTTTCAGCGGCAGGAACGAGCTCTGCCCCTCGTACATCTTGTTGCCTACCTGGCGGCGCGGATAGGTGATCGGCACCCGTCGCTGCGCCCGCTCCATGAACACGATGAACGCGACGACGACGAACACCATGACGACCACCGCCAGCACCAGGCCGGTGGAGATCGACCCCTGCCGGCCAAGTTCGAACAATTGCACCACCGCCTGCGGCAACCGCGCGACGATGCCGGCGAATATGATGAGCGACGATCCGTTGCCGACCCCGCGCGACGTGATCTGCTCGCCGAGCCAGACCAGGAACATCGTGCCGCCGGTCAGCGTCACGATGGTCGAGATGCGAAACAGCAGTCCCGGATCGCTGACGATGCCGGCGCGTCCCTCGAGCCCGATCGAGATGCCGTAAGCCTGGAAGATCGCCAGCACCACCGTCAGATAGCGCGTGTACTGGTTGAGGATCTTGCGCCCCTGTTCGCCTTCTTTCTTGATCGCTTCGAGCGAAGGAACGACCGAGCTCAGGAGCTGGATGATGATCGACGCCGAGATATAGGGCATGATGTTCAACGCGAACACCGCCATGCGCTGAACGGCGCCGCCCGAGAACATGTTGAACATGTCGAGGACGCCCTGCTTCTGCCCAAGGAACGAGGCCTCGAACGCCGCGGGGTCGATGCCGGGAATCGGAATGTAGGTTCCAAGCCGGAAGATGACGAGCGCGCCCAGGGTGAACCAGATGCGCTTCTTGAGTTCGTCGGCCTTGGCGAAGGCGGACCAGTTGATATTGGCTGCGAGCTGTTCGGCGGCCGACGCCATGGCGAATTCGCTCCGGACGGCGCCTCGGGACTGGCGCCTTGTTTTACGACACGTCGCTTCCGCCAGCCGAGGCCGGCGTTGGCGGAAACGCCCCTAGCATATGGTCGTCGCGCGCGCCAATGTCACGCCTTGAGGCGATCGGCGCTCAAGAGGCGGCGGAAGGAGCGGCTTCTTGCCGCAGCGTCTTGAGGCTGCCGCCGGCTTTCTCGATTGCGGCGGCGGCGCTCTTCGACGCCGCCTCGACTTCGAAGCTCGCCCTTGCCGTCCATTCGCCGACGCCAAGAACCTTGACGCCGTCCCGCCGTCGGGTGACGACCCCGGCTTTCATCAGGCTCTCGACCGTGATCGGCTCGGCCGCGTCGAGCTTCCCGGCGTCGATCGCGCGCTGAATGCGCCCCAGGTTGACCTCGTTATAGATCAGCCGCGAGGGTGGGTTGAAGCCGCGCTTCGGCTGGCGGCGATGCAGAGGCATCTGGCCGCCTTCGAAGCCCTTGATGCGGACGCCCGAGCGGGCAGTCTGGCCCTTGCCGCCGCGGCCGGCCTGCTTGCCCTTGCCTGACCCGATGCCGCGCCCGACGCGGATGCGCGGCTTCGACGATCCGGGATTGTCTCGCACTTCGTTGAGTTTCATGGACAGCGATCCTTAGCGGCCGTCGACGACGCGCACGAGATGCGCGACCTTGGCGATCATGCCGCGGTTAGCGGGCGTGTCGGCGACGCGCGACTGGCGGCCGATCCGGTTAAGGCCGAGGCCCTTCAGCGTGGCGCGCTGCGAGCCGGGGCGGCCGATGGCGCTCGCGGTTTGCTCCAGCGTGATGATCTTTTCGGCGTTCATCGTTGTCGTTCTCTCACGAATCGGCGGCGTCGGCCTCGACGCCCTGGCGGCGCGACTGGAGGGTCGACACCTTGAGATTGCGCCGCTGCGCGACCGAGCGGGGGCTGTCCTCGCGCGCCAGCGCGTCGAAGGTGGCGCGGACCATGTTGTAGGGGTTCGACGAACCCTGGCTCTTGGCGACGACATCGTGGACGCCGAGCGACTCGAACACGGCGCGCATCGGTCCCCCAGCGATGATCCCCGTGCCGGCGGGCGCCGCCCGCAGGACGACCCGGCCCGCGCCGTGCCGGCCATTGACATCGTGATGCAGCGTCCGGCCTTCGCGCAACGGGACCCGGACGACGCTGCGCTTGGCGGCTTCGGTCGCCTTGCGGATCGCCTCCGGCACCTCGCGGGCCTTGCCGTGGCCGAAGCCGACGCGCCCCTTCTGGTCGCCGACGACAACAAGCGCGGCGAAACCGAACCGCCGGCCGCCCTTGACCACCTTCGCCACGCGATTGATGTGCACGAGGCGATCGACGAATTCGCTGTCGCGCTCCTCACGGTTGCGATCGCGGCCGCGGCCGCCTTCTCCTTCACGCGCCATTGGGTTCATCCATCAGTGAATAAAATGCGGCGCGCTTCAGACGGCGCCGCTTTGCTTCCGTCGCCGCCGCTAGAAATCCAGCCCGCCCTCGCGGGCGCCTTCCGCCAGCGCCTTGACGCGCCCGTGATACATATAGCCGCCGCGATCGAAGACCACTTTCTCGACTCCGGCCTTCTTCGCCCGTTCGGCAAGCTCCTTGCCGACCCGGCGCGCGGCCTCGACGTCGGCGCCGGTCTTGATCGATTCGCGCATCGCCTTTTCGAGCGACGAAGCGGCGGCGATCGTTCGGCCGTGCTCGTCGTCGATGACCTGGGCGTAAATCTGCTTCGAGGACCGGAAAACGCTGAGCCGCGGACGGCCGCCCGAATGGGCGAGGACCGCGCGACGGACCCGCGCCTTTCGACGATCTACGGACGTGTTCGACTTAACCATCGTCGCCTCTTACTTCTTCTTGCCTTCCTTGCGGAAGACGAACTCGCCGACATATTTCACCCCTTTGCCCTTGTAGGGCTCGGGACCCCGGAACGCGCGGATTTCCGCGGCGATCTGGCCGACCTGTCGCTTGTCGATGCCGGCGATGGTGATTTCCGTCGGCTTGGAGGTGGTGATCGTTACCCCGGCGGGAATCGGAAATATGATGTCGTGGCTGTAGCCGAGCGAGAGCTGCAGGTTCTTGCCCGCGAGCGCCGCCTTGTAGCCGACTCCGTTGATCTCGAGCTTCTTCTCGAACCCCTTGGTCACGCCGCCGATCAGGTTCTGCACCTGCGCGCGCGCCGTGCCCCACATGGCGCGGGCGCGCTTGTCCTCGCCGTGCGGCGCGACATGGACGGCCCCGCCGTCGATCGTAATCGCGACTTCTTCCGGGGCGGTGAATTTCAACTCGCCCTTCGCGCCTTTGACGGCGATCGTCTGGCCGTCAATCTTGGCGGTGACGCCGGAGGGAATGACGACGGGCTTCTTGCCGATACGGGACATCACATAAATCCGTTTGTTCAAACTTGGCGCCCGTCTAGAAGACGGTGCACAGGACCTCGCCGCCGACGTGATTCTCCCGGGCGGAATGGTCGGCCATCACGCCTTTCGGCGTCGAGACAATCGCCACGCCGAGGCCATTGCCGACGCGCGGCATCGCATCGACCGTCGCATAGACCCGGCGGCCCGGCTTGGACACGCGCTCGATCTTGCGAATCACCGGCTGGTCGTCGAAATATTTCAGCTCGATTTCGAACTCGGTGCGGCCGTCGCCATAATCCGTGGTCGAATAGCCGCGGATATAGCCTTCCGACTCCAGCACGTCGAGAACCTTTTTGCGCAGGGACGAGCCGGGCGTTGAAACCTTGCCGCGCTTGCGCATCTGCGCGTTGCGGATGCGGGTGAGCATATCGCCGAGGGGATCGTTCATCGCCATGATCCTTGCCTCCTCACCAGCTCGACTTGACCAGGCCCGGAATCAGGCCCTGGTTGCCCAGTTCGCGCAACGCGATGCGCGACATCCTCACCTTCCGGTAGAAGCCGCGCGGCCTGCCGGTCACCTCGCAACGATTGCGCACCCGAATGATCGCGCCGTTGCGCGGCAGCGCCGCGAGCCGGATGCGCGCCTCGAAGCGCTCCTCCATCGGACGCGCCTGGTCGTTGGCGACGTCGAGCAGGCGCTTGCGGCGAGCGGCGAATTTCTTCACCAGCCGCTGCTTGCGCAGGTTATTTTCTATCGCACTCTTCTTTGCCATTCATCGGCTCCATTTTCCGCGTCTGAGCGCTGAGATCACGCTCACTGCCGGAAGGGGAAGTTGAATTCGCGCAGCAAGGCCTTCGCTTCCGCGTCGGTCCTGGCCGTCGTGCAGACCACGATGTCGAGTCCCAGCATCGCCTCGGCCTTGTCGTAGTCGATTTCGGGAAAAATGATGTGCTCCTTGACGCCAAGCGCATAATTGCCGCGCCCGTCGAACGACTTCGGATCGAGNNGGTGACCTTGGCGCCGATCGGCATGTTCTCGCGCACCTTGAAGGTTGAGATCGCCTTGCGGGCGCGGGTCACGACCGGCCTCTGGCCGGCGATCAGCGCGAGGTCGGCGGCGGCGGAGGTGACCTTCTTGGTGTCGTTGACCGCTTCGCCGACGCCCATGTTGAGCACGATCTTGTCGAGCTTCGGCACTTCGAGCGGATTCTTGTATCCGAACTCCTTGGTGAGCTTGGGCACGATCTCGTCCCGGTAGAGTTTCTTCAGGCGCGCGACATAGTCCTTCGGCGCGGCCTTCACCGCGCCGGCGGCGGCGATCTCCGCCCCGGCTTCCTTGCGACCCTTGCCCTTGGCGCCCTTGGCGTCGGCAGCCGCCGCATCGGGCTTCGCGCCCTTGGCGGCAGGCTTCTCGGTCTTGCCGGGCTTCGCGCCCTTCTCGGCCTTGTCGCCTTTCTCGTTCTTGGTCTCAGCCATCGATCAGGTCTCCGGAACGCCTGGCGACGCGCACCTTGCGGCCGTCGTCGAGAATCTTGAAGCCGACGCGGGTGGGCTTGCCGGTCTTGGGATCGGCGATCGCCAGATTCGACAGATGGATCGTCGCTTCCTTGGTGATGATCCCGCCCTCGGTCTGCGCCGTCTGGCGCGTGTGGCGGCGAACGAGATTGACGCCGGCGACGATCGCCCGGCGTTCGGTCGGCATGACCGCGCGAACTTCGCCCCGCTTGCCCTTGTCGCGCCCGGCCATGACGATGACCGTGTCGCCTTTCTTGATCTTGGCGGCCATCACAGCACCTCCGGCGCGAGCGAGATGATCTTCACGTGGTTCTTGGCCCTGAGTTCGCGCGGCACCGGACCGAAGATGCGGGTGCCGACCGGCTCGGACTGGTTGTTGATCAGCACCGCGGCGTTGGAGTCGAACCGGATCACCGAGCCGTCGGCGCGGCGGATGTCCTTGGCGGTGCGCACGACCACCGCCTTCATCACGTCGCCCTTCTTGACCCGCCCGCGCGGGATCGCCTCCTTGATCGAGACGACGATGACGTCGCCGATCGAGGCGTAACGGCGCTTCGAGCCGCCCAGCACCTTGATGCACATCACGCGCCGCGCGCCGGAATTGTCGGCGACGTCGAGATTGGTCTGCATCTGTATCATGGCCTAATCGCCTCTCTTAAGTCCTGTTCGCGGGCTCAAGCCTTCGGCGCCGTCTCGCCGACGACGATCCAGCGCTTGAGCTTCGAGATCGGCCGCGTCTCCTCGATCGAGACGGTGTCGCCGACCTTCTGGGTCTTGTTCTCGACGTGCGCGTGGTAGTTCTTCGACCGGCGCACGGTCTTCTTGAGCAGCGGGTGGGTGAAGCGGCGCTCCACCTTCACCACAAGCGTCTTCTCCTGCTTGTCGCTGACGACGACGCCCTGCAAGATTCTCTTCGGCATGGTCTTCTTAGTCCTTGGCCTTGGCGGGAGGGCGCTTCTGCGCGGCGACGGTCATGACGCGGGCAATGTCGCGCCGCACGACGCGCACCCGCGCGGTGTCCTGCAATTGGCCGCTCGCCTTCTGGAAGCGCAGGTTGAACTGCTCCTTCTTGAGCTTGAGCGCCTCATCGTTGAGCTGATCCTCGGTCATGACCCGAAGGTCGGAAAGACGGCTGCTGGTTTTCATGGTTCCGCGCCCCTTATTCCGCGATGCGCTGGACGAAGCGCGTCTTGATCGGCAGCTTGGCCGCGGCGAGGCCGAACGCCTCGCGCGCCAGGCTCTCCGGCACGCCGTCGATCTCGAACATGATCCGNNATCGGCTTCTTCGACACCGGCACGTCGGGGAACACCCGGATCCAGACGCGGCCGGCGCGCTTCATGTGCCGGGTCAGCGCCCGGCGGGCGGCCTCGATCTGGCGCGCGGTGACGCGCTCGGGCTCCATCGCCTTGAGCCCGAACTCGCCGAAATTGAGCGCATATCCGCCCTTCGCATCGCCGTGAATGCGACCCTTGAAGGCCTTGCGGAACTTGGATCTCTTTGGCTGCATCATGATCGTTAACTTTCGCCAATGCGCTCGTTTTAGACCGCTTCGCGGGCGTGCTCGCGCTCGCGCGGTTCGCGGCGCGGACGATGGGTCGATGAATGGTCGGCCTCGGCCAGGCGCTTGTCCTGGGCCATCGGATCGTGCTCCAGGATCTCACCCTTGAAGATCCAGACCTTGATGCCGCAGGTGCCATAGGCGGTGTGCGCGGTGGCGACGCCGTAGTCGACGTCGGCGCGCAGCGTATGCAGCGGCACCCGGCCCTCGCGATACCATTCGAGGCGGGCGATTTCGGCGCCGCCGAGCCGACCGGAGCAATTGATGCGGATGCCCTCGGCGCCGAGGCGCATCGCCGACTGCACCGCGCGCTTCATCGCCCGCCGGAACGCCACCCGGCGCTCGAGCTGCTGGGCGATCGATTCGGCGACCAGGGTCGCGTCGACTTCCGGCTTGCGGACCTCGACGATGTTGATCGCCACTTCCGAATTCGTCAGCTTGGCCACCTGCTTGCGCAGCTTCTCGATATCGGCGCCCTTCTTGCCGATGACGACGCCGGGCCGGGCGGAGTGAATGTTGATGCGCGCCTTCTTGTGCGGACGCTCGATGACGATCTTCGAGATCGCCGCCTGCTTGAGGCTCTTGGTCAGCGAATCGCGGATCTTCATGTCCTCGTGCAACAGCCTGCCGTATTCGGCCTTGCTGGAGTACCAGCGCGAATCCCAGGTGCGGTTGATGCCGAGCCGCAGCCCGATCGGATTGATCTTCTGTCCCATGGTAAGGGTCTTTCTTCCTAAGCGGCTTTGGCGTCGACGGCGGCGACTTCCCGCACGACGATGGTGATGCTGGCAAACGGCTTCTCGATGCGCCCCGCCCGTCCGCGCGCACGCGGGCTGAAGCGTTTCAGCACCATGTCCTTGCCGACCCAGGCCTGGGCGACGACGAGATCGTCGACGTCGAGATCATGGTTGTTCTCGGCGTTGGCGATCGCCGACTCGAGCGTCTTCTTGACCTCGACCGAAATCCTCTTTCTCGAGAATTCGAGATCCGCGAGCGCGGTCGCGACCTTCTTGCCGCGGATGAGCTGGGCGAGCAGGTTGAGCTTCTGCGTGCTGACGCGCAGCATGCGCGTCGTCGCCTTGGCTTCATTCTCCGCCTGTCGGCGCGGGTTCGATGGCTTGGACATCGGCGTTTAAGCCCTCTTGGCCTTCTTGTCGGCGGAATGGCCGTGAAACGTGCGGGTCGGGGCGAATTCCCCGAACTTGTGGCCGATCATCTCCTCCGACACCGACACGGGAATGTGCTTGTGGCCGTTGTAGACGCCGAACGTGAGACCGACGAATTGCGGCAGGATGGTCGAGCGCCGGCTCCAGATCTTGATGATGTCGGAGCGGCCCGACCCGCGCGCGACGTCGGCCTTCTTCAACAGATAGCCGTCCACGAACGGCCCCTTCCAGATCGAGCGGGTCATGGCTCAGCCTCTCTTCTTGCGCACGTGCCGCGACGCGACGATGAATTTGTCGGTCGCCTTGTTTGAACGGGTCTTCTTGCCCTTGGTCGGCTTGCCCCACGGGCTGACCGGATGCCGGCCGCCCGAGGTGCGTCCTTCGCCGCCGCCGTGCGGATGGTCGACCGGGTTCATGGTGACGCCGCGATTGTGCGGGCGCTGTCCGAGCCAGCGGTTGCGGCCGGCCTTGNNGCGTTCATGTGGTCGGGATTGGAGACCGCGCCGATCGAGGCGAAGCACTGGCCGTGAATGAGCCGCTGCTCGCCGGAACTTAGCCGCAGCGAAACATAGCCCTGGTCGCGGCTGACGATCTGCGCATAGGTTCCGGCGGAGCGGGCGATCGCCCCGCCCTTGCCGATCTTCATCT
>PLUH01000052.1:0-258 GCA_003164825.1 Hyphomicrobiales bacterium
GACGCAGGCGCGGTCCTCAAGCGCTACGGCGGCTAAGCGTGAGAATTTTCGGAATTTGGATTTCGGGGCTTTTGGCGAGCGCCCTTTTTGGCGGTCTCCTCGGGAGCCTCATCTCTCACGACTACGGCGACCTTTACCCACCGGCAGGCGACCGCGCCTACGACAGCGACGCCCTGAGGGCGCGCCTAACAAGTCGAGGCGTTTCTGACCGGCGGCGCGCCAGTCTGTTTCCTCTCTGCTTTCGCGAGAGATGTTTCG
>PLUH01000052.1:270-3162 GCA_003164825.1 Hyphomicrobiales bacterium
AGCAGCGAAGATGACAATCACGGCTTACCTTCCGACTTCGGGGGCCAGCTTTGGCCCCGACGCTGTGGCGAGTATGGCAAAAGCCTTCGAGGACGCCGTGTCCGTCATTGGGATTGGTCCGCGCGATGAAACCAAGCGCGAAACTGTCGCGAGGTTCATTTTACACCTCGCCGAAATCGACGGGGGCCTCGATTCCGCAACCTTGCGAGATAAGGCCGTTATGGCTCTAGGCGGCTCGATCCACGTCGCAATTTCAAGCGACGGACAACCGAATGCC
This sequence comes from Hyphomicrobiales bacterium, assembly GCA_003164825.1. Lineage (GTDB taxonomy): Bacteria > Pseudomonadota > Alphaproteobacteria > Rhizobiales > Beijerinckiaceae > Roseiarcus. The sequence goes on from PLUH01000052.1 coordinate 548, forward strand.
AGTGGGCCTGAGGCGAGTGCCGAGCCGAGGTCGATGACGCAATGATTGAGGAAAAGTGGGTGGTCGTCGCCGTAGGAGGCGAAGTCTCGTGACTTGCCAAACAAGGAAGCTGCCTTTCCCTCGCGCGAGACTGGCTGCGCCAGGGCCACGACGTCCTCAGAATTGAAGGGCCGAACGGCGCCGCGATCGACAAACACCAGATCTTGTTGGAACAGCAGCCGGCTCGGGCGCGACCACGAGGCTGGCGAGCTTGGCGTCTGGCGCGAAGGACTCTGGAATCTCGAATGAGCCATCGGCCTGCGGCGCGAAAAGCCGGCCCGCAAAATTTACCTCGGTGATGTTCGATCCGGTCATGCGGATCAGTCTCTCAGTTGTCATTTCGATTGTGCTTTCTTTGTTTTAGTGGCGCGGATTGCGACCGCGATTTGGCCGATTCCGGTGAGAAGCGAAAAGCGCCTTGGATCGCCGGGTTTAAGCGCGGCCCTAACGGCGGCGGTAGCGGCGAGACCCGTCTCGGCGCTCCTTGGGCCGTAATGACGGTGAGCGTCGCGCTCGCGCCTTGCGGAGGCACGAAGCGGAAGTTGTCGGAACATTTGTCACTTTCATTTGTCTTATGTGATCCGCCGCAACACGCGGCGGGGTATTGGGCGCCGGATGGCGCGAGAGGCGGGCGAAGGAGGCCAAAATGTTTCGCTCCGTTCTCGCGTTGCTTATGATCGCGCTCGCCGCTCCCGCTTGTGCGGGAAGCCGCTTTGGCGGCGGCTCTCATGGCGGCTTTCAGGGCGGCGGCTCTCAGGGCGGCGGCTCTCGCGACGATGGCGTTCGTGACGACGGCTCCCACCGCGGGGTTCGTCGCGCCCGTGATCTCTTTATCGTTTACGGTAACTGCGGATTCGGTTTCGACTGCGGGGTTTACGATCCCGGCTACGGGTATGGAGGCGGCGCGGGAAATGCAGTTACCAGCGGCGGCGGCTATGACAGCGGAGGCTATGGCGGCATCGGCGGCGGCTATAGCGGCGGCGGCTATGTCCCCGACCCCGTAGGAGCAGAGATTCCGCCCGTGATCTTTCCTACTTCGTGTTGGGTCCGCCGTGCCGGTTACGATTCATCCGGCGCCTCAGTGGGGCAAGTTCTGATCAACCTCTGCCGTCCCTCGGATAGCGTGACATTGACCCGCGTATCCGCCCGAGCTAGGCCGCCCAATACGGGGTCAGGCGCTCCCCAATCGCCCCAATAAAAAACGCCGTGCGGCATCGGACGCGGACCAGCGCCGACAATTCGTTGCACAACGCGCCCACTCGAGCCTTGAGAACATTGTTGAACATGTCGGAGATCGCGATAGCGCCGCCGGTCACCCATTGGCCGGAGCCACCAAATTCCGGGTGGTTGAACTGCGCCATCCCGCCGCGGCCGGCCATAATCGAGAACAGCATCGACGTCACGGCGTCCGGACTGAACCCCATGCGACGGGCAACGTCCTCGACAGCGCGGCGACCTTCAGGTGAAAGCTGAGGCATGAAAGCACGTCACGTCCCACCGCGGGCCCACACCGAGCCGACTCACCCGTACAGCCGATCGGCACCGAGCTATCGTCGGCCGACCCGATTGGTCCCCTCACAACACGTCGGACACGAGTCCGAGAGACCTTAATATACCAATTGCCGGGCGCGCGGCGAAGCACGTCGTCCATCATCACCTTCGAACCGCGTATCAGATTTTCGAAACCCTCATTCTGAATCGCGATCGAGGCTTCGATCTCGTGCAACGTCGCCTTGACCGTTGCAACGCAGGTCGTCAGCGGTCCGTTGGGCTTTGTCACGGGAATGGTAGCGGGTTGCGTTTCGGCGGGTAAGATGGCGGATGACGATCTCATTTGCCCGCCACCAGTTCCCCCCTGCGATCATCCGGCACGCCGTTTGGCTCTATGTCCGTTTCACGCTCAGCTATCGCGACGTCGAAGATCTGCTCGCGGAGCGCGGTCTGGATGTCTCCTATGAAACTGTACGGCGATGGGTTTTGAAATTCGGGCCGTTGTTCGCCCGAGAACTTCGCCATCGACGTCCTCGGCCAACGGCGCGGTGGCATCTCGACGAGATGGCCGTGACGATTGCGGGCCAGAAGTTCTGGCTGTGGCGCGCCGTTGACGACGAAGGCGAGGTTCTCGACCTGCTGGTGCAGCCACGGCGCGACAAGGCTGCAGCCGTGAAACTGATGCGCAAGCTGCTTAAGAAACAAGGTTTCGCACCCGATGTGCTGGTGACCGACAAGCTACGTTCTTACCGCTCGGCAAAGTCCGAGATCGGATTGTCGGCGCGCCATGAGCAGGGCTTGCGCAAGAACAATCGGGCTGAGAATTCGCATCAGCCGACGCGACGGCGCGAGCGCAAGATGCAGCGNNTCCCGTCGCACGCTCCGCGTCCTACGAGAAGAAGCGTTCCAGACGTGGCGAGCCGCCACCACGGCCTGAGTCCGAACTGGACCTTTCAATTCTCCCGCGGCCAAAATCGGTTCCCGTGACAGCGCCCTGTCGATTCCTGGGCTTCGGCCTTCTCACCGTCACCGCCGACGGCCGATCGACGTGGTGGCGGAGCCAGCGCCATGGAAGCCGAGGCGCG
>PLUH01000252.1 GCA_003164825.1 Hyphomicrobiales bacterium
GTCGTACGTTCCGCTCAGATCGCGGCTAAGTCATTGAAAACGATGGTGGGCGCACAAGGGCTCGAACCTTGGACCCGCTGATTAAGAGTCAGCTGCTCTACCAACTGAGCTATGCGCCCATCGCGACTGCCGGGCAGTCCCGCTCGGCAAGGGCCGGCGTTTAGCAAAGGCGAGGGGGGCTGTCCAGATGATTGTCGCTTCGACAATCGCGCCGTTGCGCCTGCCGCCCGCCGGCCAGTCGCTCAGAACGGATAGGGGTTCGGCTTGTCCTTGATCGTCATCCACTGCCACTGGGTAAATTCCTCCCAGTTGGCGGGACCGCCGATTCGGGTTCCGTTGCCCGAAGCGCCGCTGCCCCCGAACGGAACATGAGGTTCGTCGGCGACGGTCTGGTCGTTGATGTGCAAAAGCCCGGTGTTGAGGCGATTGCCGACCGAGATCGCGCGCCCGACATCGGCCGAGAATACGCCGGCTGACAACCCGTATTCGCCGTGGTTGGCGAGGGCTACCGCCTCCTCCTCGGTGGCGAAGGACGTGATCGCGGCGACCGGCCCGAACACCTCCTCGTCAAAGGCGCGCATTCCGGGTTTGACGCCGGTCAGCACCGTCGGCCGATAGAACGGTCCGTCGAATGTTCCGCCGGCCGCAAGCGTCGCCCCCGCCGCAACCGTGTCCTTCACGATGCCGTCGATCCGATCGACCTGCTGGCGGCTGATCACCGGTCCAAGCGCCACCTGTCCCAAAGGATCGCCGACTGGCAGGTGCTTTGCCTTCGCGACCAGTTTCTCGGTCAAAGAGGGGGCGATCTTGTCTCGCGCCAGCACGAGACCGGTGGTCATGCAGATTTGACCCTGGTGAAACCAGGCGCCGAAAGCGATTGCAGAAGCCGCCGCGTCGAGATCCGCGTCCTCGAACACGATCACTGCGTTCTTGCCGCCCAATTCGAGCTGAACCTTCTTGAGATGCTTGCCTGCAAGTTCGCCGATGCGGCGCCCGACATTGCTCGAACCGGTGAACGAAATCATGGCGATGTCGGGGTCGCTGCAAAGCGCCTCGCCAGCCTCCGCGCCTCCCGGCAGAACCTGGAGGACGCCCTTGGGCAGACCCGCTTCCTCGAAAATGCGGGCTATCGCGAAGCCGCCGGTCAGCGGCGTCCGCGGATCGGGCTTGAGCACCACCGCGTTGCCGGTGGCGAGCGCAGGCGCTACTGCGCGGCACGACAATATCAGCGGAAAGTTGAAGGGCGATATGATCCCGATGACGCCACGAGGCAGGCGGCGAGCGAGGCTGATTCGGCCCGGATCGGACGGCAGCACCAAGCCTTGGGGCTCGGTGCACATGGCGGCGGAACGATAGAGGATCTCCGTCACCAGATGGATTTCGAAGCCGGCCTTGGCCGGGATGCCGCCGGTTTCTCGAGCAATCCACGGGATCAGCTCTTCCTGATTGTCTTCAAGCGTCCGCGCGGCCTTCCGCAAGATGGCGCCGCGCTTTTCGTAAGGGGTCGCCGCCCATCCGGGCTGGGCGGCTCGCGCTTCCGCGGCAGCGCGGCGCACATCCTTTGCCGTCGCGTTGCCGACGCTTGTGATGGTCGCCCCGGTCGCGGGCTCGACCACGTCGATTGACCCGCCCTCGGCTGCGCGCCATTCCGAGCCGAACAGGCGCCCGCGCCACGTGGACTCGATCATGAATTTCGGTACTGGCGCGTTCATTTCCATCCCTCTTCTTTTGTATGCTTCTGCAGCGCCGGGTTATTTTGGCGCAGCGACGTCGCCGCCATGCCAGCGATCAACGACTGTATACGACGGCGCGTAACGACGCCATGCTGGCTAAAATCCGAGAACGGTCGCGTTGATCGAGGCTTCGAGGCCTCCGTCGACCGGCAGATTGGCGCCGTTGATCCAGCGCGCGCCGTCCGAGCACAGGAACAGGACCGCAGGCGCAATATCCGGCGCCGAGCCGGCGCGGCCGACCCGCGCGATGTCGTCGTTGACGCGCGGATCGCCGAAAATCTGGCGAAATTCCTTCAAGATCGGGGTCGTCACCGGCCCGGGGCTCACCGCGTTGATGCGCAATCCGCGATCCTTGAACAACGGCTGATGCGCGGCCCGGATCGTCCACAGCAGCAGGAGCTCCTTCGACAGCGGATAGGCCTCCCCGTCGGGAACCTGATGGGCGGCGANNTTGATCGCCAGCGTTTTCGCCGCCCCGATCATGCCGGATACGCCGGCGACGTTGCACAGCGCGTCGAAGCGGCGCGGCAGGGTCTCAACGATCTCCGCCACGCCCTGGGCCGAGCCAATGTCGGCCTTGATGAAGGCGTCCAGGGGGCGTGCGGGAGGATTGACGTCGACGCCGATAATATCGGCTCCGAGCGCCAGCGCGAGTTCGCCGATCCGTGCGCCGATGCCGGAGGAGATTCCGGTAATGACGATCGTCTTGCCCAAGAGCATCATGAGCCTCCCGCCCCACCGTCGCCGCCGTTCCGTTTCCGCGCCGGGTCCTTGGCCTCCGCGCCGGCGACGTCCTTCGCCAGACGGAGGCGGTAGCCGATCGGAAGCAGCCTCAGCGACGTCGAGTCCTCGACCCAGCCCCACAAGCCGCGCGGGAAAAGCAGTGCGAATATGAGCGCCGTCGCGCCGAGCCCGACCAGATACCAGACGCCCATGTCGCCGAACCAGGTTTCGATGGCGAAGAAGACCACCGCGCCTAGAATTGCTCCCTCGAAGGTCCCCAGACCGCCGACTAGCGCCATGAAGATCATGTAGGCGGTCCATAAGGGGCTGAAATAGGCCTTGGGCTGGAAGGTGAGCGCCGTCGCCACCCAAAGCGCGCCCGCGAGCGCCGCGCCGAAGGCGGCGAGCGTGAACACCAGCCGCTTGGCGCGGGCGACCCTGACGCCGATCGATTCCGCCGCCTCCTCGTTGTCGCGGATCGCCTGGATCGCCGCGCCGAGCGGACTGCGCAACAGCCAAAAGACGATCGCGAGCAGCCCGGTCATCGCGCCGAGAGCGCACCAATAGGTGAGCGCGCGGCGGCTGCCGCTCGAATAGGCGTTGAGCTCGATCAGCGACGTGCCGGTTTCGCCGCGAACGAGCGTGTCGAGATTGACGAGCAGATGCGCGAGTTCCGAGACCACCCACATGCCGATCGCGAATTCGCCGCCCTTGAGCCTCAGCATCACGATCGACAGCGGCCAGGAAAGCGCGCCGACGATGAGCGCGCCGATGAACAGCGACGGATAGACGCTGACCCCGAGGTCCGCGAGCCGGATCGCGGCATAGGCGCCGAGCCCGAAGAAGGCCTGCTGGCCGATCGACACCAGGCCGCAGAAACCGACCAGCGCGTTCCACATCAGCGCCAGGATGACGTAGATGAACAGGGTCGTCAGCTTGTCGACCGCGTTGGCGCTGAAGATCGCCGGGCCGATCGCCAGCACCGCGACAATGACGGCGGCGGCGGCGATCGCGATCCGCGATTCCGGCGTCCAGCGCTCGACGACGGCGGCGTTGGTCGCGCTCATCGCCATCCCCCGCCGGCGAGCGCGGTCCGGACGCGCTGGCCGAGGTCGCCGAAGAACAGCCGCGCGAACAGAACGGCGAGAAAAGCGAAGTGGCCGGCGATGAAGAACCCCTGCGGNNCCGCCGATCACCGAGGCCTCGAAGGCGAAGATGAGCTGCGCCGCGCCGGCGTAAGGATCGAAGGTCGCCCGCATGCCAAGGAACGCGCCGGCGACTGCGACCGTCGCCAAGGCGATCGCAGCGGCGATCGCATTGACGCGCCGGGCGTTGACGCCGACGAGGCCGACCGTGTCGGGATCCTCGGCGGTCGCCCGGATCGACCGCCCGACCAGCGTCCGGTTGAGAAAGGCCTCGATGCCGCCGAGGAGCGCGATCGCGACCGCCATGGTCAGCGCCGCGAGCTTGCCGATGGCGATGTCGTCGCTGAGCGACCAGCTGTCGTAGGAGAGATCGCCGATATAGGGCGCGAGCGAGCGGGTGTCGGCGCCGAAGCCCTGGAACAGGAGGTTGTCGATAATGATCGACAGCCCGAAGGTCGACAGCACCGGCACCAGAAGCCCGCCGCGGGCGCTGCGTTCGAGCACCAGGCGCTGCAGCGCCCAGCCGATCAGCGCCATCAGCGGCGCGACGATCAAGAGGCCGAGAAACGGCTCGATCGCGAACCGGTCGGCCAGCACATAGAGCGCGTAAGCGGAGAGCACCGCCAGGCTGCCGTGGGCAAGGTTGATGACGCCCATGACGCCGAACATGAACGACAATCCGCACGCGATCAGCGCGTAATAGCCGCCGAGCAGCACGCCTTGAAGGATCTGGTTGACGAAGATCACGACGGCGCCGCCTCTCCGCGCGGCGACTTCCTGAGGCCGAAATAGGCTTCGGTGACTTCCTCGCGAGTCAGCGCGTTGGTCGGTCCCTCGATCGCGATCGCGCCTTCGAGCATGCAGATGGTGCGGCTTGCGGTCGCCATGGCGCGCTTGAGGTCCTGCTCGACCAGCAGCATGGCGACGCCGGACGATTTCAACGCCTCGAGCCGGACGTAAACGCGATCGACGACCAGTGGCGACAAACCCAGCGACACCTCGTCGAGCAGCAACAGCTCCGGGTTCATCATCAGCGCCCGCCCGATCGCGGTCGCCTGCTGCTCGCCGCCCGACAATGTGCCGGCGAGGCTGCGACGGCGGTCCTTGAGATTGGGGAAGGCCTCCATCACCGCATCGAGCGTCCACACGCCAACCCGGCCCGCTGAGCGCGCGAGCAGCAGATTCTCTTCCACCGTCAGCCGGGCGAACAGCCGCCGTCCCTCCGGCACCAGCGCCAGCCCGAGGGCCGCGCGGGCGTGCGCGCTCCTTCCGCCGATATCCTCGCCCTTGAAGGCGATGCGGCCGGCGGTGTGGCGATGGGCGCCGGCGATCGTTCTGAGAAGCGTGGTCTTGCCGGCTCCGTTCGCGCCGACGAGCGCGACCGTCTCGCCCCGCTCGATCGCTAGCGTGACGCCGCGCACCGCCTGGAGCTGGCCGTGGCGCGCTTCGAGCCCGACGACCGAGAGCAGCGTCACACCACGCCTCCGCCGAGATAGGCCTCGATCACCCGCGGATCGGCCATCACGCTTTGCGGCGGCCCGTCGGCGATGACCCGCCCCGCATCCATGCACACCAGGCGGTCGGCGACGCGCAATAGGATATGCACGATGTGCTCGATCCACACGATCGCGACGCCGCGGGCCTTGAGCTCGAGGATGATTTCGACGAGCTCGTTCGCCTCGGCGTCGGTCAATCCCCCGCCGATCTCGTCGAGCAGCAGCACGGCGGGGCCGGTCGCGAGGGCGCGGGCGAGCTCGAGCCGCTTCCGGTCGATGAGGCCGAGCGTCTCCGCGCGCCGGTTGGCGATCGCCGTCATTCCGGTGAGCGCGAGCGACTCTATCGCCTTCCCGTAGGCCGCCTCATGCTCAAGACCGCCGCCATGGGCGGCGGCGGTGAAGACGTTCTCGAACACCGACATGCCGCTGAAGGGCCTAGGGATCTGGTGGGTGCGCGCCAGCCCCCGCCGGCAGCGTTCCGCGGTCGCGACTTCGGTCACGTCCTCGCCGAGAAAGCGCACCCTGCCCGCGGTCGGCGCGTGGGCGCCGACCAGGACGCTGAGCAGGGTCGTCTTGCCGGCGCCGTTCGGGCCGACGACGCCGACCGCCTCGCGGGCGCGGACGGAAAAGTCGACGCGATCGAGCACCACCAGGGCGCCGAAGCTTTTCGTCAGGCCTTCCGCGTGGAGCAGAAGGCCGTCCGCCTTCGCGCCGGACATCCCCCGCCGCCCCGCCGTCAGCTGTTGTACGGCCTGAGCTTGGCCTGGATCGGAACATTCGGGTCGGTGGCGTTCTCGGTCGTCGGATATTCGAGAGGGAATTTCGAGCCGGCCGGCGCCTTCACCCATTGGGTGCCGATGATCGGGCCAGGCGAGACGTTGGGAACTGGTCCCTTGTTGAAGTCGATCGGACCATCGATCGTGACCGTCTTCAGAGTCGACATCGCCTTGGCGACNNAGCGCGAGGCTCGCGCCGAGCTGCTGCGTCCATTGCTTGCCCGACGCCTTCTCGTAACCGTCGGCCAGCTCGTCGCCGCTGACGCCGGTGAGCGAGGACTTATAGGGGAAGGCCTTGTGCCAGTAGGCGGCGCTGGCGAGGTTGTAGCCGAGGGCGCCGAGCGCGGTCACTTGCGAGGGGAAGAGCCCGGTCTTGGCGATCTGGGCGATCTTGACCATCTTGGTGTAGCCCTGCTGGGCGGCCTGGCGCCAGAACGCGGCGAAGTCGGGCGGGATGGGAAACGTGTTGAAGATCTCGCATTTCTCCGCCTTGAACTTGGCGATCTGGGCCGAGAAGTCGGTCGTACCGTCCTCGTAAGGGCCCGGATCGATGATGGTGAATCCCGCCTTGGCCAGGGCCGGCGCCAGATTCTCGCGGATCGCGTTGCCGTCGGCGTCGTTTGGATAGAGCACTCCGACTTTCTTGTTGGTCTCGATCAAGTTCCATTGCGAGACGTAGGCCTTGAAGAACTCCCCGCCGCCGAAGCCGAAATGATAGGTCCATTTGAACGGCGAGGGCTGGCCGGGCTTGGCGCCGCGGCCGAAATACCAGGCCTCCCACGGCATGACGGTCGACATGCACGGCACGCCGGCCGCCTCGCACGCGTCGGCGACCGGATTGATCGTCTCCGGGGTCGAGACGACGAGCATCATGTCGATCTTGTCGGAATTGATCAGGGTCTTCGCCAGCTGCCCGGCTCGCGACGGATCGGACTGGGTGTCGCGATCGAGGATTTCGACCCCATAGGTCTTGTCGCCGACCTTCAGGCCCGATGTCAGCGCCTTGCGCGCCAGGTCGAGGATATAGCCGTCAGTCTCGCCAAACCCGCCGAGGGCGCCGGTGCGCGGGCTGATGAAGCCGACCTTGAGCGTCGCCTCCGGGCCTGCCGCGAAAGCGCCGTACGGGCTGGCCGCAGTTGCGAGGCCCGCAGCTCCGGCCGATAGAATGAGCCCGCGCCGCGATATCGGCGCGCGGCCCAGGCTTGCGATGTTGGAACTGGTCTTCATGCCTTTCCTCCCAGGTGACGCCGCCTCAACAGCGAGACCGGCGCTTTGCTATTCCTTACCCGTGGATCGGGTATCGCCCGCGCCCGGCGTGACTTCAATCGCTTTTTTCGCCGATTGTCCGGCCTGTCGCCCGGCGCCTATCGATAAGGCGGCGCGCATCGACGCGCCGCGCCGGGCGACGTCGTTTGCGGCGTGGCCCTGATCATGGCGGGTCGGCGCCGCCGCCGTCGGCTGCCGTCAGGTTGACGAACGGGCCCGCGGAAAGTCAGTCTCGCGCGCACGCGACGGCTGGGAGGCTGAAATGTTCACGCTCGGGAGGCGGGGCCAATGCGCGAGGGTCGCTGCGCTCGCGTTCGGCGCGCTCCAGTTCGCGTGCCCCGCCTCGGCCGCGAGCGGCGCCGCTTTTTGCTCCTCCGGCGCCGCGCCGCGCGCGTCGGTTCCCGTTCCACCCGAACTCGAGGCTAAGGTCGCAAAAGCGTTCGACATTTCGGTCGACCTCGCGCGTGACGCGGCTTTCGTGCGCTGCGCCGGAACCAAACTTCTGGCTTGCTGGATCGGCGCCAACCTGAACTGCGGCAAAGTGAACGCGCGCCGCTCGCTGCCGGGCGCGAGCGAATTCTGCCGCGCCAACCCCGACGCGGATGTCGTTCCGATGGCCGCCACCGGCCACGACACGATCTACGACTGGCGCTGCGTCGGCGGGCGCGCGGTCGCTACGAAAACGGTCGTCGCCGTCGACCGGCAAGGCTATGATGCTGGCAACTGGAAAGAGATCGACCGGTAAGACAGCCTCACCGCCGGCGATCTTGAACTCGCGTAAGGAAGCAGGAAAAACGTAGGATGGCCCGCTCCGATCCGGGAGCAAGGATCGCGATACGCGGCTTCAAACGCGCGCCCCAAGGCGTCGCAGGTTCAGCAAAGCGTTCGACAAGGAGGAAGCCGATGAAGTTTCGCCCGCTGCATGATCGCGTCGTCGTCAGGCGCATCGAGGCCGAGGAAAAGACCAAAGGCGGCATCATCATTCCCGACACCGCCAAGGAAAAGCCGCAGGAGGGCGAAGTGATCGCCGTCGGTCCCGGCGGGCGGGACGAAAGCGGCAAGCTCACTCCGATCGACTTGAAGGTCGGAGACCGCATCCTGTTCGGCAAATGGTCGGGTACGGAAATCAAGCTCGACGGCGAAGAGCTCCTCATCATGAAGGAGAGCGACGTGATGGGAGTCGTCCAGAGTCAAGCGGCGACAAATCGGCCGGCGCCAGCCCGCAAGAAGGCCTGACGCCGGACCGTTCCAAAGGAGAAGAAGGATCGCGTCGACGACGCGCTCAACGCCACCCGCGCCGCGGTCGAGGAAGGCATCCTGCCGGGCGGCGGCGTGCCCCTCCTGCGCGCGGCCAAGGCGCTCGAGGGGATGAAGGGCGACAACGACGATCAGCGCACCGGGGTCGACATCGTGATGCGCAGGGCGATCCGATGGCCGGCGCGGCTCATCGTCGAGAACGCGGGGCTCGACGGCTCGGTCGTGCTCGGCAAGCTGATCGAACACAAGGACTACGCGTTCGGCTACGACGCCCAAAAGGAGGAATATGGCGATCTCTACAAGCTCGGCATCATCGACCCGACCAAGGTTGTCCGGACGGCATTGCAGGACGCCGCCTCGATCGCCGGCCTCCTCATCACCACCGAGGCGATGGTCGCCGAAGTGCCGAAGGACAAGCCCGCCATGCCGATGGGCGGTGGCGGCGGCGGCATGG
>PLUH01000188.1:0-6637 GCA_003164825.1 Hyphomicrobiales bacterium
CCATGCAGCGCTCGCCGGCCGAGCCGTAGCCGGCGCCGATCAAGGCGTCGACCGTCTGGTCCATATCGGCGTCGGGCATGACGACCATGTGGTTCTTGGCCCCGCCGAAACACTGGACGCGTTTGCCGGTCGCCGTCCCGCGCGAATAGATGTACTCGGCGATCGGGGTTGAGCCGACGAAGCCGATCGCCTGGATGTCGGGGTCGTCGAGAATGGCGTCGACGGCTTCCTTGTCGCCGTTGACGACATTGAGAATGCCGGGAGGACCGCCGGCCTCGACGAAGAGCTCGCCAAGCCGCATCGGCACGCCCGGATCGCGCTCCGAGGGCTTGAGGATGAAGGCGTTGCCGCAGGCGATCGCCGGCGCGAGCTTCCACAGCGGTATCATCGCCGGAAAGTTGAACGGGGTGATGCCGGCGACGACGCCGAGCGGCTGGCGCATCGAATAAAGATCGATGCCCGGGCCGGCGCCGTCGGTATATTCGCCCTTCATCAGATGCGGGACGCCGAGCGCGAATTCGACCACCTCGACGCCACGCTGGATGTCGCCCTTGGCGTCGGCGATCGTCTTGCCGTGCTCGCGCGCCAACGTGTCGGCGAGCTCGTCATTATGTTTGGCGATGAGATCGAGAAACTTCATCAGGACGCGGGCGCGGCGCTGCGGGTTGACTGCCGCCCAGGCGCCTTGAGCCGCTTTGGCGTTCTCGACCGCGGCGCGAACCTCGGCCTTGGAGGCCAGAGCCACATGGGCGCGCACCGTGCCGTCCATCGGCTGGAAGACGTCGGCGGTTCGCCCCGACTTGCCGGGGACATGCTTGCCGCCGATGAAATGCCCATACTCGATCATGGTTTCGCTCCCTCGATGATGGTGCTTCTCGCTTTATGCGCTCCGATTTTGCGCACAGCAATCTCCGAGATCGCGCATCGGCTGTGCGGCATTTCCCTAAGCCAAGTCGTCGCTCACCGAACCCGCGCCCCAGGCGACCGCTGGCGCGCGCCTTGCCAGTGCGACCCTGCGGCCCTAGCCTCGGGCGCATGTCCCGCGCCGAAAATCCCCTGGAGATGATCGCCACCCCCAGGTCCGCTTCGAGGTCGGCGGCGCTCTACCTCGATCTCATCGAGCGGTGTCTGACCAACACCATCTACGGCGACGGCTATACCGGCGTGGGCTCGCCCGGCGTTGAAAGGCCTTTCGAGCCGTCGCTGCGGGAATTCGGCCGCGATTGGCCCCGGCAAGCGCACACCATGATCGGGCGCGCCAGGCTCAGGAACCTGCGCGAACTGGTCGAAACCGCGATCAGCGAGGGGGTGCCCGGCGATCTCATCGAAACAGGCGTCTGGCGCGGCGGCGCCTGCATCCTGATGCGGGCGGCGCTTGAGGCCTTCGGGGACCTGGAGCGGCGCGTCTTTGTCGCCGATTCGTTCGCGGGGCTTCCGCCTCCCGACGTGGAAACCTATCCCGCCGATCTCGGCGACAAGCACCACACGATCGAGGAGCTCGCGGTTTCGCTCGACGAGGTGAAGGCGAATTTCGCCAAATACGGCCTCCTGGACGACCGCGTCGTGTTCCTCAAGGGCTGGTTCAAGGACACGCTTCGCGCCGCGCCGATCGAGCGGCTCGCGGTGCTGCGGCTCGACGGCGACATGTATGAATCGACGACGGATGCACTGACCGCCCTCTATGACAAGGTGTCGCCCGGCGGGTTCGTCATCATCGACGACTACGGCTGCATCGAGGCGTGCCGCAGAGCGGTCCACGATTTCCGCGATGCGCGCGGGATCGCGGACAAGATCGTCGATATCGACGGCTGGGGCGTCTATTGGCGCAAGAGCGCGGAGGCGGCGGTTCCGAAGCTTGCGCCGGCCCGGAATTCCGGGGCTCGCCCGTTCTGGTCGGTCATCGTTCCGCTCTATGAGCGCAGGACGTATCTTAAACAGTGTCTCGATTCGGTGCTGGAGCAGGATCCGGGGCCGGGCGAGATGGAAATCCTCGTCGTCGACGACGCCAGTCCAAGCGACCTTTCCGGGCTCGTTGGCGAGACCGGTCGCGGCCGGGTCCGTTATCTCCGCAACGCCTCGAGACTCGGCCTCTATCCGAGCACCAACGCGGCGATCGAGGCGACCAACGGCCGGTTCATTCACATACTGCATGACGACGACTGGGTCGCAAAGGGCTTCTATCGCAAGATGCGAGAGGCGATCGAAACTTGCCGCGACGACGTTGGCGTCGCCTTCTGCCAGTACGAAGTGTTCTACGAGCGTTCGCGCCAGACCTGGTCACCATCGCCCTTTCGCGCCTCGGCCGGGTTGATGGACCGGAATTTCCTGATCCGGCTCGCGACCGAATGTCCGCTGAACCTGCCCGCGGTCGCCTTCGGACGCGAGACCTTCGAGCGGGTCGGCCTGTTCCGCACCGATCTTCCGATGATGGCGGACTGGGAGTGGTACGTGCGGAGCGCGACGCAATGCAGCTGGCTCCACCTCCCGGAGCCGCTCGCAACTTGGCGGACCGAACATGCGCATCAACTGACGGAGCATCTCCTCGAGTCCTTCGCGGCGCAGCTCGACTTTCGCCGAACGCTCGAGATCTTCGAGCGAACGCTGCCGCGCGATGTCGCGGCCGCCGTGCTGCCCGCGGCGCGGACGCGGAGGGCCGGACGCTATCTGGCCGGCGCTGCCGAATGTCTGCGCAACAGCCGAGCGGACCTCGCCAAGAGAAACGTTTGGGAGGCCTTCGCGCTCGAAGAAGCCGCGGCCGGCCTGCCGGAATTCGCCGAACTGGTCCGGCGGCCCGACTGCGGGTGGCTGCGGGCGGAAATTCGGACCGCCGGACTTGCGATGTCGGGTCCGCCGGCCGGATAGGCGGAGGCGGGGAACAGGCTCGCCAGGCGGCTTAGGCCCGACTATGCGAAGGAATTTGCCTTGCCGGAGTGNNCGCCATGATCACCAGCAAACTGACAAGCAAAGCCCAGACCACTATTCCGCAGCCCGTCCGCGCGGCTCTCCGTCTCGCGGAAGGCGACGAGCTTGCCTATGAGATTGACGGCGGCAGGGTCATTTTGACGAAGGTCATCGAGCGCGGAGCCGAGGACCCTTTCGGCGCCTTCGCTGAGTGGAGCGGCGCCGCCGACCGGAAGGCCTATGCAAAGCTTTGAGCCGGGCGATGTCGTCCGCGTGCCTTTTCCCTATACGGATCGAGCGACCCGGCAATGGCGGCCAGCGCTTGTCGTGTCCAGAGGAGGCCTCGGCGAGGACCGGCGTCTGCTCTGGGTCGCGATGATCACGAGCGCCGAGAACCGGCCATGGCCCGACGATATTCCCTTCGGGGAAACCTATCCCGAGGCCAATCTCCCGGCGCCGTCAATCGTCCGGCCCTGCAAGCTGGCGACCATCGAAGGCGGCGACGCGGAAAAGATCGGTCGCGTGAACGCCGAAATGATGGAGGAAGTTGTCGCCTTTCTCCGCCGCGCGATGCTGGGTGGATAAGGGAACGGCTTCGTTGGACTGGGACAACGTTCGCGTCTTTCTCGCGGTCGCGCGCGGCGGCCAATTCGTCGCCGCCGCCAAACGGCTCAAGCTCGACCATGCAACGGTCAGCCGCCGGATCGCGGCGCTCGAGGCGACGGTCGGCGCGAAGCTGTTCGACCGCCGCACGACCGGGGCGAAGCTCACCGGCGCGGGCGAGCGGTTCATCGGCGCGGCGGAGCAGATGGAGAGCGCATTCCTGCACGCGCAGGGCGAGATCTCCGGCGTCGATCTCGAGCTCTCGGGCGATGTGCGCATCGGCGCTCCGGACGGGTTTTCGACCTATTACCTGACGGCGGCGCTGCGCGACTTCGCCGAGCGTCATCCGGGCGTCAGGCTGCAATTGATGCCGCTGCCGCAACTGACCCCGCTCGCGCGGCGCGAGGTCGATGTCGTGGTCGGCCTCGACAAGCCGGAAGCGGGGCGGTTCGTCGCCCGCAAGCTGACCGACTACACGCTTGGCATCTATGCCAGCGCCGCCTACCTCAAACGCAATGGCGGGCCTTCCGACATCGCGGCGCTGAAGCGCCACCGGCTCATCGGTTATGTCGAGGAGCATGCCTTCTCGACCGCGCTCGACTATGTGCGCGAGCTTTTTGATGGCGCGCGGACCAGCTTCGAAAGCGCGAGCGCGGTGACCCAGCTCGAGGCTGTACGCGCAAGTGTGGGTGTCGGCGTCGTACACGACTTCATCGCCCGGCGATTCAAGGATCTCGTTCGCGTGTTGCCCGAACGGCGCGCGACGCGCGCCTACTGGCTGGTCACCCACGAGGATACGCGGAACCTCGGGCGCATCCGCGCGCTCGCCGAGCACCTCGCGGAGGCGGTCGGGCGGGACAAGGGGATGTTCTTGTAATGCGCCTTCCCCCATCCCCTCCGGGAGAGGAGGCAAGCGTCAACGGATTACGCCGCTTCCTCGTTTGCCGTTAACGTCGAATAGTCGGTATAGCCCTTAGGTCCGGCGCCATAGAACGTGTGGGGGTCGGGCTTGTTGAGGGGCCCATCCGCCTTGAAGCGGGCGACCAGATCAGGATTGGCGATATAGAGGGACCCGTAGGCGATGGCGTCGGCGTCGCCGCTACGGAGGACATTCATCCCCTTGGCCTTGTCGAATCCTGTGTTGGCGATGAAGGGCGCGGTTGTCATGGGACGGAAGGTTTTGGCGACCTGTTCGATCGCGATGCCCTTTTCGAGATCCTTCTTGTTGGGCTCGAGCATCGTCAGGCAGCCGATGCGGCGGCGGTCGAGTTCGCGCACCACATAGCCAAAGGTAGTGAGCGGATCGCTATCGCCCATTCCGTAAAGCGAGATCGAGGGGCCGAGCCGGACGCCCACACGGTCCATCGACCAAGCCCCCGCCATCGCCTCAACCGTCTCGAGGATCAGCCGGGCCCGGTTCTCGACCGCGCCGCCCCACGCGTCAGTGCGCTTATTGCTGATGTCCTGCAGAAACTGATCGTGCAGATAGCCGTTAGCGGCGTGCAGCTCGACGCCGTCGAAGCCCGCCCCGCGCGCATTTCGCGTCGCCGCGGCGAAGTCCGCAACGATCGCCGGAATTTCTTCCGCCGACAATTCACGCGGAATCGGGAAATCCGCTTCCCGATCCGGAAACTTGAACTTGCCTTCGGCGGGCAGCGGCGAGGGGGCGACCGGAAGCACGCCGCGCCGCATGTCCGGATGGGCGACGCGACCGCAATGCCAAAGCTGGCAGAAGATGCGGCCTCCCGCGGCGTGGACAGCGTTTGTCACCATTCGCCAGCCCCCGATCTGATCCTCGCGCCAAAGGCCCGGACCATTGATGACGCCCTTGCCCTGCTCGGACACAGCCGTGCATTCGGTCACGATCAGGGCCGCCGTTGCGCGCCGCGCATAGTACTCGGCCATCAGGGGAGTCGGCCTGTTGTCCGCGGTGGCGCGCGCCCGCGTCATCGCCGACATCCAGATGCGGTTGGGCAGGGCAAGGCCGTGGAGGTCCATCGGCGTGAACAGGTCGGTCAGGATCGTCTCCTTTTCGCTTAAGGGCGGTCAGCTGCTGATGCGGGCGCGGCTGCGCGCCTGCAAGTTCATTGGAGAATGGTGCGAGTGCGCGACTCGTGGCCACAGCCAGCACGTCGGGCGCCGCGACACCAACGCGTCCAACGGGTCGATGGTTCCCTGACCATTTCCAATCGAGTGAGGAACGCTCCGAGCTGCGCGCGACGCGCGCTACTGGCTTGTCACCCACGAAGATACGCGGACCCTCGGGCGCATCCGCGCCGTGAGCGAGCATCTGGGATAAGGGGATGTTCTTGTGATGCGCCTTCCCCTCCCCGTTCCGACGGGGAGGGGCCAGGGGACCGTTTCCAGCACCTGATCCCATTCACGGGTGACCTGCCCGTTCCAAAATCTCAACACTCGCCAGCCTGCCGCCTCGAGTTCAAGCGTGCGCCGAGCATCGTAGGCGAGCGCCCCGTCGAAGCCATGCTGCTCGCCATCGAGTTCGACAATCGTTCGCGTCGCGATGCAGGCAAAGTCGACGATCGCCCGTCCAATGACGACCTGGCGGCGGAAATGCGTACCTTCCAGTTTCAGCGAATGGCGCAGCGCCCACCAAAGGCGACGCTCAGGCTCGGTCGGCGCCTTTCGCATCGTCGCGGCGCGTTGGCGAAGCTTCGGATCAACGTCGTCGCGCATGATCTATTGCCTTTGTGCACCCCACCCCCGGCCCCTCCCCGCAAAGCGTGGAGGGGAGACAGGTCACTGCGCCGTCAGCCCCCCGTCGACCATGAATTCTCCGCCGGTGGTGAACGAGGATTCGTCGCTGGCGAGGAAGAGGATGGTCAGCGCGACCTCCTCGGCCTTGCCCATGCGGCCCATCGGCGCCGCACGGGCGAGGCCGGCGCGCACCCGCTCCGGGTCTTTCGCCCGGGCGATGCCCTCGAGCACCATCGGCGTCTCGGCGAACGAGGGATGCACGGAATTGACGCGGATCTTGTACCCAGCTCGCGCGCAATGAAGCGCGGCGGACTTGGTCAACATGCGCACCGCGCCCTTGCTCGCGCAATAGGCGGCCGAAGAGGCGTCGCCGATGACGCCGGCGACCGAGGAGAGGTTGACGATCGAGCCGCCGCCG
>PLUH01000188.1:6684-6809 GCA_003164825.1 Hyphomicrobiales bacterium
CGTCCTGGGCCAGCACCAGATCCGCGTCCGGCCCCAGCCCGGCGAGCGCCGCTTCGTTGCGGTCGGTCGCGACGACCTTCGCGCCCTGGCCATGGAACAGCGCCGCCGTCGCCCGGCCGATGCCG
>PLUH01000291.1 GCA_003164825.1 Hyphomicrobiales bacterium
GTGGGTTATCGCCTCGGCCTCCTCGGGGGTGCGGCCATGCATCAGGGCTTGCCCCTGAGCGAGGCAGTTGGCGACCAGCAAATCGTGATGATGGGCGTCGGCGTCGGTCGGCGTCGCCGCGACGAGGAGGTCCAGGGGAATGATCTCCGTTCCCTGATGGATAAGCTGGAAGAAGGCGTGCTGGCCNNCTGGAGATAGGCGGGGAAGCGCCCAAGCCGCTGGTCGTATGGGATCACTCCGTGCGTGGCGTGCTCGAGAATATTGCGGTTCCAGACGCTGAGCAGCCCCATCAGGATCGGGATGTTGCGCTCGATGGGCGCTTCGCGGAAGTGTTGGTCGATCTCATAGCCGCCGTGCAGAAATTCGTTGAAGCGGTCGGGTCCGATGGCGATCGCGAGCGGAAGCCCGATGCTCGACCAGATCGAATAGCGGCCGCCGACCCAATCCCAGAAACCGAACACCCGTGTCGGCTGAATGCCGAATTGCGCCACCTTGTCGAGTTGGGTCGAGACGGCGGCGAAATGGTCGTGCACCGCCGCTTCGCCGACCCCCTGCGTAATCCAGGCCCGGGCAGTCGCAGCGTTGGTCATCGTCTCCACGGTAGTGAAGGTCTTCGACGAAACGATGAACAGCGTCCGGGACGGATCAAGGCCGCGCAGGGTGTCGCCGATATCCGCCCCATCGACGTTGGAGACGAAGTGGCTGCGCAGCTTCGGGGGCGCGAACGGCGACAAGGCGCGGGTGGCCATGGCGGGGCCGAGGTCGGATCCGCCGATGCCGATATTGATCACGTCGGTCATCGGCTGGCCGAGGGCGCCCCGCACCCGTCCTTCGCGGACGTCGGCGGCGAAGCTGAGCATCTTCTCTCGCGTCGAAATNNGCGCGCTTCTCGGTGATGTTGATCTTCTCGCCAGCGAACATCGCCTCACGCTTGGCTTCGACCCCGCAGGCCTTCGCCAGCTCGACGAGCGCCGCCAGCACAGGCGCGTCGATGCGCTGCTTGGAATAGTCGAACAGAAGATCGTCGAGGGTGACGCTGAACTCCTTGAATCGCGCCGGATCGTCGGCGAAATCCGCTCTCGCCGTCCGCGCCAGCACGCCTTCGCGCATCCCGGTCAATTTCGCCAGCGCCGCCAGTGTCGCCTTGGTCGCCATGGGCCTTTTCCTTTCCCCCGCTTGCCGTTAAGCGTGACGCCGCTGCGTCCGGACGTATTCATATGCCGCCCCTCCTACAATTGCGAGACATCGTCTTGACGCTCGGCGGCGCGCCGCTTCTGGACGGCGCGGAACTGTCGATTTCCGCCGGCGACCGCATCGCCGTCGTCGGGCGTAACGGATCGGGCAAATCAACGCTTTTTCGGATCGCTGCGGGAGAGACGGCGGCGGACCGGGGAACCCGCTTTGTCCAGCCTTCGGCGCGCCTCGCCTATTTGCCCCAGGAGCCCGACGTTTCGGGCTTTAGGACCACGCTCGACTATGTGCTCGCCGGCTTGAGCGAATTGGACGACTCCCATGCGGCGAGAGCGATGATGGCCGAGCTTGGGCTCGATCCCGCCGCCGATCCGGGCCGTCTCTCGGGCGGCGAAGCGCGGCGGGCGGCCCTGGTCAGGGCGCTGAACGTCGAACCCGACATCCTGCTGCTCGACGAACCGACCAATCACCTCGATCTCGTCGCGATCGAATGGCTGGAGGCGCGCCTCGCCGGCGGCCGGTCGGCTTTGGCGCTCATCAGCCACGATAAGCGATTGCTCGCTGACCTGACCCGGGCGACGATCTGGCTCGATCGCGGCCGGACGCGCCGACTCGACCAGGGCTTCGGCGCGTTCGAGGCCTGGCGCGACATGAAGCTCGAGGAGGAAGAGCTCGAGCGCCACAAGCTCGACCGGCGGATCGTCAACGAAGAGCACTGGATGCGCTACGGCGTCACCGCGCGGCGCAAGCGCAACATGCGGCGTGTCGGGGAGCTCGCGGATCTGCGGCGCGAGCGCCGCGAGGCTTTACGATCGATCGGCGCCGCCGCGATGACCGCCCAGGACGCCAAGGCGTCGGGCGCGCTGGTGATCGATGCCGAGCGGGTCAGCAAAGCCTATGACGGACGCGGAATCGTGCGCGATTTTTCAATTCGCGCGATGCGGGGGGACCGAATCGGCGTCGTCGGCGCCAACGGCGCCGGCAAGACGACGCTGGTCAACCTGCTGACTGGCGTTCTGGCGCCAGATTCTGGATCGGTGCGTCTTGGCGTGAACGTCATGATGGCCAGTCTCGATCAGCAGCGCGCTTCGCTCGAGCCGTCGACGACCCTGGTCGACGCCCTGACTGGCGGCGGCAGCGATACCGTCACCATCAACAACGAACGCCGGCATGTTCTGGGCTACATGCGCGATTTTCTGTTCGCGCCCGAGCAGGCGCGCACCCCGATCGGAAAACTGTCGGGCGGCGAGCGCGGGCGGTTGATGCTCGCCAGGGCTCTGGCGCGCCCCTCGAACCTCATGGTTCTCGACGAGCCGACCAATGACCTCGACATCGAGACGCTCGATCTTCTGCAGGAGCTGCTCGGCGATTATGCGGGAACGATTCTCGTCGTCAGCCATGATCGCGATTTTCTCGATCGGGTGGCGACGTCGATTATTGTCGGCGAGGGCGACGGGCGCTGGGTCGAATATTCCGGCGGCTATTCCGACATGGTCGCCCAGCGGGGACGCGGGCTGGCCGGTCCGCTCGCCGCGCCGGTCGAGACGGCGGAAAGGCCGGACAAGCGGCCCGCCGACCGCGCCGCACCGAGGCGCAAGCTCGGCTTCAACGAGAGGCGGGCGCTGGAGACGCTGCCGCGACGCATCGAGGAGCTTCGCGCCGACCTCGACGCGCTCGAGCGCAAGCTCGCCGACGCCGACTTCGCCGTCCGCGAGCCGTCCGCGTTTCTTGACGCGACCAAGACTTATCCGGAATTGAGAGACGCCTTGGCCGGCGCCGAGGACGAGTGGCTCGGACTGGAAATCCTGCGCGAGGAGCTGGAGCGGCAGTAGGGGCCTGTCTCGAGGCCGGCCCAATTTCGTAGCGATTGAGGGGAATAGCAATAAGCCAGAATTTCCTTGCGGAGAATCCGAAGCCGAGCTATTCTTGCAAGGGAAAGTGCGGCGGCCGGGCAAGGAGGGCGGCGCGCATCATAGGGCGGAATGGCGAACGCGCCAAGGAGAGGGATTTTTGCTCCTTGGTTCGTGTAACCGATTGAAAAGTCAGCATCGCGCCCCCGGAATGCCGCTTGGATTTCGTTGCATCCGGCTTTGAAAATGTTGCGCTGGGCTTTGAAAATGTTGCGCCGGCCTTGGAAATCATTGCGGCGAGTTTGGATTCCCGCTCGCGATCAAGAGGTGACGCTCGGTGTTCCGACCGCCGCTACGGCGCGAGCGCGGTCTCGACCAGCTCGACCCAGTAGCTCATGCCGTAGGGGAGGGCTGCGTCGTTGAAATCATAGGCGGGGTGATGGAGCTTCGCGCTGTCGCCGTTGCCGAGGAAGATGAACGCGCCGGGGCGCGCCTCGAGCATGAACGAGAAGTCTTCCGCGCCCATGACCGGGGCGACATTCGAATCGACACGGGATTCGCCTACAACCTTTCGCGCGACCTTGGCGGCGAACTCGGTCTGCGCCGCATGATTGACCGTCGCCGGGTAGCCGCGGCGGTATTCGACCCGCGCCGTCCCGCCGGCCGCCGCGGCGAGACCGGCGGCGATCTCGCGGATGCGCTTTTCGGCGAGGTCGCGCGTCGCGGCCTGGAGCGTGCGCACGGTGCCATTGAGCCAGGCCGACTGGGGAATGATGTTGCTGGCCGCGCCCGCCTCAAAGCGGGTGACCGAAACGACGCAAGCGTCGAGCGGATCGACGTTGCGCGAAGCGATCGTCTGCAAAGCGAGCAGGATCTGCGCGCCCAGGACCACCGGATCGACGCATTGGTGCGGCATCGCAGCGTGGCCGCCCTGGCCTTCGATAGTGACCGTGATCTCGTCGGCGGCGGCCATCAGCGGCCCTTGGCGCAACATGAAGGAGCCGACCGGCAGCGCCGGCCAGTTGTGCATGCCGTAGACCTCCTCGATGCCGAACCGGTCCATCAGTCCATCGTCGATCATCGCCATCGCGCCCGCGCCGCCCTCTTCGGCCGGCTGGAAGATGACGACGGCATTGCCGGCGAAATTGCGGGTCTCGGCCAGGCGCCGCGCCGCGCCGAGCAGCATCGCGGTATGCCCATCGTGACCGCAGGCGTGCATTTTGCCCGGGATCCTGGAGCGATAGGGGAGGTTGGTCGCCTCCTCAATCGGCAGCGCGTCCATGTCGGCGCGGAGTCCGATCGCGCGCGCGCTTCCGCCCTTGGCGCCGCGAATGACGCCGACCACGCCAGTGCGGCCGATGGAGGTCTTGACCTCGTCGCAGCCGAAGGCGCTTAGCCGGTCCGCGACATATTTGGCGGTGAGCTCGACGTCGTAAAGGAGCTCGGGGTTTTGATGGATGTGACGGCGCCAGGTCTGCGCGTCTTGAACGAGGTCCTGGACGGCGGAGGGGATGGGCATCGGAAGCGGCTCCTTCCAAACTGCGACAGGTTGACGGCGCGGCGGCGGCGCTGTCAATCGGCGGGCGGCGTTCACCGTCTGCGGTGGAGGAGGAAAATCGCCTGTTCGCCGAGCAGATTCCACGCCCATTTCGGCCAAATGGGATTGAGTGGCCGGCCTTGAGGATCGAGCGCCGCGCTCTTGTCGATCGTCGCGCCGACCTCGCCCGCGAGCGCGATGAAATCGGCGATGGTGCAGAAATGGATGTTCGGCGTGTCGTACCATGAATGGGAAAGGCTCTCGGTCACCGGCATTCGGCCGAGAAGGGCGATCTGCGTCCGGACTCTCCAATGGCCGAAATTCGGCACCGAAACGATCGCCCGGCCGCCGATCCGCAGCATATGCTCGAGCACGACCCGGGGCTGGCGGGTGGCCTGCAAAGTCTGCGACAGGATCACATAGTCGAAGGCGTCGTTCGGATAATCGACAAGGTCGGCGTCGGCGTCGCCCTGAATGACGGAGAGCCCTTTCGCCACGCAATCGTTAACGCCCTGCTGTGAAAGCTCGATTCCGCGTCCGTCGACATTTCGCTGTTCAACCAGGAGCCGCAGCAACTCTCCGTCGCCGCAGCCGACATCGAGCACCCGCGAGCCGGGCGCGACGAGTTCGGCCACGCGCAAAAGGTCGACGCGGGGCGGGGCAAGAGTGCGAGCCAGGCTCACGCAATGCCCCTCGCTCGGGCGGCCGCGTCGATGAATCCCCTCGTGGTGTCGACGAAGTCCGGGACGTCGAGCAGGAATGCGTCATGCCCGCGATCGGTCTCGATCTCGACGAACGAGACCGAGGCGCCGCCGGCGTTGAGGGCGCGGACGATCGCCCGCGAGTCCCTGGTGGGAAACAGCCAGTCGGAAGTGAAGGAGACGACGCAGAAACGGGTCCGGGAGTCTTTGAACGCGTTCGCGAGCGATCCGCCGTAGTCTGCTGCGAGGTCGAAATAGTCCATCGCCCGCGTCATGTACAGATAGGAGTTGGGATCAAAGCGTTCGACGAAGATCGTGCCCTGATGACGCAGGTAGGATTCGACCTGGAAATCGGCGTCGAAGGAAAACGTGCGCGCCGAACGGTCCTGCAGATTGCGGCCGAAGCGGCGATGCAGCGCGGTCTCGGACAGATAGGTGATGTGGGCCGCCATGCGAGCGACCGCAAGGCCCTTCGCTGGGCGAGTGCCTTCGACGAGATAGCGCCCGCCGCGCCAGTCCGGATCGGCCATCACCGCCTGTCGGCCAACCTCATGGAAGGCGATGTTCTGCGAGGAGTGCCGTGTTGCTGTGGCGATCGGAAGAGCGGCGAACAGGCGATCGGGATAGGTTGCGGCCCATTGAAGGACCTGCATACCGCCCATGGAGCCGCCGGCGACGCAAAACAACATGTCGATGCCAAGATGATCGATCAGCAGCGCCTGCGCCCGCACCATGTCGGCGATCGTGACGATCGGAAAGTCGAGCCCGTAAGGCTCGCCAGTTTCCGGGTTGATGGAGGCGGGGCCGGTCGAGCCCATGCAGCCGCCAAGGACGTTCGGACAAATGACGAAAAATCGATCGGTGTCGAACGGGCGGCCGGGACCAACCATTGTCTCCCACCACCCCGGCCGGCCGGTGACCGGATGCAGGTTGCCGACATGCTGGTCGCCGGTCAGGGCGTGGCAGACGAGAAGGGCATTGGATTTCGCCGCGTTGAGCGCGCCGTAGGTTTGATAGGCGATCGTGAGCGGCGCCAGCACCGCGCCGGAATCCATCCGCAGCGGCGAACCGGGACCCAACCGTAGGGTCGGACTGTCGGGCGAGACGGATTGCGCGATTGCGCCGTTCACAAACGCCCCTGCCTCCCCCACGACCGGCCTTTCCACGTCAATGTCGGCGAATACGTTCTCTTTGCCGAACGGATCGTTTGATATAGAGGAAGCTCGGAAGATGCAAGCGCCGTTGTGAGATCGGCGCGAGGTGTCCGCCCGCTAGCCTGCGTTGCGCGCAAGCTCGGCGGCGATCGCATCGCCCATCTCGCCTGTCGACACCAGGCGGTCCCCGTCGCCGCGGATGTCGGCGGTTCGCAGGCCGTCCGCAAGCACCCGGGCGATCGCCGCGTCGAGCCTGTCGGCGGCCGCATTGAGCCCGAACGAATAGCGCAGCGCCATCCCAAACGATCCGATCATCGCGATTGGATTGGCGAGCCCCTTGCCGGCAATGTCGGGCGCCGAGCCGTGGACCGGCTCGTAGAGCGCCTTGCGCCGCCCGCTCTTCGGATCGACGTCGCCGAGCGAGGCGGAGGGCAACATGCCGAGCGAGCCGGTCAACATCGCAGCGACGTCCGACAGCATGTCGCCGAACAAATTATCGGTGACGATGACGTCGAATTGCTTCGGCCAGCGGACAAGCTGCATCCCAAGCGCGTCGGCGAGCTGATGCTCGAGCTTGACGTCAGAATATTCGCGTTTGTGGAGGGCGGTCATCACCTCGTGCCATAGCACGCCGGATTTCATGACATTGCGCTTCTCGCTCGACGTCACCTTGTTTCCCCGGTTGCGCGCGAGCTCGAAGGCGGTGCGGCCGATCCGCTCGATTTCGAACGTGTCGTAGACTTGGGTGTCGATGGCGCGCTTCTGCCCGTTGCCGAGATCGATGATCTGCTTCGGCTCGCCGAAATAGACGCCGCCGGTCAGCTCGCGCACGATCATGATGTCGAGCCCCTCGACGACCTCGGGTTTGAGCGACGAAGCGGAAGCGAGCGCCGGGTAGCAGATCGCCGGCCGCAAATTGGCGTAGAGGGCGAGGTCCTTGCGCAATCGCAGCAGTCCCGCCTCCGGCCGAACGTCATAAGGAACCCCATCCCACTTCGGACCGCCGACGGCGGCGAACAGGACGGCGTCGGCCGCTCCGGCGAGCGCCATGTCCGCCTCGCTGATCGCTTTCCCGTGCGCGTCATAAGCGCAAC
This sequence comes from Hyphomicrobiales bacterium, assembly GCA_003164825.1. Classification (GTDB taxonomy): domain Bacteria; phylum Pseudomonadota; class Alphaproteobacteria; order Rhizobiales; family Beijerinckiaceae; genus Roseiarcus. The sequence goes on from PLUH01000291.1 coordinate 7,528, forward strand.
CGCCGACCAGCCCCTTTTCGGTTTCGAATTTGGCCACGCCCTCGCTGGCGAAACAGTCGATGATCTTCTCGACTTCGGCCATGACCTCCGGGCCGATGCCGTCGCCGGGAAGCAGAAGGAGCTTGAAGATCGTCATGTTCGCTCGCGATGACTGTCAAAAATGGCGGGTCGTGTGCTAGAGCACGTCGCGTTCAAACCGAATCGTCATTGCGAGGAGCGAAGCGAAGCAATCCATGAGTCGTCGGGCGCCCCACGNNCGCTTCGCTCGCAATGACGGCGACGCTCGCAGCTAAAGGCGACCCGCTCTAGACGATTTCGCTATGCCGCGAAAGGCCAGGCGCAATCATGAGGCCGCAGGAATGGGGACATGAGCGTCGTCAGCAGCGCCGCCGCCGACCGGTTCATCGAGCGATTGCCGAAGGAGATCCGCTTCTACCTGGTGCACGGGCCCGACGAGGGACTTGCGCACGAGCGGGTGAAGGCCATCATTCGCAATCTGATCGAGGGCGACGCGGACCCGCTGCGGCTTACGCGCTTCGAGGGCGACGCGGTCGCGCGCGATCCCGGCGCGCTCGCCGACGAGGCCTATGCGGTCTTGATGTTCGGCGGCGCTCGGGCGATCTGGATCGACGCGCAAGCGCGCGACCTCCTGCCGGCGCTCGAGCCCTTGTTCGCCCGGCCGCCGAGCGATTGCGCGATTGTCGTCAAGGCTGGACAACTCAGGAAGGGAACGGGTTTAAGGGCCGCCTTCGAAACCTCAGCCATCCGCGCGTCGATCGAATGTTATTCCGACGACGCAAATGCTCTCGAAGCCCTCATCGATGCGGAGGCCCGCGCGGCCGGGCTTGCGATCGCGCCGGACGCGCGCGCGGCGCTCGTCGCGCTCACCGGCGCCGATCGTCAGACGACGCGCGGGGAAATCGCCAAGCTGATGCTTTATGCGCGGGGAAAACCCGCCATCACCGCCGAGGACGTCGAGGCGATCGTATCCGACGCCGCGCCATCCAATCTCGACGAGGTCGTCGATCAAGCGCTGCTCGGCGACTTGCCGGCGGTCGAGACGGCGCTTACCCGATTCTTCCATGACGGGGGCGAAGCGGACCATCTGATGATGCGGCTCGTGGCGCGATTGCTACTCTTGCACCGGCTTCGGCTCGAAATGGATCAAGGCCGGCCATTCGACGCCGCCTGCCAGGCGCTGTTCGTGAAATTGCCGATGCCGGCCCGCCGCGCGCTGGCGAGGCAGGCCGAGCGCTGGACGTCGGAGTCCATCGCCCAACGCCTGCCAGCGGTTCGTCTAGCGAGCGCGCGCGTTCGCGCCGACTCTCGGCTGGCCGAGGTTCTGGCGACCCGGGCGCTATGGACGCTGGCGTCGCGGGGACGCGGCGGGCGGTGAGCCGCGGCCGAGTCTCATGGCCGGGCTTGTCCCGGCCATCCACGCAATTCCGCGCACAAGATGCCCGCGAGCTGGGGACGCTGATGAAAAGATGTAATATTACAACGGTTTGTCTTGGATAGGCGGAGGTCCATCCCATCCCTGTGGCTGCGTGGATGGCCGGGACAAGCCCGGCCATGACGGCAGGGTTCACCGGCCCTTTTAGACTACCGTCCAGCCGGCTGGCACAGCCTCCGGCAGAAGTCGTCGAGCTGGTCGAAATCGCGGAAGGCGATGCGGATTTCGCCGCTTTCGCCGTCATGCCGGATCGTCACTTTGGTTCCGAGCGCGAGACCGAGCTTGTCCTGAAGGGCAGCCGTGTCGGCGTCGATGGGCGCGGCGGCCTTGCGCGGCCGGCCTGTCTTGCCCGGATTCTCGCCGAAGCGCTCGATGTCCCTGACCGTCAGCCCCTGGGCGACGATGCGGTCGGCGAGCGCGTCCGGATGGGCGACTGCGAGCAGGGCGCGGGCGTGCCCGGCCGAGATCTGCCCTCCCGCCAGCAGAGCGCGCGTATGTTCGGGCAGATTGGTCAGCCGCGTGGTGTTGGCGACGTGACTGCGGCTCTTGCCGACGACGCGGGCGATGTCGCCGTGCGAATAGCCGTAATCGGCGCCGAGCTGGGCGTAGCCCGCGGCTTCCTCGAGCGCGTTGAGGTCGGCGCGCTGGACATTTTCGACAATGGCGATTTCGAGCGCCTCCCGGTCGCCGGCCTCGACGACGATGACCGGGATATCGGGGCGCCCGGCCCTTTGCGCAGCCCGCCAGCGGCGCTCGCCGGCGATGATCTCGTAGGCGTCGGCGACGCGGGGAATCGGGCGGACGACGACCGGCTGGATGACGCCGCGCTCCTTGATCGAAGCGGCGAGCTCATCGAGCTCCGTATCGTCGAACCGCTTGCGCGGGTTGCGCGGATTCGGCCGCAGGAACTCGATCGGCATTCTTCGCGCGCCGCCGCCAAACTCCACGGCTTCTTCGTTCGCGGTCCCCAGCAAGGCGGCGAGGCCGCGCCCCAGGCGAGGCCTTTGTTCGGTTCGGCTCATGTCTTCGGCCATCGGCTCCTGCTCCTCGTAAGTTCGGCCTTTAGAGCGCGTTGCGTTTTGATGGCGACGTCGCCCTCATTGCGAGCGTGAGCCGAAGCAATCCAGGGGAACATGGGGCGCGCTACGTCCGCTGGATTGCTTCGTCGCTTCGCTCCTCGCAATGACGATTCCACCTGAACGCGACATGCGCCGGGCTCCTAAGCGGCGCGCCAACGCCCCTCGCGCTGAATGACCTCGGACGCGAGCTTGAGATAGGCTTGGCTGCCGGCGCATTTGAGGTCGTAGAGCAGGGCCGGCTTGCCGTGCGACGGCGCCTCGGAGAGGCGGACGTTGCGGGGAATGACCGTCTCGTAGACCTTGTCGCCCATATGGGCGCGAACGTCGGCCACCACCTGCCCGGCGAGGCTGTTGCGGGGATCGTACATGGTCAAAACGATGCCCTGAATCGCCAGAGCCGGGTTGAGCGTGCGGCGAACCTGCTCGACCGTTGTCAGCAGTTGCGACAGCCCTTCGAGGGCGAAGAATTCGCATTGCAGCGGCACGACGACCGCGTCGGCGGCGGCGAGCGCATTGACGGTGAGAAGATTGAGGGAAGGCGGGCAATCCACCACGACATAGGTGACGGAATCGGGATGGACGGCGCTCGAGTCGCAATAGGCTCGAAGCGCGTTGCGCAGCTTGTAGGAACGATCCTCGTGGCCGGCGATTTCCAGCTCGACGCCGAGAAGATCCATGGTCGAGGGCGCGATGAGCAGGCGCGGCACCGCCGTGGGCATGATGACGTCGCGCAAAGCTCGTTCGCCGACCAGCATGTCGTAGCTCGAGGTGACGCGGGATTTGCGGTCGATGCCGAGCCCGGTCGAGGCGTTGCCCTGGGGATCGAGATCGATGATGAGCACCCGCTCGCCGATGGCGGCGAGCGCAGTGCCGAGGTTGATGGCGGTGGTCGTCTTGCCGACCCCGCCCTTCTGGTTTGCCATCGCCAGAACGCGCGGGCGCGCCGCGGCGTCAGGCGCGCGAACGAGGGGAGGGGTCGCGTTCATCGGCTTTGGTTCTCAGCTTTGGCGAACCCTGAGGATCGCTGACCGTTCGTCGACCAGGCTCGGAAGCACTTCGATTGCATAAGCAGTCGCCTCCGGGAGCGCCGCGACTTGGTCTTTAGCTGATTCGCCGCGCGGAAACACGCCGACTGCGCCGCGCTCGATCCACGTTCTGGCCAGTTTGAGCGTCAGCGGCAAGGGGGCGAAAGCGCGCGCGGTGACGGCGTCCACAGCTCCGAGGCTTGCGACGTCGATCGCTTCCACCCGCGCCGAGTGGATCGTCGCCGCGGCTCCGGTAGCGCGGACCGCCTCGCGCAGGAAGGCGCACTTGCGCTGGTCGCTTTCGATGCAGTGGACGACGGCGCCGGGAACGTCCGCGAGCTGGATCGCGATGACCAGGCCAGGAAAGCCGGCCCCGGAACCCATGTCGATCCAGCGCCTGGCCGTCGGCGCAAGGGCGAGGAGCTGGGCCGAATCGGCGATGTGGCGGGTCCAGACGGAGGGGAACGTGGAACCGGCGATCAGATTGGTCGTCTTCCGCCAGCGCGCGAGGAGGTCGACGTAAGCCGCCAGGCGGTCCCCTGTTTCACGTGAAACAGGGACGAGGCGCAGAGCCGCGCGGCGATTTTCCGCCAGTTGCTCGCCCGAGGGGTCTTTTCCCGCCGTCATTGACTATGTTTTTCGAGCCATGGGGGCGCGGGCGGACCCCCGTTCACGGGAGAAGGTGGCCGCGGACTGTAAAACGCAAGTATAGTTGCCCCTTTGATAGGCATAATTGAGTAAAAACAATACGCCCACGGCGCGACCCCTCATCCGGCGCTTCGCGCCACCTTCTCCCGCAAGGGGAGAAGGGAAAACTCCCTCTCCCTTGCGGGAGAGGGTCGGGGTGAGGGGTCGGCGCGCAAGCGCCTCGTTCGCGG
>PLUH01000355.1 GCA_003164825.1 Hyphomicrobiales bacterium
ACAAGGAGAAGCTGCAGGAGCGCCTCGCCAAGCTCGCCGGCGGCGTCGCCATCATCCGCGTCGGCGGCTCGACCGAGGTTGAGGTCAAGGAGAAGAAGGATCGCGTCGACGACGCCATGCATGCGACGAAGGCCGCGGTCGAAGAGGGCATCGTCTCTGGCGGCGGCGTTGCGCTGTTGCGCGCCAAGGCGGCGATCGGCAAGCTCAGCAATGAAAATGAAGAGGTGCAGGCAGGCATCAACATCGTGCTGAGGGCGCTCGAAGCGCCGATCCGGCAGATCGCCGAGAATTCGGGCGTCGAAGGTTCGATCGTCGTCGGCAAGGTGCTCGAGAACAAGTCGCCGACCTACGGTTTCGACGCCCAGACCGAGCAATATGTCGACATGCTGAACGCCGGCATCGTCGATCCGGCGAAGGTCGTGCGGGTCGCCCTGCAGGACGCGGCTTCGATCGCCGGACTCATGATCACGACCGAAGCGATGGTCGCCGAGACGCCGAAGAAGAACGGCGCTCCCGCAATGCCCGGCGGCGGCGGCATGGGCGGAATGGACTACTGAACGAAATGATGATCGACGGTCGGCGTGGCGCTCGCGCCGATCGTGAGGTCGTCGTTCTCTCGTCGCATCGTGAGGCGTCAGGCGATCAATGCTGATCCGTTACGGTTATGAAATCACGGTCAGTTGCGCACAGCCGACCGCGATGGTTTGCCTGCTGTCGGTGAGCGAAGACCGGAAGTCAGACATACGCGTCCCCGAGAAGGTGTTCACGACGCCGATTATCCCGATGACCACCTATGTCGACTCGTTCGGCAATCGCTGCCGCAGGCTGGTGGCGCCTGCGGGCGACCTGACAATCTGGGGCGACGCCACGATCGAAGACGATGGCAAGATTGATCCAGCGGACTTCGGCGCGGTCGAAGTTCCCGTCGCCGAGTTGCCCGACTCCTGCCTGCTCTATCTGATGGGAAGTCGCTATTGCGAGACCGACAAGCTGAGCCAGACGGCCTGGGATCTATTCGGCAAGGTCCCGCCCGGCTGGGGGCGCGTGCAGGCAGTATGCGATTTTGTCCATCGGCACATCAAGTTCGACTACATGCAGGCGCGAGCGACCCGAACGGCGTTTGAGGCCTTCAACGAGCGGATCGGAGTGTGCCGGGATTTCGCCCATCTCGCGGTCACGCTTTGCCGCTGCCTCAACATTCCCGCTCGTTACATCAACGGCCATCTCGGCGACATTGGCGTCCCCGTCGTCGACCCGATGGATTTCAGCGCCTGGATCGAGGTGTATCTCGCCGGGTCGTGGTGGACGTTCGATCCTCGCAACAATATGCCGCGGATAGGCAGGATCGTCGTCGCGCGAGGTCGGGACGCTGCGGATATCCCCTTGATCAACTCGTTTGGGCCCCACGTCCTCAAATCGTTTCGGGTCTGGACATACGAAGTCTTCGATGAGCAAGCCAGCGCGCCCAACTTTGCCCAGCGTGGCCGTTAGGACAGGCGGGCGAGAGCATTCAAACTAGGCGGCGGCGCCGCGGACCAGCGCAAAATCGGCGCTATCGTACAGGCGACGAATGTCATCGCCAGCATATCTCTCACCCTCGACTTCAAGGATCGCGCCGAGGAGAAGTTCGGGCGGAAGCTCTTCGATTGCGAAGCGAATGGCGTCCGCCGATCGCGCGAAGCGTTTGTACCCAAATCGTTGATACGGGGATTTGCGAATCCGCGGCGGGAACAGCTCCGCCCCGGCGTTGTAATCGAACCTCATGGGGCGTCCAGTCTGGCCCCTTCGGGTGAACAATCACCTGAACGGGCATTGTTTGAGCGACAACACTTATTTAGGAATAGAACTCGAATAAAACGAGTCGGGGACGACAGTTTATTTTAAAATGAGCGTCAGAATCCCTGCATAGAGCACTAATCAACTGCAAAGATGGGTCAATCGCTGTGCCTCTTGCGGGGACCGGCATCTTCCAGTCCTCACGACCACGTTCCTGGCGCGATCGAAAAATCCTCTGACCGACCCCAACGCCTACTCCTCGAACCGCTCGCCCGTCCCGATCGACTTCGCCGGCGCGAGCGACGGGTCGGGCTTCTGCGCCGGAAGGCCAAGGTCGCGGAAGCGGTTGACGATCGGATAGCGCCGGTCGCGGCCGAAGTTCTTCGGCCCGACCTTCACCCCGGGCGCCGACTGGCGGCGCTTGTATTCGGCGAGATAGAGCAGGCGCTCAACCTTACGCACCGTCGCCGGATCGTAGCCTTCGGCGATGATGTCGGCGATCCGCATCTCCTTTTCCACCAGCCCGCGCAGAATGCCGTCCAGCACCGGATAGGGCGGCAGCGAGTCCTCGTCCTTCTGGTTCTCGCGCAATTCCGCGCTCGGCGGCTTGACGATGATGTTCTCGGGGATCACCTCGCCGTCCGGTCCCAGCGCCCCTGCCGGCTTCCAGCGGTTGCGCAGCGCCGACAGGCGAAAGACCTCCATCTTGTAGAGGTCCTTGATCGGATTGAAGCCGCCGTTCATGTCGCCGTAGAGCGTCGCGTAGCCGACCGACATTTCCGACTTGTTGCCGGTCGTCACCACCATCGCCCCGGTCTTGTTGGAGATCGCCATCAGGATCAGGCCGCGCGCCCGGCTCTGGATGTTCTCCTCGGTGATGTCGCGCGGCTTGCCGGCGAACATCCGCGTAAGCGCATGCTCGACCCCCTCGACCGGCTCGGCGATCGGCACGATGTCGTAGCGGATTCCAAGCGCCTTCGCGCAGCCCGCGGCGTCGGCGAGCGATTCGTTCGAGGTGAAGCGATAGGGCAGCATCACCGCCTGCACCCGCTCCGCGCCAAGCGCATCGACCGCCATCGCCGCGCACAAAGCCGAATCGACCCCGCCCGAGAGGCCGAGCACGACGCCGGGAAAGCGGTTGTTGTCGACGTAGTCGCGCAAGCCCATGACGCANNCCAGCTCTTGCCGCTCCGCTCCCACACCGTTTTCGCCACCACGGGTCTGAGGGCGGGCAGTTGCGCGCCGAGGCTGCGGTCGGCGTTGAGCGCGAACGAGCCGCCGTCGAAGACGAGCTCGTCCTGGCCGCCGACCATGTTGAGATAGATGAGCGGGAGGCCGCTCTCGACCACCCGCGAGACCGCGACGTTCTGGCGGATGGCGAGCTTGTCGCGCTCATAAGGCGAGGCGTTGGGAACGAGCAGGATCTCGCCGCCGGTTTCGAGGATGCATTCGACCGGGTCAGGCCCCCAGATGTCCTCGCAGATCGGGACCCCGACCCTGACGCCGCGAAACACGATCGGCCCCGGCGCCGGCCCGGGCGCAAACACCCGCTTCTCGTCGAAGACGCCGTAGTTGGGCAGATCGACCTTGAACCTGACCGCCTCGATCCGCCCGCGATCGAGCAGCGCCATGGCGTTGTAAAGCTTGCCGTCCTCGACCCAGGGCAGGCCNNAGCACCAGGTCCTCGGGCGGATAGCCGGAGAGGTAGAGTTCCGGCGCCATCACGATGTCGGCCCCGAACGCCGCAGCCTCCGCGCGCGCGTTGCGCAACCGGTCGCGGTTCCCCGCGATGTCGCCCACGATCGCGGGGATCTGCGCGAGCGCAATGACGAGGCGGTTGGCGGAGGGCATGGGCGAGACTTAGCGCGGGGCGCGAACGCGGGGCAATCTCCCTCTCCGCTTGCGGAGGAGGATCGGAATCACCCTCTCCTGCTTTCGGGAGAGGTGAAGGTTCAGCGCTGCGACGAACGACGCTTTATTTTCGCTGATCTTGCGCTATCATCTCTGGAATTTCTTTAGGCGGTTTTTCAACAACTGAGTTTGCGGCATGCCCGACACCTCTGCGGCATTGAAGCGTTTCGACGTCGCCCTCTCATTTCCGGGCGAGCATCGAGCTTTTGTTGAAGGTGTCGCGGCGCGCCTATCCGCCGTCCTCGGCAAAGAGCAGGTTCTCTACGACAAATATTATGAGGCCGAATTCGCGCGTATAAATTTGAACGTTTACCTGCCCAAATTATATCGCACCCAATCTGAGTTGATCGTCGTCTTTCTGTGTCCAGAGTACCAACAAAAGCAATGGTGCAAACTCGAGTGGAGGCATATCGGTAGTCTTATTGCTTCGATCGACGAAGGTAAAATCATGTTATTTCGATATGGCTACGAAGGAGACTTTTCTGAGCTGGGAATATTGCCTGGCGATGGTACAATCGATTTCAAAGGGCGCAGTCCGGAAGACATCGCCGATAGGATCGTCGAGCGCTTCAAAATCAATGGCGGCCAGATTCGCGGCGACGGCCCGCTCCCAGACGAAACCGCGCCGCCGCCCGTCGACATCTCCCGCATTGACCGCTACGCCCCGGCCGAGCTGATCGGCCGCGAGGCGGAGACGAAGCTCATCGAGGACACCTGGGCAAAGGCCGTCGCCGGCGAGACGCCGCGTGCGCGGGTCATGGCGTTCGTCGCGCTCGGCGGCGAGGGCAAGACGGCGCTTGTCGCGAAATGGGCGGTCGCGATGGCGGGGAAGGGCTGGCCCGACGCCGAGGCGGCGTTCGGCTGGTCGTTCTACAGCCAGGGGGCGAGCGAGCAGCAGGCGAGCTCCTCCGACCTCTTTCTTGCGGAGGCGCTCAAGTTCTTCGGCGCGCCGGCGGTCGAGGGCGAAAGCGCGCACGACAAGGGCCGCCGCCTCGCCGCCTGCGTCGGCGCCAGGCNNATCCAACCTCGCCTCTGGCTGGTCAGTTGAAGGATCAAGGCCTAAGCGCGCTGCTGAAGGGCCTCGCGCAGAGCGGCAAAGGCCTCTGCCTCCTCACCACGCGCTACCGGATCAAAGATATCGAAGCCTTTGCGGCGGTCGCGCCGCAGCCTGACCTCGCGCCTTTGTCCAACGAGGCCGGCGCTCGGCTTTNNACGGCACGAGCGCGAGCGGCTTGCTGCGGACGTCAGGGGCCATGCGCTGACGCTCACGATCATCGGGGGCTATTTGCGCGCCGCCTATGGCGGCGACATCCGTCAGCGCGGCCGGATCAGGCTCGCGGACGCCGACGCCGAGGAGCAGGGCGGCCACGCTTTCCGCGCCATGGACGCCTACGCGGAATGGTTCGAAAGCGACGGGGAGAAGGGCAAGCAGGCGCTCGCGATGCTGCGGCTCCTCGGCCTGTTCGACCGCCCGGCCGACGCCGGCTGCCTCGCGGCGCTCTGGCGCGCGCCGGCGATCGAGGGCCTGACCGAGTCGCTGATCGAACTCGGCGAGGCGCAGCGCAACATCGTGCTGGCCCGGCTCGCCGGCGCCAAGCTTGTGACCGCCAACCGCGGCGCAGGCGGCGCCTTCCTTTCGCTCGACGCGCACCCGCTGCTGCGCGAATATTTCGCGAACGCCCTGCTCGAGAAGCGGCCCGAGGCCTGGAAGGCAGGCCACAAGCGGCTCTACGATCATCTTACCACCGCAACGCCCGACAAGCCCGCGCCGACCCTCGACGATTTGCAGCCGCTCTACCAGGCCGTCGCGCATGGATGCTTCGCGGGAATGCAGCAGAAGGCGCGCGACGACGTTCTTTATAGGCGCATCGCGAAGGGCAACGAAGCCTACGCGGTGAAGAAGATCGGCGCCTACGGCGCCGATCTCGGCGCCGTAGCTTGTTTTTTCGACCTTCCCTGGAGCCGCGTCTCCCCCAATCTTTCACTGCCGACACAGGCATGGCTGCTCAACAATGCGGCCTTGTGCTTGCGAGCGCTGGGGCGGCTGAGTGAGGCGCTTGAACCGATGCGCGCGGGTCTCGCCGCCAGAATTCGCGAAGAGAACTGGAAAAACGCTGCAGCCTCTGCCAGCAATCTGAGCCAGATAGAGCTGACTCTGGGCGACGTCGAATCCGCGATCCGCGACGCCGGAGCCGCCGTCGCCCACGCCGACCGCAGCGGCGACGAATTTCAGCGTTTGACCAAACGTGTGGCCCACGCAGAGGCCCTTCATCAGGTCGGCCAGTGGGCCGAAACCGGGAGGCTCTTCGCCGAGGCCGAGGCGATGCAGGCGGAGCGGCAGCCCGATTATCCGCTGCTTTATTCGCTGCAAGGTTTTCTGCATTGCGATT
>PLUH01000007.1 GCA_003164825.1 Hyphomicrobiales bacterium
CGCGACGCCGCCGGGCGGGTCGAAGCGGCGCAGCTATAATGAGAGAGCCGCCGCGCGGCAACCCTCTTGCGGGGCTGGTACGAGAATGGGACGGGGGCCGCCCCCCTGTTCTCAATTTTCCGCCCACAAGCAGGGAGGCCGAAGCCGCCCTGGAGAAGGATTGCAAAATGCTCAAAATGAAAATGGCTGTTCAAAACCGAGAGATTGTTCCTCTTGCGGAGCACCCGTCGCGAGCTCGCGCCAATCGTCGCACATGAGCCGCCCAGCCGAGGCCGCAGAAGCCGAGGAGCAGCATTGCCCAAGTAGAGGCTTCCGGTGCAGCCGTAGCGCCGTTCCCGACATCTGGACTGAGAACGAGCGTGTACCCATCGGGAACGGAGAAGATAGGATCGACGTAAGCCGATAGGGACTCTAACCCGCCCCCGAGATTGCCAGCGACCTCGCTTTGCAAAAAAAGGCTGAGCGTCACGCTGTAAGATTGATTCGCGAGGATCGCCTCGTCGTATGTGTTTTGATCGTTGAAGCTCTTGCTGGTCGGCCCCGAATAATTTCCGCCATAAGCATTAAGATAGGCTTCGTCCGAGATTAGATTTGGCCCAACTACAAACGATGCGGACACAAGGTTGTTAGTAAATGCCCCCGCTGCCGCAGAATTAACCTGAACCCATCCAGAAGTATCGACGGTCAGCGGAACAAAACCGCTCGGGCCGAGGGCTTCCAACGTATACGTTAGCCTANNCCCCCGCCGGTTTCGTGGATACCGTCACGGAGGCGCTGGAAGACGACGCCGGCGAAGCTGACTGGCCGTAGTTGTTCACAACAAGCGGCTGACTAGCGTTACCGCTTGCCGCGCCGGCCCCTGTTAAAGGCGTCGTCTTTTCGTCTGACAGCGTCGCGCAATTCAGACCGGGGGAAAATGTGCAACCAACGGAACTCGCGGAGACGTCAATCGATCCGGAGGTGACCGAATCGGAAAGGGAAGTTGTCGCGCCGAGCGCGGACGTAATAAAGACCGCGGCGGCGCCGAAGCCCGCCGCGTGCAAAACGACAATCTTGTTCATTCTGCGCTCCGGTTCACTGGCCGATCCCAGTCGCGAGGGTCGCCAATGGGCTCCCTCCGACAAGCCCCTCTCTCAAGATTGACTATGGCTATAGCCGCCGCTACCCTCGATTGGGGGTACCGCAAAACAAAAGACTGCGGCTTGCAGAACACGACCCCGTTTCACGCAGCCGCGGATATTGACTACGCGGCAACCCAACGAGATTATCGGCTCGCGCCCGGAAGCGCGGCCGTCCCAGTTAGGGGGTTGGGATGGATGAGGCCTCTGCTGCGGCCCTGGTTAGCATGATTGATCATGTCTACGCGGCCGCGCTCGATGCGGAGCGATGGGGCGATTTTCTTAAGTCGGTCAGCGGCCATTTCCGGAATGCTTCGACTATACTCTGGCACACCGACCAGAACGATGACCGCTGCAACATTTTCGCATCGCACCGCTATCAGGAATCGACGCTTCGGTCGCTGCAAGAGCACTACTATGCGGTCAATCCCTGGGTGCCGAAGAAGATGCGGATGCCTTCGGGGGCGATTCATCGTACTGAGGCGCTGTATCCGGAGCNNTCCCCAACGACCTTTTCAAGGGTTTCGGGATCAGCCTGTTCAACGGCCGTCGATTGATTTGGCTTCCTCAGCGTCGTGCGGTCGAGACACGCGGGGGCCGCGTCGGCCGACGAGATCGAACTGCTGGAGCGGCTGACCCCTGATCTCCAACGGGCGATCCAAGTGCACGAACGGTTCCGCCTTTCGTCTGAGCTCGCGGCGCCTGCGCTGACTGTTGTCGAAGAGTTGTCGCGTGGCGTCGTCTTTGTCGGCCGCGACAAGCGAATTGTTTATGTTAACGCCGTCGCCTCGAGAATGCTGTCCGAGGCCGATGGCCTGTCCCTCGATCGGACGGGTTCCTGCCGGACCAAGNNACGGCGCAATCTCCGGACGGTGGCGTCCGGAAAATGAGGGACGCACGTCGTCGAGCGGCGGTCTGATGGTTATCACGCGTCGGTCTGGGCGGGGGCCCTACGGAGTGGTCGTCTCGCCAATGCCCTCGCCGCCCTTTGGGCTCCGCGGCGGCGCATGTCGCCGCCGTCCTGCTCATCTCCGACCCCGACGTAGACGCCCGGCCCCTCCGCGACGTCCTCCGCCGCCTTTATCGACTGTCGGAAAAGGAAGCTGAACTCGCCGTCAGGATTGCAGACGGGCAGCGGCTCGATGCGGCAGCAAAGGAGACCGGAATTAGTTACGAGACGGCCCGGTCCTATCTAAAGGCGGTGTTCGGTAAGCTCGGCGTCCGCCGCCAGGCGGAACTCGCGAGCGCGATTCGGAAGCTCGCCGCGCTGCGCTAAACCGGGCTTGGAGACGATGACTTGTTGTCCTTGTTAATCGTGAGCAGGAAGGCGTTGTAGAAGGTCTGCTTGCCGCCGGTCGCGAACGATGGTGTCGGACGCCTTGTAGTCGAGCCGTCAAAACCGGGCGACTCCCGGTGGAACGTTCTTGATTTCGCCCATATGGGACATTATTGGGTCCCATGTGGAAGGGTCCTGGCATGCTGACGAACTATGACGCCAAAGCCATTGCGGACGTCCTGGGTCTTGTTCTTCTGAGATCGTCCAGGCCGTCCTCGGTTTCCTACGTCTTGATCGAGAAGGCGGTTGAAGGCGGCCTGCCCCGGAACGCTCTCCGCCACGTCGCGGAATTGATCGCCGGGGGCGACACGGCCAAGGCCTCGGCTTTGGAGCGGGGCATCGTCCCGAAAACAACGCTTGAGCGTCGCGAGAAAAAGTTGTCGCCCCAGGAAAGCGAGCGCACCGAGCGTATCGCCCGA
>PLUH01000333.1 GCA_003164825.1 Hyphomicrobiales bacterium
CAGTTCTCGCGCACCTTGACGGGAGGAAGAGATATGCAGTTCGTCGTGCAGTCACTCCGCAGGCTCTTCGCAGATGATCTCGCCGAAGCTCTCTCTTCGGCTACGCGACGCAGACGCCCGGGATCGCGACCTTCTGGAAGAGGTGCGGCGTCGCGACGGCCGAAGACGGATAGGCGGAGAGCTTCGCCACGAACTCGGGGTGCGTGAATGCGGCACGGAAGGCGGCGGTCGACTCCCAGACGGCGGTGTTGAGATAGGTCGGGCTCTCGCCGATCGCGCGATGAAGCTGGGTGGAGATGAAGCCCGGCTGCCGCTTCATGAATTCAGCGTCGTCCCGCCATGCCTCGAGAAAGGTCGGCTCGTCCGCCTCGTCGAGCAAAAACACGCTCACAAGCACGACCGGCGCGGCGTCGACCGCAAGCTGGCGTTGAATAGGGAAAGACGGGTCCAGCGGGCATAGCGGCGGCATGAGGCGCTCCCTTCATTTTGGCAACATAATGTCAATCTGTTATGCTAGCGCCATAGCTCGTTGACATTATCATGTCAACATCGCTCCATGGTGACAGATGCGCAAAGTGAAACGGACGCCGGCCGGCGAGGCCCTGACGGACCTCATGCTCGACCTGTTCAGGGCGACGAGCCTGATCTTGACCGCCGGCGACCGCCTGGTCGCGCCCCTGGGGTTGACCAGCGCCCGCTGGCAGATCCTCGGCGCGATCGGCTCGGCCGAACGGCCGCAGCCGGTTTCGTGGCTTGCGCGCGACCTCGGGGCCAACCGGCAGAACGTCCAGCGGATCGTCAACGACCTCAACAAGGACGGGCTCGTCGCGTTGGAAGCGAACCCGCATCACCGGCGGGCGCAGCTCGTGGTCCTGACCGACAAGGGAAAGCGGGCGTTCGAGGCCGCCATGGACTTGCAGGCGCCCTGGGTGAACGACCTTGCGGATGGCTTTTTGGTCAGGGACATCGGGACCGTCCGCCGCGTCGTCATGACGCTGCGGAAGAAGCTCGAGGAGTGAGGCCGGCCGCGGCCGAACAGCCGATTGCCTACGCGTTCGTGGCGGCGAAGAGCGCCCTCGACCCGGCGGGGATCATGAACCCAGGGGTGCTGGTCCCGTGAGGGGCGCGTCCGAGAACCCGCGCAAAATGGCGTTTCCGCCTTGGGTTACGGTTTCAGCCGGGAGTCAAAAAAGGCGAGGACGCGAATGAGGGCGTCCTCTCGGGCGTCTTCATCAACGCCATAGTGCGCCACTCTTCCAGATGGTGAGGCGATCGTATGTGGCTTGTCGCCCGGCCAATCAAAGTCGTGAACGGCCCCGTCATAGACCTTCATCTGCATGGGCGCGCCAGACGCCCGGGCGGCCTCGACTCTTTCGATGCATGGCGCGGGCTGGATCGAATCATCCTGCGCGCCAATTTCGAGCAGGAACGGGATGTCCGGCCTCCAATCCGTCGAAAGCCGCGAACACCACGCGGGGTAAAAGGCGACGGCGGCGCGAAAATCGCCCTTCGGCAAATCGGCCGGACGGGCGCTGCTGTTGGGCGAGATGGCGAATATCACAGTTCCGCCGCCATGCGACCAGCCCATCACTCCAACTCGATCCCCGATCACAAAAGACTGGGCCTGCAAGTACCGAAGGGCGCCATAGGCGTCATAAGACCGTTCCGCCCAAGCCCTAACCCGCCCTTCGCAATCTGTGGTCACGTCGCGAGGACCGAAACTGTCGGGAAACAGCACGATGTAGCCATGGGTTGTCAGAAGCTGCGCCCACGCCGCCTCGCGCGCGACGAGCGCGCCGTCCCTGAAGAGGCCGCCGCAGCCATGCAGCGCCACGATCGCCGGGAATGGACCAGGTCCATCGGGCTTCATCAAGAGCGCGCGCAACATGGTAGGCTTCGCGCCAGTCACTGGACCGTCGAGCGAGGGAAAGGACACGGTCTCCTCGGCGACAGCGGGGCTCGATGCGACCAGCAGCGCGCCCAGCATCGCCATCAAGGGCCAGTCCGTCGTGGCTAGGGCCGGCGGCGCTCGGAAAAACCGACATCCTGAAAATATCTTGCCAAAAGCAGAAATGGCTGTTATGAATGGCCTCTCTGAGCCGGACGCGGAAAGAGGAGCAAGGAATCGACGGTCGAAGGCAGCGCGAGCCCGCCGAGAAACTGGATTCGAACTTAAGCAATTGATATATCTCAACATTGCATTTTGATTTTGTTGCGAATTCCTTGGATTTCGTTTCATCTGGCTTTGATTTTGTTGCGGCTGATTTGGTTTTTGTTGTGGTCAGCTTTGATTTTGTTGTGGCGGGCTTGGATTTTGTTGCGGCCGGCTTGGATTTTGTTGCGCCTCACACGGCGCCGCGCGAGCCGATGAGCAGCGCGACGCCGAACGTCAGGACCGCCAGGGCGGCGACGAATTCGAACCCCCTCGCCACCAGCGCGAGGCGTGAATTCTCGCCCGCCGCGAGGCGCATGGCGGCGGACTTGGCGAACACGGCCGTCCAGGCGAGCGCGCCAGTCGTCACCGCGGTGCCGACCGCCATGGCGAAGGTGGCGGCGACTCCGGCGGCGAACAGCCCTTGCCCCATCGCAAACACCAGCACGAGGATCGCCCCCGAGCAGGGCCGCGCGCCCGCGGCGACCACCGTTCCGGCCGCCTCGCGCCAGGAAAATGTTCCATTGAGCTGGGCTGGGTCAGGCGCGTGCGAGTGTCCGCATGCCTCGACGGACGTCCCGCCGCCGGGTGGTCCGGCGCGATAGGCTGCCGCCGACAGGCTGAACGCCGGCCTTCGCCANNGCAATGAGCGCTCCGCCCTTGCGCCACACCAGCCACAGGCCCATGGCGGCGACGGCGCAATAGCTCGCAAGCACGATCCAATCGGCGGCGTGATTCATTTCCGAGGCGGTCGCTCTGAACACAAAGCCGGCCGCGCCGACGAGCGCGATCGCGATCAGCGCCTGCAGCAGCGCCGCTATCAGCGCCATGACCGCGCCGCGTTTGAGCGACTTTTCGTTGGCGAGCATGTAAGAGGCGAGGATCGCCTTGCCGTGTCCTGGCCCCGCCGCGTGAAAGACGCCGTAGGCGAGGCCAAGGCCGATGAGGCCCCAGGCGGCGCTCGGTTGCCCATGCAGCGCATGCACCTTGGCGGCGATGAGATGGGTGAGCCAGGACTGCTGGGCCATGAGCCAGCCGGTCAGGCCGCCCTCAGCCCCGCCCCCGGTCTCGCCGCCGGCGACCGCAAACGGCCGCGGCGGAAGCTGCGCCAGCGCGCTGGCCGCCGACGCGGACCAAGCCGCGAATCCAAGGCCGATCCGTTCGATGGTCCGATTCGTCATGGGCACGCGACGATGGCCGCGCTCGCCATTTTGAAACCGAAATTGGTCCCCGGCGAGAGATTGGTGAAGAAGGATTCGGTTAACTTCTGCTTATCGGCGTCTTCGATCGGCTTGGGCTTGGCGACCGTGGCCGCGCAACCGGAAGGCGGGGAGACCAACTTCACCGGATCCTTATCGTCGAATTCAAAGTCGATGAAATATTCGGGATCGGCGACGCGCAAGGTCAGGAACTTGATCACGGGCGTCGGAGTCTTCAGCGGCAGGGTGACGTGGAACTCCACCAGATGGTCGGGCCGCTCCTGCATCCAATAGTCAGTGACCGAGCCGAAATCCACCGCCTTGCCGCCGATCTTCAAGGTCGTGAAATAGCCGATGTCGGCCAGGCTGCCTGCGTTCTCCTTCGCCAGCGGGGCGAACTGCTCGCGCTTCACCAGTTCGCCCGGCGGGGCGAGTCCCTGGGTGGCGAAGGACGAATACATTTCGTCGAAAACCCAATCGTGGACGACCGCGGCAACCTTCCCGTCGGGCGTGAAGGCGATCTGGCTCTTGACGGTTATCCAGACATGCGGATGCGCGGCTGCCGGCGTCGCCGACGCCAATCCGAGCGCCAACACCAGCGCCACAACTCGCCAAGTCCCCAATCCGTCACCCAAAAACCCGTCCTTTCTCACCCCCGGCGCACCCGCCTGATTCCTCTTGCGGGCAAAGTGCGGCGACGAGATGGCGTGCGCCGCCGCTGTGGCCCGATCATGGTTGATCGACTCTTACGTCCCCTCGGTTCAACGATTCTTAAACCAGTAAGCGCAGTTTGCCGCAATGGCGCGTCGCGTTCGGCCTGTCCTGCTTGTGCTTTCCGCCACTCTTTGTCTGGAGGGCTGCGGATTCTTCGGCCGCGCCGAGCGGCCGGTGTGGCGGGCCCAGGCCGAAAACGCCTGTTTCGCCCGCAGGTTGGTCATGCCATCCGATTTTATAGTTCCCGCCCCCGAGATCGACGGCCCGGGCATTTGCGGCATGACCCGTCCGCTTAAGGTCTCGGCGCTCGCCAATGGCGCAATCGCGGTCGACAAGGCGCTGACCATCGACTGTCCGATGATCCCAGCGCTGGAGGCGTGGTTGAATGACATCGTCGAGCCCGATGCTCAAGCCCGCTTCGGGCAGAGGGTCGCGACCGTCAACGTGTTCGGCGCCTACTCTTGCCGGTCGGTCGACAATATCGAAGGCGCGCGGCTCTCCGAGCATGCCTTCGGCAACGCGGTCGATGTCGCCGGCTTCACGCTCGCCGACGGGCGAGCGATCGATTTCGTGCACGACTGGAAGAAGACGGACGGCCAGGAGGGCGCCTTCCTGCATGATGCGCACGCCGGCGCCTGCCGGTATTTCACGACCGTCTTGGCGCCCGGCGCGGACGTCTTCCACTACAACCACATCCATCTGGATCTGGCCAATCACGGCTCGACCAATACCGGCCCCCGCCGCATCTGCAAGCCAACGCCTGCGCCCGAACTTCTGCCAGCGCCCGCGGCGCCCGACGGCCTGCCGCACGCGCCAAATATCGACGAGCCGCTCGACATTGCGCATCTCAGCGCGCCGGGCCCTGACGCCGCTTCGCCGAATGTCTCGCGTGGACCGGGCGAGGGACCCGACGCCGCTTTGCCGCCGGCGCCGATCGGAGAGACCAATCCGTCGCCTCCGGTGCTTCCGGCCGGAGCGGCGCCGAGCGTCGATATGGAGCCGACTTCGACACTCGGAGACCACGACAATTGAGGTAACGCTTCAGCCGGCGTCCGCAGCCGGCGCCTTTGGGTTGGCGCCCTTCGCCGGCTTGCGCAGCTCGCGCCACGAATCGTTCTGGGCGATCATTTGGCGGATCGCCTCGACGTTGGCGCGCGCGGCCTCGGGGGAGAGGTCCGTCAGCCCGACCCGCTCGGCCTCGCCGAACTTTCCCTCCAGCGCCAGCACCAGCGCCAAATCTCCCCGCATCCGCGCGTCGGCTTTCGGACTCTGGGCCGCCTGTCTCAGCGCCTGCTCGGCCTCGGGCAATTGCTTCGCCAGCGCCAGCGACAGCCCCATGTTGGTCAGCACGCCCGGCTCGCCCGGCGAGATCTTCAGCGCGTCGCGATAGAATTGCATCGCGCTCGCATGATCGCCCAGCCGATCGGCGACTGTGCCTTGCACCGACATGACGTCCCATCGCGGGGCGTCGGGCGTATCGGCGCGCGTCAGCACGTCCTTGGCCTGCGCCAGTTGGCCGGCGTCGGCCAGCGCCTTGCCGTATTCGCCGAGCACATCGAAATCCTTCGGGGCTTTGATGGCCGCCGTCTGGATGACCGCGACCGCCTCGCTGTAGCGGGTGAGCGCCCGCAACGCCCGAGCATATTCGATCGAGGCGATCTTCTCGCCGGGATTGCGGTCGTAGCGCTTGCCGCAATCGTCGGCGTAGGCGCGCAACTTCGCTTCGTCCGTAGGCATGGCTGTCGATCCGCTGATCGAGCCGGTGACGTCGCCGAAGTCCTGGCAGCCGGTGAGCAGGGCCGCGTCGGCGCCTATCAACACGCGCAGCGCGACCGCAAGGCAGGGTGAATATCGCGAACGCGGCATGCGAGGCCTGCACAGCAAGTGGGTTGACCCGCGAGCCTCGGCCGCGAATCTTGCGCCAGGCTGCCTTGATTTGTATCTGCGCCGACGGTCGCGATACGAGCGAATGCCAGTCACGACCCGTCTTCAGCCTCCCCGCCGGTCCGCCGTAGCGCTGTGGACGACAGCTTCGAGCGTCGTCCATGGAGAAAAAGGAGCGCCGGCGGCCGCATGGCCGCAAAGCGCGTCGCCTCGCGCTCCGGGACGCGCCACCGCGCCAGCGCCGCGCCGGCCCGGCCGGAGGTCGCGCTCAAGGTCGAGCCAGGCCGATCGACGACGACGATCGGCACGAGGTCGGCGATCGCGCGCCAATGGCGCCAGCGATGGAACTGCCGCAGGTTGTCCGCGCCCATGATCCAGACGAAATGCACGCGGGGCGCGCGGCGCTTGAGCCACCGAAGCGTGTCATAGGTGAAGCGCGACTCGATCTGCGCTTCGATGTCGCTGACAACCACCTTGGGTCCGACATCGAGCCCACGCGCGGCCTCCACGCGCGCCTTGAGCGCCGCCAGTCCAGTCAGCGACTTCAACGGATTGCCCGGCGTCACCAGCCACCAGATGCGGTCGAGCCGGAGCCGCCTGAGCGCCAGCCGGGTGATGAGGGCGTGACCCTCGTGCGGCGGGTTGAACGAACCGCCGAGCAGGCCGATTCGCATGCCCGGCGCAAACGGAGGCAGGCGCGGAACAGGCGTCACGACGCCGCCTGTGCGGCCAAAAGCTCCGCTTGGCGCTCGGCAGTCAGCGCGTCGATGATCTCGTCGAGGCCTTCGCCTTCCATGATGCGATCGAGCGAATAGAGCGTCAGATTGATGCGATGGTCGGTCAGTCGCCCTTGCGGGAAATTATAGGTGCGGATGCGCTGCGACCGGTCACCGGAACCGACCTGGGAACGCCGCTCCTGCGCCCGGTCGGCGTCCAGCTTCTGGTTTCGGGCGTCGAGGATGCGCGAGCGCAGGAGCGCCATCGCCTTCTGGCGATTGCGATGCTGGGACCGTTCCTCCTGCATCGCCACGACGAACCCTGTCGGCAGATGGGTGATGCGGATCGCCGATTCGGTCTTGT
The DNA here is from genome assembly GCA_003164825.1 of Hyphomicrobiales bacterium. Lineage (GTDB taxonomy): Bacteria > Pseudomonadota > Alphaproteobacteria > Rhizobiales > Beijerinckiaceae > Roseiarcus. The sequence goes on from PLUH01000333.1 coordinate 7,030, forward strand.
TGACGTGCTGGCCGCCAGCCCCGCTCGAGCGCATGGTGTCAATCTTGAGGTCACCCTCGTTGATGACGAGATCCGCCTCCTCGGCGATTGGCAACACGGCGACGGTCGCGGCGGAAGTATGAATGCGCCCCTGGGTCTCGGTCGCCGGCACGCGCTGCACCCGATGCACGCCGCTTTCGAACTTGAGGCGAGCGAAGACGCCGCGGCCGGAAATTTCGGCCACGATTTCCTTGAATCCCCCCGCCGTCCCCTCGCTCATCGACAGAATCTCGACCTTCCACCGCTTCCGCTCGACATATTTGGCGTACATGCGGAAGAGATCACCGGCAAACAAGGCCGCTTCGTCCCCGCCAGTGCCGGCTCTGACCTCGAGGATCGCGCCGCCCTCGTCGGCGGCCTCCTTCGGCAACAGCGCGATCCGAATCGCCTTTGACATCGCCTCCGCTTCGGCCTCCGCCGCGGCGAGCTCGGCTTGGGCCATGGCGCGCATGTCCGAGTCCAGGTCCGGCTCCTTCAGCAGCGCCGTCAGGTCGGCGCGTTCCTTGTCCTTGGCCTGGAACGCCTTGATCGCCGCGACCACCGGCTCGAGTTCGCTGAATTCGCGCGACAACGCGGAATATTGCGCCCCGGCGACGCCTTCGGCGAGGCGGGCGGCGATTTCCTGGTGACGGCGCAGGATCAGATCGAGATTGTCGTTAGCGGCCATGCGAGAGAGCTCAAAGGGGGGAAGCGGCGGGATGGGACGGACGCTCAGCTTCGCTACAGGCGCACGCCGAGGCGCTCCGCCAACTGCTGCAGCGGCTCCCGCAGGGAGGCGTTTTCGCGCCCGTTCGCCAGCATCGGCTCGACCTCGCGCCTCGCCTCACCGACATTAAGCGTGAGCGTCATCGCCTTGACCGGGCCAATCGACGGCGCCGACATCGAAAGCTCGCGGTAACCGATCGCCATCAGGGTCATCGCCTCGAGCGTCCGGCCGCCGATCTCCCCGCATAACGTCACTGGCGTTCCGTGCCGCTCGCCGGCGTCGGCGATCGAGCGCAGCGCCCGCAGAAAACCGACGCTCAGTGGATCGAAGCGATTGGCGACCCGTCGGTTGTCGCGATCGACAGCATAGAGATACTGCATCAGGTCGTTCGAACCGACCGAGAGGAAGTCCGCAGCCGTCGCGATCTCGTCGAGCTGCCACAACAGCGACGGCACTTCGACCATCACCCCGAGACTGGTCGTGCGCGGAGGCTCGTGGCCGCGGCTCTGGCTCCAATTAAGTTCACGATCGAACATCGCGCGCGCCGTTCGGAATTCATCAACGGTCGAAACCATGGGCGCCATGATCTTGAGGTCGCGCCCCGCCGCGGCGCGGATGAAGGCGCGGAATTGCATCCGCAGAAGCGCCGGACGGTCGAGCCCGATGCGCAGCGCGCGCCAGCCGAGCGCGGGGTTTTCCTCTTCAAGCCCTTTCATATAGGGCAGGAGCTTGTCGCCGCCGATGTCGAGGGTGCGGAAGGTGACCGGCCGGTCGCCGGCGGCGTCGAGGATGGCGCGGTAGAGCTGCTGCTGCGCGCCCGGTCGGGGAAAGCGCGAGGCGAGCATGAATTGCAGTTCGGTGCGGAAGAGGCCGATCGACTCCGCTCCGGTTTCGGCAAGGTGCGGCATGTCGACCAAGAGGCCGGCGTTCATGTGCAAGCCGATCGACACCCCGTCGAGGCTGACGGTCGGCGCGTCGCGAAGGGCGCGATACTGCGCTTGGCGCCGCGCGCGCATCCGCGCCTTTTCTGCATAAGCCGCCTCGACGTCCGCCGGCGGGCGCAGGTAGATCTCGCCCGCGTCCCCATCGACAATGATCGCGTCGCCCTGCTCGACGATTTCGGAAATGTTGGCGATATCGCTGACGGCGGGAATGGCTAGCGCGCGAGCGACGATGGCGATGTGGCTCGATGCGCCCGCCTCCTCGAGCACGAGCCCCCTGAGCCGCGCGCGGTCATAATCGAGCAGCGCCGCCGGGCTCATCGAGCGGGCGACCAGGATCGCGTTCTCCGGCAGCTCCTCGGGCAAAAGAACAAGGCTCTGGCCGGCCAGCTGATGCAGCAGCCGATTGGCGATGTCGGTCAGGTCGTGCAGCCGATCGCGCAGGTAGGGGTCGGTCTGGCGCTGCAGCTTGGCGCGGGCGTCGTTATGGACCCGCTCGACCGCGGCCTCTGCGGTCAGGCCCGAACTCACCGCCTCGCGCAGCCGGCGCAGCCAGCCGCGATCGTGGGCGATCATACGGAACGCTTCGAGAACGTCGCGGTGCTCGCCGCTAACGCCGTCGTCGCTGCGATCAATGAGACTGTCGACCGAGGCGCGCATGGCGCTAATCGCCGTCTCGAGCCGCGTCAGCTCCGACTCCACGTCGTCGGCCACGATCGTCGACACCGTCACCCGCGGCTGGTGCATCACCACATGCCCGAGGCCGAGCCCATCGGCGATGCCGAGGCCTTTGAGCGACAGCTGCCGCCGCACCGCGATCGGCGCGCCCTGGGAGGCGATCCCCTGCAATTCGCCGGACGCGATCATCTCGGCGAGCAGCATCGCGGTCGTCTGCAGCGCCTCGATCTCTTCTTCCGAATAGGCGCGCCGGGCGCGGTTTTGGACCACCAGCACCCCGATCGTCGCCCCGCCGCGCAGCACCGGCACACCGAGGAAGGATTGGTAGATCTCTTCGCCCGTCTCGGGCCTGTAGGAGAAGGAGGGATGGTGCTGGGCGTCGGACAGCGCCAGCGGCTCGGCGCTGGAGGCGATGAGGCCGACAAGGCCCTCGCCTGGCCGCATGGTCGTCAGGTGGACGGCCTCGCGGTTGAGGCCCTCGGTGGCGAACAGTTCCATCGCGCCGTCTGCCCGCACGACGTAGAGCGAGCACACCTCGGCCACCATGTTGGAGGCGATGAGCACGACGATGCGGTCCAGCCGCGCCTGCGCGATGACAGGCTCCGCCATCACCTCGCGGAGCCGCCGCAACAACAGACGCGGTCCGCCCGGCGCGCGCATCAATGACGTCCTATTCTGTCCTTGGTCGATCGGTCGCCCGACCGAGCCATGCAATGATCACGCCGGACAGAAATCGCCCCCCTGAATGCGCTTCCCGCCCGTTTCGTCTATTCGCTTCCGGGCGGTATAGAAACGAAATGCGAGCGCGGCAAGGCCGAGTCAGCCGGCGCCGCTCTGGGCGCCAGCCGGCGGACCCCTTCAGGGCGCCCTGAGCAGGGCCGAAGTCGTCGCCGCGCCGGTCGCGCGCGCGGCGAGAACCTCATCGAGCCAATCAGGCCGCATCTCGGGCACCGAAGACAACAGCAATTCGGTGTAGGGATGATAGGGCGGCGCGAACACGGTCGCAGTGTCGCCGCCCGCCACCACCTTGCCCTTCAGCATCACTGCGACCTTGTTGGCGATCCGTTTCACCGTGCCGAGGTCGTGGGTAATGAAGAGATAGGCGACGCCGAGGTCCTCCTGCAGCTTTTTCAGCAGCCGGAGAATCTCTTCCCCCACCAGCTGATCGAGCGCCGATGTCACTTCGTCGCAGATGATCAGATCCGGTTCGGCGGCCAGCGCCCGGGCGATCGACACCCGCTGCTTCTGCCCGCCAGACAATTCGCTGGTCTTGCGGGTGATGAACGACTCCGGCAGATCCATCTGCCGCAGCAGCTCGGCAGCGCGGGCGCGGACTTCTTCCCGCGAGCGGTTGAAATAGAACGCCACCGGCCTGCCGATCGTCTCGAGCAAGGTATGCTGCGGATTGAGGGCGACGTCAGGCATCTGGTAGATCATTTGCACCCGCCGCAGCTGGTCCTTGGTGCGATCTTTCAGGCGCGCCGGCAGGCTCGCGCCGTTGAACCGCACGTCGCCGGCGATGCGCGGCAAGAGGCCGGTGACGACGCGCGCCAGGGTCGATTTGCCCGAGCCCGACTCGCCGACCACCGCCACCGTATCGCCCTTGCGGACCTCGAGGCTAACGTCATCGATGACCTTCGGCTTGCCGGGATAGTTGGCGCTGACATGGTCGATGGCGAGGATCGGCGCCTGGTCGGCGACGTTGACGTCGACGAAATTGTGGCCTGCGACGCGCTCGGTCACCAGGCGGCGGGTGTATTCCTCTTTCGGCTGCTGCAGGATCTGCCGCGAATCGCCGAATTCGACCATCTTGCCGCGCCTGAGCACCATGATGCGATCGGCGATCTGGGCGACCACGGCGAGGTCGTGGGTGATGTACAGCGCCGCCGTGCCATGGCCGCGGATGAGCTTGCGGAAAGCGGCGAGACATTCGACCTGGGTCGTCACGTCGAGCGCGGTGGTCGGTTCGTCAAAGATGAGGATGTCGGGCTTGGCGACCATCGCCATCGCCGCCATCACCCGCTGCAGCTGGCCGCCGGAAACCTGATGGGGATAGCGCGAGCCGATCGTCTCCGGGCTCGGCAGATCGAGTTGCTTGAAGAGACTGATCGCTTCCGCCCGCGCCTCCGCCCGTGACAGCACGCCATGCCTGACCGACGCCTCGCAGACCTGGTCCATCAGCGTATGGGCGGGGTTGAACGAGGCCGCCGCGCTCTGGGCGATATAGGCGATTTTCGGTCCGCGCAGCTCCCGCCGCTCATCCAGGCTGATGGCGCGGATGTCGGTGTCGCCGAAGACGATGTTGCCGCCGACGATATAGCAGTCGCGGCGCGTGTATCCCATCGAGGCGAGGCCGATCGTCGACTTGCCGGCGCCGGATTCGCCGATGAGGCCGATCACCTCGCCGCGCCGCAACTGTAGCGACACGTCATCGACCAGCACCGGACCGTCGCCGGCGTCGGTGCGCACGGCGACGCGCATGCCGCGGATGTCGAGGATGACGGAGTTGTCCTTAGGCCCAGAAACGTTGGGCGACTGCTGGCTCATGCGCCTTCTCCCTGGCCTCTCGAATGAATCGAGAGCATCCAATCGACGATGAAGTTGGCTCCGATGACCAAAATGGCGATTGCCCCGGCCGGATAGAGCGGCGCCGCCGAGCCGAGATTGATCATTTCGCCGTACTCCTTGACCATGCTGCCCCAGTCGGCGTTGGGCGGCTGGACGCCGAGCCCGAGGAAACTCAGCGCGGCGATAAAGAGGAAAGTGAAGCAGAAACGCAAGCCGAACTCGGCGGTCAGTGGGGGCACCGCATTGGGCAGGACCTCGCGGGTGACGATCCACCACCACCCTTCGCCGCGCAGACGCGCCGCCTCAACGAATTCCAGGCTGACGATGTTTATGGCCACCGACCTTGCCAGCCGAAAGACCTTGGTCGAATCGAGGATCGCGATGGTGAAGATGAGGACCGGCAGCGCCGAGCCGAGCACCGACAGAATCACGAAGGCGAAGATGAGCGTCGGCATCGACAGGAGGAGGTCCACGAGGCGCGACAGCGCCTGATCGATCCAGCCGCCGGCGACCGCGGCGGCGAAGCCTGAAATGACGCCGATGAGGAAGGACAGAGCGGTGATGACCAGCGACAGACCGATCGACATCCGGGCGCCATAAATCAGGCGGCTGAGAATGTCGCGGCCGAGGTTGTCGAGCCCGAGCCAATGCTGGGCGCTCGGGTCGGCCCAGGCGTCGCCGACCGGGGTCGCCTGATCGAACGGCGCAATGAGCGGCGCGAACAGCGCAACGAACAGGTTGATGACGACGACGACGATGCCGATCTGCGCGGTGACGCTCACTTTATAGCCGCGGATACGCATAACGGTCTTTCTTTCGTCGCGCCTGACGGTCCCTGGTCAGCGCGGCTGGCGAAGCCGCGGATTGGACAGAATGGCGAGAATGTCGGCGGTCATGTTGAGCAGGATGAACGTGGCGGCGAAGATGAGCCCACAAGCCTGGACGACCGGCACGTCATGCTTCGACACCTCGTCGACCATCAATTGGCCGAGGCCGGGATAGACGAACACGGTCTCGACAATGACCACGCCGACGATGAGATAGGCGAGGTTGAGCGCAACCACCGAAATGATCGGCGCGAGCGCGTTCGGCAGGGCGTGACGGACGACGATGCGCGATTTTCTCAATCCCTTGAGGATCGCCATTTCGATATAGGGGCTGGCCATGACCGAAAGCACGGAGGCGCGGGTCATCCGCATCATATGAGCCACGATTACCAGAACCAGCGTGACCATCGGCAGAAAGGCGTAATAGAGGCGATCGATGAAGCTTGTTTCGGGCGTCACGTTGGCGAGCGAGGGAAACCAGCCAAGATCGACGGCGACATATTTGATGAGGAGATAGGCAAGGAAATATTCCGGCACCGAGATTGTCATCAGGGTGAAGACGTTGACCAGCCGGTCGAAGACGCCGCCCTGCCGGATCGCAGCCAGGAGCCCGAGGCCGATCGCCAACGGCACCGCGACTATCGCCGCGTAGGCGGCGAGAAACATCGTATTGGCGAAGCGCGGCGCGATCTCCGTCAGCACGTCGCGGCCATTAGCGAGCGAATGGCCGAAATCGCCATGCAACACTCCGAACAGCCAGTCGAAAAATCTCAAAATCGCTGGCCGATCCAGACCCAGGTCAAGGCGCAGCTTGGCCAGGCTCTCCGGGGTGGCGGAATTCTGCAGGATCGCCGAGGCGAGATCACCTGGCAAAATCTCCGTGCCGATGAAGATGAGGATCGACGCGGCGAACAGGGTCAGGACGCCAAGGCCGAGCCGCTGGAGCACGAGATTCAACACAACGCCTGTCCCCTTATCTCACTTAAGCCTCGCCGCCGCCTCCCCGCCGACTGCCGTTGCGCACGTCCGGCGCCTTACCTCCTTCGCGCGACGCTTGCTCGACTTGCGCCGGCCGCTTTTGTTCGTGCGGCCGGCGCAAGCTGCTAACGGGTTCGAACCGCGCCCGCCAACGAGGGCGGAAGCGGCGCAAATGCGGTCAGCTCTTGAGCCAGGCCTTCTGCATGATATAGCCGTTGTCCATATCGAAGCCGCCGTGCGGCGTATGCCCGCCGACCTTGTCGAGGTGCGCGTCGAGCCAGTCCTTGAACACAGGGATGATCGCGCCGCCCTGCTCGTTCAGCATGGCCTGCATCTCCCAGATGTATGGCTTACGCTTGGCTTCGTCGGTCTCGCCGCGAGCGTCGGCGAGCAGCTTCTCGAACTTCTCGTTGTTCCAGTGCGTTTCGTTCCAGGGCGCGCTCCCGGCGTAGGCGACCGAGAGCATCTGGGTCGCCGCCGCGCGGCCGCCCCAGTAGCTCGAGACGAACGCCCCCTTGAGCCAGACGTTGTCCCAGAAGCCGTCCGCGGGCTCCTTCTTCAGGTCGACCTTGATGCCGGCCTTGCTGGCGCTCGCCTGAAGCAGCGCGCCCTCGTCGACGGCGCCGTTGAAAGCCGCGTCGGAAGCCTGAAGCAGGATCTTCGGATCGGTGAGGCCCGCCTTCTTGAAGGCGGCGGCGGCCTTGTCGGGATCATATTTGCGCTGGGGCAGTTCCTTGTTGAAATAGGGATCGTTCGGCGGGATCGGGTGATCGTTGCCGACCGTGCCGTAGCCGCTGAACAACGCCTTGAGAATCTGCTCGCGGTCGGTCGCCAGCTTTAGCGCCATGCGAATGTCGGGGTTGTCGTAGGGCGCCTTGTCGCATTGCATCGCCATCACCGCATGCCAGCCGCCCGAAGCTCTCACGATCTGAAGCTTGGGGCTCTTAGAGAGAAGCGCGACCGCTTTATGGTCCACACGATTGATCGCGTCGATCTGGCCGGAGATCAGCGCGTTGAGCCGCGCAGAGCTGTCGTTGATGACGGTGACCTCGATCCCGTCGAGCCAGCCGCGATCCGGCTTCCAGTAGTCGCGGGTCTTCTTCAACGAGATACGCACGCCCGGATCGAACTTGTCGAGGCTGAAGGCGCCGGTGCCGACCGGCTTCGCCCAATCCTTGAAGCCGTCCGGCACGATGCCCACGTGATAGTCGGTGAGCGCGTAAGGCAGGTCAGCGTCCGGCCCGTTCAGTGAAATCTGAATCTGATACTTGTCGAGCTTCTTGATGTCGGTGACCGGCTTGAACGTGCTCGCGCCGCCGGACTTGGTGTCGCCCCGGTGCAGGTTGAGCGAGTAGATGGCGTCGTCGGCGGTGAATTCCTGGCCGTTCGAGAACTTGATCCCCTTGCGCAGATTGAAGATCCAGTCCTTCGCGCCGTTGGCGGGTTCAAAGCTCTCGGCCAGATCCGGATGCGGCCTGCCGTCCTGACCCCACTCGACGATGCCGTCAAACAGGCCGTGGCCGGTGTCGATCATCACCGAGTCATTGTAGGAGGTGACGTCGATGCTGTCGGTGGTGCTGCCGCCGCCAAGGCCGAGCCTCAGCACGCCGCCCTTCTTCGGTGTCTCGTCGGCGCGCGCGTCGGCGCTCGCCAGCATGGTTGAAATCGCGAGGGTCGACGCGCCGAGAGCGGCGGCGCGACCCATGAACTCGCGGCGCGAGACGGCGCCTTTGAGCAGGCGCCCGTTCCAATAATCCAGTTCGCTCATCTACAATGTTCCTCATTAGAGTGCGCCCTTCCCCAGACAACGATCGGCCGTTATTCTGCCGGCGGCGCGTCATTCCTCGACTTGGCGTCAGATTTTTGCCGCTGTCAATTGTCCGGCGACCCACGTCGAAAAAATCCGCCTTGAGGGCGCGCCTCTGGCCAATTCCTTAGCGATCTGCATGTCTTGCAGGCATGCAGGGCCGCCATTTTGAATTGACGGACTGAACATTTACACGGCTCAAAGATCGGAGTTTCAACCGCGTTGACTTGCGCTGGAGCCGAGACTAGGGGTTTCGGCCTCGAATTGCTTCCAGAGGACGCCCAGTTCGGCAGGAGTTCTGCGGCTCATGAAGATTCTCGTGCCCGTCAAAAGGGTGGTCGACTACAATATCAAGATTCGCCTCAAGTCCGACGGCTCGGGGGTCGAGCTTGCCAACGTCAAGATGTCGATGAATCCGTTCGACGAGATCGCGGTCGAGGAGGCGCTTAGGCAAAAGGAAGCCGGCAAGGCGAGCGAGGTGGTCATCGTCTCGATCGGCCCGGCGCAGGCGAGCGAGACCATCCGCACCGCGCTCGCCATGGGCGCCGATCGCGGCGTCCTGATCAAGACCGACGCGCTCACCGAGCCGCTCGCGGTCGCTAAGCTGCTCAAAGGCGTCGTCGACGCCGAACAGCCCGGGCTCGTCATCATGGGCAAGCAGGCGATCGACGACGACTGCAATCAGACCGGCCAGATGCTGGCGGCGCTGACCGGCTGGGGCCAGGGCACGTTCGCCTCCAAGGTCGTCGTCGGCGAGGGCTCGGTCGAAGTCACGCGCGAAGTGGATGGGGGCATGCAGACGGTGTCGTTGAAGCTGCCGGCGATCGTCACCACCGATCTGCGCCTGAACGAGCCGCGCTACGCCTCGCTTCCCAACATCATGAAGGCGAAGAAGAAACCGATCGAGGAGAAGACGCCGGCCGACTATGGGGTCGACGTCTCGCCCCGTCTCAAGGTGCTGAAGACCGCCGAGCCAGCCGGCCGCAAGGCCGGGGTCAAGGTCAAGTCGGTGGCTGAGCTGGTCGCCAAGCTCCATGACGAAGCGGGAGTGATCTGACGATGGCGACCCTTCTTCTGGCCGAAGTCGCAGGCGGACAATTGAACGACGCGACCGCGCGCGCGCTCACCGCCGCGCTCGAGCTCGGAGGTCCGGTCGACGTGCTTGTCGCCGGCCAAAACGTCGGCGTTGCCGCGGCGGCGGCCGCGCAGCTGAAAGGCGTGGCGAAGGTGCGCGCAGCCGACGATCCTCTCTACGCGCACGGCCTTGCCGAGCCGCTGGCGGCGCTGATCGTTTCGCTCGCCCCCGGTTACGACGCCATCGTCGCGCCCTCGACGGCAAGCGCCAAGAACGTCGCGCCTCGCGTAGCCGCGCTGCTCGACGTGATGCAGATTTCCGACATCACCAAGGTCCTCGGGCAGAAGACCTTCGAGCGACCGATCTACGCCGGCAACGCGATCCAGACCGTCGAATCGACCGATCCGAAGATCGTCGTCACCGTGCGCACCGCGTCCTTCGCCGCCACCGGCCAGGGCGGCTCGGCGCCGATCGAGCCGGTCGCGGCCGTCCCCGATCCGGCCGTGTCGTCGTTCGTCGGCGACGCGCTCGCCAAGTCCGACCGGCCGGAACTGACCTCGGCCAGGATCATCATCTCCGGCGGCCGGGCGATGCAAAAGGCGGAGAATTTCAAGACCTATATCGAGCCGGTCGCCGACAAGCTCGGCGCGGCGATGGGCGCCTCCCGCGCCGCGGTCGACGCCGGCTACGCGCCCAACGAGATGCAAGTGGGTCAGACGGGCAAGATCATCTCGCCCGAGATGTACATCGCCGTCGGTATCTCCGGCGCCATCCAGCACAAGGTCGGGATGCAGTCCTCGGAGAACATCGTCGCCATCAACAAGGACGCCAATGCCCCGATCTTCGAGTTCTCCGACCTCGGGATCGTCGGCGACCTGAACAAGATCCTGCCCAAGTTGACCGAGGCCGTGAAGGCCAAGAAGGGGTCGTAGAGTGAGCGCCCACGAACGGTCAGGGCCTCACGCCCCCGGCGAGTTCCCGCCCCCGGTCGATCCGATCAAGGAGTTCATCAAGCGCGAGCTTGACTCCGAGGATGAGCGCATCGATGTCGGAGTGGCGATCGTCGGCGGCGGCACCGCCGGGCTCGCGTGCGCGAACCGGCTGCTCCAGCTCCTCGGCGAGGACGCAGAGACGATGGAGCGCCTCGGCGAGGTTCCCGTTGCCGTGATCGAGAAGGCGAAGACCTGCGGCGGACACAACCTCTCCGGTGCGGTGATGCGCCCCGGTCCGCTACAGGAGCTGTTCCCTGATGTATCCCGCGAGGACTGGCGCAAGGCGCGCTTCGCCTTCGGCGAGGTCACGAAGGAAGCCGTCTACCTGCTTCCGAACGGAAAGCGAAAGCTGCGCATCCCGCCACCGCCGCCGTTCAAGAACCACGGCAACGAGGTCATCTCGGTGTCGGC
>PLUH01000394.1 GCA_003164825.1 Hyphomicrobiales bacterium
TCGCATGGTCCCCCTCCCCCGCCGCTTCGCGGCATGGGAGGATTTCCAAGCGGCGCCGTCGCATATCCTCCCCTGCGAAGCGTGGGAGAGGGACCGGCCGAAGGCCGGTGGAGGGGGCGGCGCGCTCATCGCCCGCCTCCGTAGGCGCGCGGGGTCACCATCCAGACCCTTGCGCCGTCGCGGGCGATGAAGCGCGTTTCGCTCGAGCCGACCACGATGAGAGTCGCCATGTCGGCGAGCCCCGGGTCCGCTTCGCCAAGCGTCGTCAGGGTGAGCGCCTCGTCGGCGCGCCCGACCGCGCGGGCGAAGGCGACCGGCGTCGCCTGCGCTTTCAGGCGCCGCAGGAGGTCGAACGCTTCGACGATGCGAGTCGGCCTCGCCCGCGACGCAGGGTTATAGAGCGCGATGACGAAATCGCCCTCGCACGCCGCGCGCAGCCGACGCTCGACGATCGCCCATGGCTTGAGGTTGTCGGAAAGCGAGATGGCGCAGAAGTCGTGGCCGAGCGGCGCGCCGAGCCGGGCCGCCGCCGCCTGCATCGCGGTGACGCCGGGGCTGACCGCGATGTCGAGATCGAGCCATCGCGGATCCTCTTCGATCGCCTCGAACACCGCCGCCGCCATGGCGAAAACGCCCGGGTCGCCGCCCGAGACGACCGCGACCGCGCGTCCTTCCGCCGCGAGCTTGAGCGCGAGGCGGGCGCGATTGAGTTCGGCGCGATTGTCGCTGGCGTGGGCGCGCTGGTCTGCCCGCAGGGCCAGGCGGTCGAGATAAGGGCCATAGCCGACGATGTCGCTCGCCGCCCCGATCGCCGCGCCCGCCTCCGGCGTCATCCATTCGGCGGGACCGGGGCCGAGCCCGACGATCATGACCCGCCCGCTCACGGCCGCCGTCCCCGGCCCGGCGCCAGAATGAGCGAGAAATAGGGCGCGGCGTCGCCCTGCTTCTCCGAGAGCGGCGCGACGACCTCGCCCGCCATTGTCGCGCGCTCGACATAGATGGCGCGCTCCGCCATGCCGGCAGCGACGAGCGCCTCCTTCGCGCGGGCGAAGTTGCGGCCGATCTTCATGATCACGGCGGCGTCGGCGAGCGCGAGGCGGCGGGTGAGCTCGGCTAGCGGCAGCGTGGCGGGCAAGACGACGAGCGCATCGTCGCCCCAGGCCATCGGCGCTCCGGCGACGCCCCAGGCGCCGCAGATGCTGGACACGCCCGGCACGATGGTGACCGCGAAGCGGTCGCGCAAGCGGATGAAGAGGTGCATGAACGAGCCGTAGAGCAACGGATCGCCCTCGCTGAGCAGCGCGACGTCGCGCCCCGCCTCGAGGTGATCCGAGATCGCAGTCGCGCATTCACTGTAGAAGCGCGCCAGCGCCTCGCGATAGGGCGGATCGTCGAAATGCGATTCGTCAGTCATCGGGTAGAAGAGCGGCAGCTCGACATGGGAGGGCTTGAGCCAGCAGTCGACGATCGCGCGCGCGTTGCCGCGCCGCCCCGCCTTGGCGAAGAAGGCGACGACCGGCGCAGCGGCGATGACCCTGGTCGCCTTGACGGTGAGGAGTTCCGGGTCGCCGGGTCCGATCCCGACGCCGTAGAGACGGCCGAACGCGGTCATTCGGCGTCGCTCGCGAGCGCATTGACCGCCGCCGCCGCCATCGCGCTGCCGCCTTTTCGCCCGCGCACGACGATCGCCGGCAGGCCGCTTGCGAGAAGCGCGTCCTTCGATTCGGCCGCGCCGACGAAGCCGACCGGCATGCCGATGATCGCCGCCGGGCGCGCCGCCCCGGCGGCGATCAATTCGAGCAGGTGAAACAGGGCGGTCGGCGCGTTGCCGATGGCGACGACCGATCGGGCGAGGCGGGGCGGCCACAGCTCGACCGCCGCCGCGGTACGGGTCGTCCCGAGCTTACGAGCGAGTTCGGGCGTAACGGCGTCACTGAGCGTGCACACCACGTCGTTGTGCGCCGGAAGACGGGCGCGGGTGACGCCCTCGGCGACCATGCGCGCGTCGCAGAAGATCGGCGCCCCGGCCCGAAGCGCCTCGCGCGCCGCCTCGGCCGCGCCGGGCGAGAACACGAGGTCGTCCGCCGCCTCGACCATGCCGCAGGCGTGGATGACGCGGACCGCGACCCGCTCTTCGATCGGCGAAAAGCGCTTAAGGTCGGCTTCGCCTCGGATCACGTCGAAAGAGCGACGATAGATGGCCGCGGCGTCCTTTTCGTAGTCGTAAGCCGGTTTCACGGCGACGGTCTCTCGCCGGCGAACATCCTCACGCCGTCGCTGGCGAGGAGCGCTTCGATCCTCGCGTTCGACAGGCCGCGAAGCGCGGGCGGGTCGCCCGCCTTGCCGGCGAGGATGAGATCGTACCCCGCCCCGGTCGCGGTCAAGGTCACCGCCGTCGCAGCCGCTCTCGCGCACCCCTTGGCGCAGCCGCTGACGTGGAGAACGACGCCCTCCCCCTTCGGCATGAGCGCCGCCCAGCGCGCCGCGTCCTCGCGCACCGGCCGATGGCCGTGCATGCAGGCGGGCGCGCCCGGGCAAGCGGCGATGCGCAGGCGCGGCTCACCTGCGCCAGCGATGAATCCGAGCCCGGCGATCGGGCCTAGCATCGACTCGGCTCCTTGCCGGTCGAGGCCGGCGATCAGGAAGGCCCGCCACGGCGTGAGCCTGAGCCCGCTCGCGCCAAGCCCCCGGGCGCGCTCGATCAGCGCCTTGAACGCAGCGGCCTCGATTTCGCCGAACGCCGCCGCCGCGCCGACAACGACCTCGGCGCCGAATTCATGCGCGCCGAGGAGGTCGCTGAGCGCCGCGCGCCGCTGCGAACGCACGCGTGGCTTGGCCGCAAGACCGGCCTCTGCGAACGCGGCGTTCGCCCCTCGCCGCCCGACAAGCGCGCGCATCCGCCGCGGCGCGTCCTCGCCGGCGCCGGCGAGGCGAATGAAAGCGCGTCCGAGGCGCGCTGCGACTTCGCCCGTCTCGGCGGGCGCGCATTCTGCGGCCAGCGCGTCCTCGCCGGCGAGAAACACAGCGAGCGTCCGGTCGCGCGACGCTTCGAAGCGAATGTCCGCGTCGACGTCGGCGAGCGGCAGGCGCCCGAGGGCGTCGAGAACGAAGCTGAACTTGGCCGGCAACCGGCGCAGATCCTCGTTCTCGGCGAGCCGCGTCTCCAGCGCAGCCGCGCTCGGAGAGAGGTCGAGCAAGGCTTCGGGATCGAGGTCGTCGAGCGGGCTCACAACGATGTTGCTGAGCCGCTCGATCTCGGGGTCGGCGTCGATGAGGCGAGCGTCGCTGAGGCGCGCATGCAGATCGGCGAGCGTGCGCTCGCTCAAGCCGCGCAGGTGGAGATTGCCGAGCGCCGAGAGGCCGATCGCGCCGTTGCCGCAGGCAATTGCGCTCTTGGCCACCGCCGCCGCCTGATCGAGGGACAATCGCCCTCGCGGCGCCCGCACCCGGGCGATGAGCCCGTCGCCGGTCTCCATCGGCCGCAGCGCCCCCGGGCACCAACCCTTTCTGCGAGGGGCCTCAGGGCGCCAGCCCTTCCGGCGCAGCGCGATCGCGCTCATGCGGCCTCCTGCAAGACCGAGGCGAGAATGCGCGCGCTCGAATTGCGGCGCGAGAGCCAGAAGCCGCGCCGCGCCGCCTCCTCGAAGACGCCCGCCATGTGACTTGCGGCCTGACGATTGGCGCCGACAAGGAACGCGCGCACGGCGTCGTCCCCGAGCGTGGCGTCGAACATGAGGTCGAATTGGGCGCTGCCGACCGCATCGGTCAGCGCGGCGAAGCAATAGAGATTGTCGAGCGACTGGGCGATTTCGGCGGCGCCGCGATGGCCGTGGCGCATCTGGCCGGCGAGCCAGCGCGGATTGGCGGCGCGGCCGCGAAGAGCGCGCGCGATCTCGTGCTTGAGACTGCGGACCTTCGGCGCGCCGGGCGCGGTCGAGTCGAGATGATAGAGCGCCGGATTCGCCCCCGCCTCGGCCGCCGCGGCGGCGAAGCCGCCTTCATGCTCGGCGAAGGCGTCCGCGTCGAGCGCATCCTGACCCGGCAAGTCCTGCGCGTGGACAAAGGCCTCGGCGCCCGCGACGCGGGCGCGGAAGGCGGACGCCGCCTCACGCGCTTCGCCCTCGCCCTCATAGGCGTGGCTGGTCGCGGCAAGATAAGCCTCCGCCAGCTCCGACCTTTCCGTCCAATCGCCTTCCGCGATCCGCCGTCCGAGGCCGACGCCGTAGGCGCCCGGCGCCGCGCCAAACACTCGCGCAAGGCTCGGGCCTTCGAGCCCGGCGAGCGGATTGTCGTCGGCGCTCTCCTCGCGCGCCGCGACAGCGCGAACGGCGGCGGCGAAAAGCGCAATCTGGCTCGGAAAGACGTCGCGGAAGAGGCCGGAAATGCGCAAGGTCACATCGACCCGCGGCCTGCCCAGCATCGCCAGCGGCAAAACCTCGAAGCCGCTGACGCGGCTGGACGAAGCGTCCCAGGTCGGCCGGCAGCCGATGAGCGCGAATCCTTGAGCAAGATCGTCGCCGCCGGTGCGCATGGTCGCCGAGCCCCAGAGGTCGATGACGATGCGCTTCGGCCATTCGCCGTGGTCCTGGGCGTAGCGGGCCAGGACCTCCTCGGCCGCGCGCCGCCCGATCTCCCAGGCGTTGCGGGTCGGCGCCGCGCGCGGATCGATGGCGTAGAGGTTGCGCCCGGTCGGCAGCACGTCGAGACGGCCGCGCGCCGGCGCGCCGGCCGGTCCGGGGGCGACGAACCGTCCGCCNNGGCCGACAACGTCGGCCGGATGAGGATCGGCGAGCGTTGCGCTGGCGACGGCGTGCGGCCCCCTCACCCCCGACCCCTCTCCCACAGGAGAGGGGGGAGCGAAGCCGTCCGCGCTCTCCGGCGAGCGGCCGAACACATGCAGGCCGTCGCCGATGCGCATGTCCTTGAGGTCGCAAAGCCAGGCGTCGAGGGCGACGAGCGCTTCCTCCGGCGGCTTGCCATCAGCCGCGCATTCCTTAAGCAGCCCGCTTTCGCGCCCCCGCTCGAGGATCAGCGCGGCAATGGCGCGCGCACGGCGCGGATCGAGCCCCTGCGCCTCGGCGAATTCGTCGAACAGCCCCTCGAGCTCGAGCGCCGCGCCATGCGATCCGGCGGCGATCAGCGGCGGCGTCAGGTGGCCGATCGTCGCCGCGCCGATGCGGCGCTTGGCCTGCGCCGCCTCGCCCGGATTGTTGACGATGAACGGATAGACGACCGGCGTCGGCCCAAGCAGGACTTCGGGCGCGCAACTCCCGCTGAGCGCGACCGCCTTGCCCGGCAGCCATTCGAGCGTGCCGTGGGCGCCGAGCTGAATGATCGCATCGGTTTTCTCGTTCCGCGTGAGCCAGAAATGAAACGCGACATAGGCGTGGCGCGGCGGCAGGTTGAGATTGTGATAGTCGCCCTTGCGCGACGAAACATCACCGCGGTCGGGCTGCGCCGCGACGATGAGCTTGCCGAGCCGAACGAAGCGAAAGCGGAACGCGCCGCCGATCGCATTGCGGTCTTCGGCCGGGTCGCCCCAGGCGGCGAGGAGCGACCGCCGGAAGTCCGGCGGCGTCGAGGCGAGGTCGGCCTCGTATTCGGCCAATGTCAGCGTCGGCTCGAGCGGCCCTTCGGCGAGGGCGGCGATGAGCGACGGCGCGTCGAGTTCGCAGGCGACGTCATATCCCGCGGCGCGCAGCGTCTCGGCGATCGCGACGGCGCTCGCGGGCGTATCCAGTCCGACCGCATAGCCGGTGCGACCGCCGCGCGAAGGATAATCCGGCAGAACGCAGGCGAGGCGCTTGTCGGCCGGCGCCTTGCGCCTGAGGTTCGCCCACCGGGCGGCAAGCTCGGCGACGAAGGCGACCCGGTCGGCGAGCGGCTGATGCTCGACTGCACCGAATTCGGTCCGCTCGTCGCGCCGGCTCGCCGCCTTGAAGGAAATGGCGCGAGTGAGGATTCGCCCGTCGATCTCCGGCAGCGCGACATGCATCGCCAGATCCGCCGGCCCCAGGCCGCGCAGCGAAGCGCGCCAGGCGTCGACGCCGACGGCGGCCAGCACCACCTGCAGGATCGGCGCGTCGAGGGCGTCGAGCGCCGTTCCGTCGGTTGCGTCGAGACGAGCGGAAAACGCGGTCGCGTTGAGCACGACGTCAAAGCTCCGGCGATCGAGAAGAGCGCGCAAGCCTTCGAGCGCGGCCTCGTCCTTGAGGCTGGTCACAAAGACGCTCGTGGTCGCCAAACCCTTGTCGCGGAGCGCCTGGGCCAGGGCTTCGATCGGCGCGAGGTCGTNNCGGAGCGGGCGGCGGAGAGTTCGCGGCGGCGCCGATCTCGGCGGCGAAAAAGGCGAGACACGCCGCCATATTCCGAGGGCCGCCTTCGTCAAAATAGCGCCAGATCCGCTGAACCGCATCGCTCCCGAGGGTGGAGGCCTCATCGAGGCGCGCATCACGGCGCCGGTCCCCCGGCAGCAGCGCCAGCTTGATGTGGCTCCGGCGCGCCAGCGCCGCCAGTTCGTCGACGCCGTAGCGCCAATAGTCGGCGCCGCCGAGCACGCGCGCGACCACGAGCCTGGCGCGCGCGCATACGCGCTCGAGGTAGAGGTCGATCGAGAACGGGTGGCGGAGCGCCGCGAGCGAAGCGATCCTGAGCGTCGGCCTCGGCTCCGGGGCGGCCTCGTAGGCGCGCGCCAGCGCGTTGAGATCGCTGTCGGAAAACGAGAGAAACACCACGTCGGCCGGAGTCTGGCCGAGATCGACCGCTTCGACTGTCTCGTCGAGCGACCGGACCTCGATGCGGGGAACGTGCATGGGGTCGAAGCCTCAGGCGCCGAGCGCCGCCGCGACCGCCTCGCGGTCGACGCCCCGCTGGGCGATCACGACGAGACGGCTGTGGCGCGCCTCGTTGGCGCCCCAGGGGCGCTCGAAGTCGCGCCGGAAGCGCCGTCCGACCCCTTGGACCAGCATTCGCATCGGCTTGCCGGCGACTTCGACGAAGCCCTTGATCCGCAGGATGTCATGCGCGCGCGTCGCCGCGATCAGGCGGTCGATGAAAGCGTCGGGATCGCGAACCGCCGGAACCGCGACCACGAAAGTGTCGAAATCGTCGTGATCGTGTTCGCCTTCGGCGTCGTGATGCGATGGGCGGGCGTTCAGGTCGTCCTCGGCCGCGGCGCGAATGCCGAGCAGGACATCGGCGCCGATCGCGCCCTCGCGTGCGGGCGCGATCTTGACCGCGCGCGGCAAGGCTCCGGCGATCTCCATGCGCAGCGAGTTCAGCCGGTCGGGGCCGACAAGATCGGCCTTGTTGAGCACCACGAGATCGGCGCTCATGAGCTGGTCCTCGTAGACCTCTTCGAGCGGATTGTCGTGATCGAGCGACGGATCGCTTCTCCGCTGCTCGGCGACCCGGGCGGGATCGTCGGCGAACCGTCCCTCGGCGACGGCGGCGGCGTCGACGACCGCGACGACGCCGTCGACCGTGAGCTTCGTGCGCAGCTCCGGCCAGTCGAAGGCCTTGATGAGCGGCTTCGGCAGCGCGAGCCCGGAGGTCTCGACGACGATATGATCGGGCTTCGGCTCGCGGGCGATCAGCGCCGTCAGCGCGGGGGCGAAATCGTCGGCGACCGTGCAGCAGATGCAGCCGTTGGCCAGTTCGATGATCGCCTCTTCCGGGCAGGCCGCGTCGGCGCAGCCCTTGACCAGATCGCCGTCGACGCCGACGTCGCCGAATTCGTTGATGATGAACGCGAGCCGCCGGCCGCCGGCGTTCGCCATGAGATGGCGGATCAGGGTCGTCTTGCCGGCGCCGNNGGGAGCGGCGGCGTGCGCGAGACGACGCCCTTGCGGAACGGGAGCGGCCGCTCGCGCCAGGGAACGATTCCGGCCGGCGCGGCGGCGTAGCGGCGCGCGGCGGTCACGATGTCCTCGACATGCGCTTCGCGGGTGAGATCGCCAACGACGTAAGTCCATTTGCCCGCGGCGGCGAGCGCGACCGTGCATGGCCGCTTGCAGACGGACAGGCACTCGATTGGCCTCAGCGCGATATCGGGCTCGGCTGCGAGACGCTCGGCGAGCGCGGCGAACAGGTTCGCGCCCAGCGGCCCCTCATCTGATTTGCAGGTGACGCAGACGAGAAGGGTGGCGCGTGCAATGGCGCTTTCGGCGTTCATGGCGGCGCGATCGCGCTCACCCGTCATCGCGAGGAGCGTAGCGACGAAGCAATCCAGTGAGCGTAGAGAAGCAGCGGCGCCCCTGGATTGCTTCCGCCTCGCCCCGCTCGGCGTCGCAATGACGGTGGCGGGTCAGAGCCGCTCCAGGCCCGAATTCGGAAGTCTGCCCACTGGTCATCGGCGCTCCTTGGCCGCCCCTCCGGCGGCGTCGCGGAATTCATCGGCGCACGGCAGGTCTCCTGGCTCACGGCGTATCGCCGACGCCGCCTTCCCGGACTCAAAGTCCAGTGGCGAGAAAAGCGTCGGCACGCCGCTTACAGTCGCGGGGGCGGCCACGGATCGGCGAAAGACCTACCGTGTTCCCTTTTCACCCTCTGGCAAGTCGAGGGACCGTGCAGGTTTATGTTCCAGCTTCGCCGAGGGTTGTCAAATGCGTCGGCGCGCGCAGATTGGCGATGCGCCGGGAATCCTGCTAGCTCTCCGCCCTTCGCGAGGACGGATATGGACCCAGCCGACCGGCACAAAGCGAAAATGGCCAAGCGCAAAGCGTTGCAGGACGCAGAGGTCGCGGCGAAGCCGATTCTCGAGAAGGGTCTCCTCATCGTCCATACTGGGCCCGGCAAGGGCAAGTCGACGGCGGCGTTCGGGCTCGCACTGCGCGCGCTCGGGCGGGGCTTTCGGGTCGGCGTGGTGCAGTTCATCAAGGGCGCCTGGTCGACCGGCGAGCGCATGGGGGTCGAGCGCTTCGGGACCCAGGTCGAATGGCGCACGATGGGCGAGGGCTTCACCTGGGAGACGCAGGACCGCGCCCGCGACGTCGCGGCGGCCACGGCCGCCTGGGGCGAGGCCAGGCGCATGATGGCCGACCCCTCGATCCGCCTGCTCGTTCTCGACGAGCTCAGCGTCGCGCTGCGCTACGACCATCTGCCGCTTGCCGAAGTCGTCGCGGCGCTCGGCGCGCGGCGCCCCGGCCTGCATGTCGTCGTCACCGGCCGCAACGCCAAGCCGGAGCTGATCGAAGCGGCCGATTGCGTCACCGAATTCACCCTCGTCAAGCATCACTTCGCGGACGGCGTGCGCGCGCAGCAGGGCGTCGAGTTTTGACCGCTCGGGCGCTGATGTTTCAGGGCACGGGGTCGGACGTCGGCAAATCGCTGATCGTCGCCGGCCTCTGCCGCGCGTTCGCCAGGCGCGGGCTTCGCGTCCGGCCATTCAAGCCGCAGAACATGTCGAACAACGCCGCGGTGACGCCGGACGGCGGCGAGATCGGCCGCGCCCAGGCGCTGCAGGCGCGCGCCTCCAGAACGCCTCCGACCGTGGATATGAACCCGGTCCTGTTGAAGCCGCAGAGCGAGACCGGCGCGCAGGTCGTGGTCCAGGGCCGGGTGATCGGCAATGCGCGGGCGCGCGAATATCAGGCGCTCAAGCCCAAGCTTTTGCCCGCCGTGCTCGAGAGTTATGCGCGCGTCGGGGCGGAGGCCGACCTCGTGCTCGTCGAAGGCGCCGGCAGCGCGGCTGAAATCAACCTGCGCGCGGGCGACATCGCCAACATGGGTTTCGCGCGCGCGGCGGAATGCCCGGTCGCGCTGATCGGCGACATCGATCGCGGCGGCATATTCGCCCAGATTCTCGGAACCAAGGCGGCGCTTGAGCCCGAAGACGCCGCCATGATCGTCGGCTTCATCGTCAACAAGTTCCGCGGCGACGCGAGCCTGTTCGAAGGCGCCATGGCGACGATCGCGGAGCGCACCGGCTGGAGCGCGCTCGGCCTCCTGCCGTTCTTCGTCGCGGCCGAGCGCCTTCCGGCGGAAGACGCGTTCGGCCTTGGCGCGGTCAAAGCCCGCGCCGACGGCCTGGTCACGATCGCCGTGCCGATGCTGGCGCGGATCGCCAATTTCGACGAGTTCGACCCGTTGCGCATGGAGCCTTCCGTGCGGCTTGTCTTCGTCCATCCGGGGGAGGCGCTGCCTCTCGCCGACCTCATCATCCTGCCCGGCAGCAAGGCGACGATCGCCGACCTTGCCTTCTTTCAACGGCAGGGCTGGCATGTCGATCTTATCGCCCATGCGCGGCGCGGCGGGCGGGTGCTGGGAATCTGCGGCGGCTATCAGATGCTCGGGACCAACGTCGCCGACCCTGACGGGATCGAGGGACCGGCGCGCGAAGCCGAGGGCCTTTGCCTGCTCGACGTCGAGACCGTGCTGACTGGCGAAAAGGCCCTTCGTGAGGTCGAGGGCGAGCGCATCGCCGACGGCGCGCCGTTTCGCGGCTACGAGATGCATGTCGGGCGGACGACCGGCCCGGACTGCGCCCGGCCGTTTCTGCGCTTCGCCGATGGGCGGCTCGACGGGGCGACCTCTGAGAACGGCCTCATCGCCGGCGCCTACGTGCATGGCCTGTTCGCCGACGACCGGCAGCGCGCGGCGTGGCTCGGCTCGCTTGGCGCGCGATCGGAGATCGCCTACGAGGCGACGGTCGAGCGCACGCTCGACGAGCTCGCCGACCAATGCCAAGCGCATCTCGACCTCGACGCGGTGCTCGCCGCGGCGAGGTAGCCGTAGGTCAGGCGAAGAGCGTGGAGACCTCGATCGTGACTGCAGGAACGCGCCCCGCCGTCAGGGCGCCTCGGGTGATCCGCGAAGACGAAGCGTAACGGCCCTCGATCGTATCCCGACAGACCTCGACTGCCCGCGCGGAAAGATCGACGATCCACACCTCGGGCACGCCGCACCGCGCGTAGGCGGGAAGCTTCGTCTTGCGATCGTGTTCGAGGGAGCTGTCCGACACTTCCACGACGAGCAGCGCGTCCGTTGCCCCGGGGTGGGAAGCGGCATAGGCGTCGGGACGCGGCGCCAGGACCACGAAATCCGGCTGGGGCTCGTTATGCGAATCGAGGCGCAAGGGATTCTGAACGCTCACCAAGACAATACCGTCGGCGACGGCGCGGGCAAACCGCTGCTCGAGCCTTCTCGTGAGCGCCGCGTGCGGACTGCCTATCGGATTCATGTCGAAGATGTCTCCGTCGATCAGTTCCACTCGCTGAGGTTGCGAGAGGATGCCGACCTCGGCCATCCGGTAATAGGCGCCGACGTCAAGCCGATGCCTGGACGGAGCCTGCGGTCGTTCCACAACGGCGCCCATGGATGCTCCTTGTCTCGTGCCGAAGTCTACTCGGGTCCATCTCCAAGGCCAATCGCTAGGGCACGCCTATACTGATTCTCTGTTCGGTTAGCGCTTACTGGTTCAGCATCTTTTCGATCGATCCGAATATTCCCGGACGAGCCCCGCGAGAGTGAAACTGCCCCAGGACTGGACTAGTGGCAAGTTCCGTTGGAACTCGATCCGGCGGCTTCAGCCTTGGGTACAACATTGCCCGGCTCGCGCTTCTCTTGTGCGCCCTTAGAGCACCACCCGCGGAACGTGCTCCCTCTCTTCGTCGAGACGCCCGAACGAACGAACACGAACACACGCCTAATAGCGAACCGGAAAGGCCAAAAGCGTCGCCGCCACCCCCGCCAGCGCCATTGCCTGAATGACGCAGGCAAGCCCGTAAAGCCGTAGCGCCCTTTTGATGTCGGCGGCGTCCGCCTCGCGCCTGCCCGCGCCCATGAAGGCGTCGTCGATCAGCGTATCGCCATAGACCCGCGGCCCCGCGAGCTTCAGGCCGAGCGCGCCGGCGATCGCGGCCTCGGGCCAGCCGGCGTTGGGCGACCGGTGGAGCGAAGCGTCGCGCCAGACGGCTCGAGCGGCGGCGCGCGCCGAGGCGCCCGCGCTTCGCGCCGACCCCCGCCTGCTGACCATATTCTCGGGCTACCGAAGCCCCGCCTACGACGACGCGCGCTGCCAGAGGGAGCAGAACTGCCAGGGCGTCGTCCGCGCCACGTGCTCGGCGCACAGAACCGGCCTTGCCTTCGATCTCTACCTCGGCGCCGCGCCCGGTTTCGGCCCCGACTCCTCGGCCGACGCCAACCGGCTCTTCATTTCCCGCGGGGCGGCCTATCGCTGGCTGGTGGCTAACGCCCACCGCTTCTGTTTCGTCAACTATCCCTTCGAGCCCTGGCATTGGGAGTTCGTCCGCGAGCCGGTTTGAGCGCCTCCTGTCAGGCGAGATTGTAGGCGCCGCCTTTCTCGAGGGCCCGCCTGAATGCCGGGCGCTCATGCAGCCGCGCCACCC
>PLUH01000100.1:0-23871 GCA_003164825.1 Hyphomicrobiales bacterium
CTCAAACATTCTCACATCCTAATGTTTGCATGTATATTGACTGATCCGGCAGATTGGCGCACCGGATGGCTGCATCTCGGCAGCCCTCGGTCTGTACGTCCATTTGGCCAAGATCGGCAGGCTGGGTGCGCGGATCCGGTCGCTCAGCGCTGGCGTAGCGGTTTCGAACATGCTTTAAGGTCAGCGCCGCTAAGGAGGACCTCGCAATGGCGGATCGCCTCATTCCGCACTTTCACAATGATCTCGGCCTCCCTTCGATCACGGTTGGGGTGAAAGAGTTCATGTGCACGGGCGCGAAACCGCCGTTTGATCATCCTCACATATTCATCGACATGGGCTCGGACGTCGAGGCGATCTGTTCCTATTGTTCAACGAGATTCGTGTACGATGGCGGGCTGAATGGATCTTGCTCACCCGCCGAATGCGAGTTGAGCGACGTCGCGTGACGCTTGCCGCCGCGTGCGATCATCGCTGGCGCGGGAATCGGCGGACTTGCTGCGGCAATGGCGTTGGCGCAGGCGGGCTTCAAAGTCGCGATTTACGAGAGAACGGAGAAGCTCGAGGAATTCGGAGCCGGACTCCAAATCACCCCGAACGCAACCCGGGTTTTAGCTCGACTCGGCGTGCTCGAACGAGTGCGCCAGTTGTCCTCGAAGCCCCCCGCCGTTCTGGTGCTGCGCGGCTCGGATAACGCCAAGCTGATGCGTCTGCCCCTTGACGACGCCGAGCGCCGCTGGGGCGCCGAATATCTGGTCATTCACCGCGCCGACCTGCAGACCGCGCTGGTCGAAGCCGTCAGGGATCAACCGGGCATCGAATTGTCACTCGGCACGACCGTTACCGGATTTGCGGCCAACGGCGACACTATTTCAGTTCGTCTGCAACGTGGCCTTACGGCAGCGCGCGACGAGGCTGATCTCCTGATCGGCGCAGACGGTCTGCGCTCTCAGGTGCGCAGCGGATTGGGCTTCGGCCCAGCGGATCGGGCCGACTTTACCAGACGCGTCGCCTATCGCGCCCTTGTCAATGCCGAGGACGTTGAACCTCGCTGGCCGAGAAGCGAAATTGTTCTGCGTCTGGGACCTGAGGCGCATCTGGTTCAGTATCCCTTGCGGCGCGGATTGATCATCAATCTGGTGGCGACCATCAGGTCCCCATCGCGGGCGGGCGGCGGCGATCAGCAATGGGATGGCGCGGCCGACCGATCAACTCTGGAGCGTGCGTTCGCGGGATGGTCCAAGGAAGCGCGCGCGCTGATAGGCGCGCCCGTCCAATGGCGGGCCTGGCCTCTTTACTGCCGTCCGCCAATTCCTTCTTTCTCGCTCGGGCGCGCGGCGCTGGTCGGCGATGCGGCTCATCCGATGGTCCCATTCCTCGCACAGGGCGCGGCTCAGGCGATCGAGGATGCGGGCGCGCTGGGACGCACGGTCGCCCAAACGCAGGACATCCCAGCCGCCCTCGCGCTTTATTCGCGCGATCGCGTGGAGAGAGCCGCTCGGGTTCAACGCGAAGCGCTCAGACAGGGCCGCATCTATCATCTGGGGGGCCCCTTGGCGTTCGCTCGCGACACGACGATGAGAATGCTTGGTCCGCGTCGCCTCAGCGAGCGTTACGATTGGCTTTACGGCGCCTAGCGCTGGCTCGCAAAAGCATCTGCGCGGTTTGCGCCAAAGGGAGTTCCCCGACGACCATTTGCGCAACAAAGCGACTGCCCGCGCGAGGGTTTCGAAATCATCGCCCGGGCCCGGAGGCGGCGGGAAGCTTCCCCATTCGACACGTTCCCGCGAGCGCCGCCAAGTCACGGCGCCGCAAAGCAAACTCAATGCAGGATCTGGCTTAGGAACAGCTTCGTGCGTTCATGCTGCGGATGGTCAAAAAACGGCGCTGGCGCGTTCACCTCGACAATCTCGCCCCTGTCCATGAAGACGACGCGATCGGCAACCTGCCGCGCAAAACCCATCTCGTGCGTTACGACGATCATGGTCATGCCCTCCTGCGCGAGCTCGGTCATTGTGTCGAGCACCTCCTTCACCATCTCCGGATCGAGAGAGGATGTCGGCTCATCAAACAGCATGATCTTCGGGGTCATGCACAACGCTCGGGCAATCGCCGCGCGTTGTTGCTGACCGCCTGAGAGTTGGCCGGGATATTTGTGAGCTTGATCCAGGATTTTCACCCGCGACAGCAACTTCATCGCCAGTTCGTCCGCATCGCGTCTCGGCATTTTGCGGACCCAGATCGGCGCCAAGGCGCAATTTTCAAGAATCGTCAGATGGGGAAAGAGGTTGAAGCTCTGGAACACCATCCCAACCTCTCGCCGCACCTCGTCGATCCGTTTGATGTCGTCGGTCAGCTCCACTCCGTCGACCACAATGGATCCACGCTGATGTTCCTCAAGGCGATTGACGCATCGGATCAGCGTCGACTTACCGGAGCCCGACGGACCGCAGACCACAATGCGCTCTCCGCGGCCGACGGTCAGGTTGATGTTCCGCAACACATGAAAACTTCCGTACCATTTGTGGACTGCCGCAAATCGGATCGCGGCGTCGCCGTTTCGGTCCGCGCCGGACGAAGCGCCGACGCTCGACATCACTTGCGCCCCTTGGCGAGGATACGCTCGACGTGAGCCGAATAGCGGGCCATCCCGTAGCAGAAGCTGAAATAGAAAATCGCTGCAAAGACATATCCCGTAACCATGATCGTCGGACCGGCCCAGACCGGATCCTTGATCGCATTGTTCATCGCTTCGAGGAAGTCGGTCATGCCGACGACCGAAATGAGTGTCGTGTCCATGAACAAGCCGATGAAATTGTTGACGATGCCGGGTATCACAAACGTCAGGGCCTGGGGCAGTATGACGAGACCCATCATGCGCGGATAGTTCAGTCCCAGCGCCAGCGCGGCTTCGTATTGTCCCTTGCCCAACGACTGAAGACCGCCTCGCACTTCTTCCGCCATATAGGCGGCCGAAAACATGACGATGCCCGCCAATGGGCGCAGGAAGCGATCTGGCGCCCACGTTGCGGGCAGGAACAGCGGCAGCAGATTGTTGGCCATGAACAGGATCGTGATGAACGGCACGCCGCGCACGAACTCGATGAATACGACGCTCGCCACTCTGACGACGGGAAGCGGCGACCGGCGGCCAAGCGCAAGCAGCACGCCGAGCGGCAAAGAGAAGACGATCCCGACCACAGCCGTGACCAGCGAAACGAAAATGCCTCCCCAAAGCAGCGTATCGACGAACGGCAGACCAAGCAGGGATGAGCCGCGCAGAAGAACGAGCGCGAGGATCGGATAGACGACAAAAAACAGCAGAGCGGCCCAGGCCCGACGCGGCGCGTTCGTCCACAGCAGCCAGACAATCAGAACGGCGCCGATCGCCTCAACGACGTCGACCCGCCAACGCTCCGCGACCGGATAAGACCCGAAGCGCAGGTAGTCCCACTTGGCGATGACGAACGCCCAGCAGGCGCCATCCTGATGTTGACGGCAGGCAGCCCCGTCCATTGCGCTCCAGACCGCGCGCGTCGTCGCCCATGCGGCCAGTTGGGGCAGCAAATAGCCGATAAGCGCGAGAAACCCGATAGTGGTGAGACTGGAGCCGAACGACGAGAAGAGGTTGGTCCGCGCCCAGGCGAGCGCGCCGCTGGTCAGGGTCGGCGGCGGATCTTCCGGCTCGGGCGCCTCGCGAACATAAGCCACAGGCTCCAAGCTCAACGCTCCTTCAGCGCGTAGCGCGCATTGAAAAGGTTAAGCGCCACGGCGACGGCGAGCGAAATGAACAGATAGACCGCCATGGTGATCGCCATCACCTGCACCGCCGCCTGCGTCTGGTTGAGAACCGTGCCGGCAAAAATCTGGACAAGGTCCGGATAGCCGATGAAGACGGCAAGCGACGAATTCTTGACGATGTTCAGGTATTGCGACGTTAGAGGCGGCGTAATCAGTCGCATCGCTTGCGGAACAACCACCAGCTTCATTGTCAAGCCGCGGTGCAAGCCGAGAGCGGCAGCCGCCTCGCTCTGGCCGACCGGCACCGCGAGGAGGCCCGCGCGAACGATCTCCGCGATGAACGCCGCGGTGAAAGTGACGAGACCGAAAACGAGCGCAGCCATTTCGGGAATGACCTGGAGCCCGCCCTTTAGATTAAAGCCGGAGAGTTTCGCGATATCGAACCCGAACGGCGCCCCGCCGGCCACCGATGCGATCGCGGGTAAGCCAAGAATCAGCCCGACAGCGACCAAGGTGCTCGGTGCTTGCTCGCCAGTGCGCTCCTGGCGGCGGCGCGCCCACTCGCGAAATCCAGCCGCGAGGATCAAGGCCGCAGCAATTGCGCTTATGAACCAGACGCTCTGTTCCCGCGGAACAGGCATCGGCAGATAGAGGCCCCGGTTATCGAGAAATACGACATCGCCGATGCTGATCGACTGTCGAGGGCCCGGTAGGGATTTCAGGACCGCGTTGTACCAGAAGAGCAACAGGAGAAGCAGCGGGATGTTGCGCAGAATGCTGGTGTAGACGAGCGCCAGTCGCGACAGCAGCCAGTTGGGCGAAAGCCGGGTGACGCCGATCGCAAAACCCAGGAGCGTCGCCAGCGGAATGCAGATGACGGCGATGAGAAGGGTATTGAGGAGCCCGACCCAGAATGCCCGGCCATACGTGGACAGATTGGTGTAGCTGATCAGATGGAGGTTGATGTCGAAGCCGGCGACTTCGTTCCAAAATCCAAAGCCCATCGGCATGCCGCGGGCCTGCATATTGGTCACCGCGTTATAGATTGCGCCGCATGCCAACGTTGCTACGCACGCGAGCAGCAAGGTCTGGTAGATTCGCCCGCGCACCCGCTGGTCGTTGAGCCAAGTCGATAGCTTGGCGCCCCTCGCCGGGTCCATCCCTCAGGTCCTTGGGTCCTCAATGCCTCGGCTGAGGACGATCAACGGGCCGATGATGGATGGCGCTGTCGGTCGGCGCAAGTCCGGTCCCGCCGCTTACCACATGTCGAGGGCGACGCGCGCCTCGTCGGACATTCGGCTCTGATCCCAAGGCGGATCGAACACCATGTTCACCTTCGCGCCAGCGACGCCGGGAACAGCGCTGACCGCATTCTCGACCCACGTCGGCATTTCGCCGGCGACCGGACAAGCAGGCGCGGTCAATGTCATCTCAATGGTGACGAACCGGCTATCGTCTATGTCAACGTTGTAAATAAGCCCGAGTTCATAGATATCCGCCGGAATCTCAGGATCAAAGACGGTTTTCAGCGCCGCTATGATGGCGTCGGTCAACTGGCCCAGTTCTTCAGACGCCATCTCCGACGGCGGCCTAATCACTGCATTCCGGGTGACGGGGGCTGCAGGGGTCTCGGCGTCATTCGCGTGGCTTTGGGCGTCGTCCATGCCCCATCCCCTACTGGAAGAGCTTTCGGGCGCGGATCAGTGCTTCCGCGAGCGCTTCGACCTCGGCGAAGGTGTTGTAGAGCGCGAACGAGGCTCGGCAGGTGGAGGTCACTCCGAATCGTTGCAGCAGCGGCATCGCGCAATGCGTTCCGGCCCTGACGGCGACGCCCGACCGGTCGATCAGGGTCGCGATATCATGAGCGTGCGCGCCTTCCATCGTGAATGAGACGATGGGACCCTTTCCATGCGCCGCGCCGATGATGCGCACCGAATTGATCGAGGACAAGAGTTGGTGTGCGTGCGCGCAAAGCGCCTCCTCATGCGCCCGGATGCGCGCCCGCCCGATCCCCTCCATGTAATCGAGCGCCGCCCCGAGCCCGATCGCCTGTACGATCGGCGGCGTGCCGGCCTCGAAGCGGTGTGGCGGATGGTTGTAGGTGACGGTCTCCCGGGTCACTTCTTCGATCATCTCGCCGCCGCCCTGGTATGGCGGCAACGTTTCGAGAAATTCGCGCTTGCCGTAGAGCACGCCGATTCCTGTTGGCCCGTAGACCTTGTGCCCGGTGAAAACGTAGAAGTCGGCGTCGAGTTCGCGCACGTCGACGTCGAGATGGACCGCGCCCTGCGAACCGTCAACGAGCACGGGAATGCCGCGCTGATGAGCGAGCCTGACCACATCCTTGATCGGCGACGCTGTCCCGAGCACATTGGACATCTGCGTTATCGCGACGATCTTCGTGCGATCGCTCAGCGCGCGTTCGAACGCCTCGAGCGAAAAGGAGCCGTCGTCGGCGACGTCGACCCAACGCAGGACCGCGCCCTTGCGCTCACGATGGAAGTGCCAAGGCACGATGTTGGAGTGATGCTCCATCACGCTCAGGACGATCTCGTCGCCCGCGCCGATGCGTCCGAGACCAAAGCTGGAGGCGACGAGATTGATCGCCTCGGTCGCCGAGCGGGTGAAGACGATCTCGTCGTGCGAAGCAGCGTTGACGAACCGCCGCACCGTCTCCCGGGCCGCCTCATAGGCCTCGGTCGCCGCGTTGGCGAGATAGTGCAATCCGCGATGCACATTCGCGTATTCGTGCTCGTAGGCGTACGAGAGCCGGTCAATCACCTTCTTCGGCTTCTGAGCCGACGCCGCGTTATCCAGATAGACAAGCGGCTTCCCGTAGGGGCGCTCGGCAAGGATCGGGAAATCCGCGCGTATCGACTCCACGTCATAGGCGTCGAACGCGGTTTGGACGACATTGTTCACGCCTTCGCCTCCGCCGTGCGACGCGGCCCGCGCGAGGCGCGGTCCCTAGTCCGTTCGCTGATCAGCGCGACCCGCATCAGAGCCTCACATTCGCGACCCGAGCCAGGCGCGCAGCCGGGCGCGCAAGGCCTCGATCAGCAGTTCGTCCTCGATGCGGTCGATGGACTCTCCGCCGAACGCCTCGAGTAGCATCGCCTTGGCGTCGCTCTCCGGGATGCCGCGCGATCGCAAATAAAACACCTGTTCGGGATCGAGCGAAGCGACCGTCGCGCCGTGCCCGCAGACGACATCGTCAGCGAAGATCTCGAGTTCCGGCTTCTCGTTCATCTGCGCCCGGGGAGACAACAGGATAGCTTGCGACTTCATCGCCCCATCGGTCTTTTGCGCCGCCCGCTCGACGATGATCTTGCCCTGAAAGACGCCAATCGCGTCGTCGTCGACGATCGCGCGATAGAATTCGCGGCTCGTCCCGCGCGGCGCCGCGTGAACGACCTGCAGCGTCGTGTCGGCGCGGCGGTCGCCGTCGATAAGCGCCAGTCCGCCGAGCGAGACCTTGGCCTCGTCCCCAGTCATCCTGACAAAAATCTGCCGGCGCGTAAGGTCGCCGCCGGAGATGAGGCCGAAGGCCTCAAGCTCGGCGTTCTCCGCCAAGTCGCAGACATGGGTCTCGATATGGAGCCCCGGCTCGTCCCCGACCACGGCGACGTGCCTTGCTTTGGCGCCCTTGGCGAGCGTCATGATCGTCGCCGAATGGCGCTGGACGCGGGCTTGAGCGCCTTCGAACACCTCGACGAATGAGGCCCGCGCTCCGGCGTTGAGGGCAATGGCGGAGCGGGAGTAGACCGAATAGTCGGACATCCCATCCGCCAGATGAAGGATCGTGATAGGCTCGGCGATCTCGGCCCCGCGCGCAACGGAAATCGTGCACCCCGAGGGGCTCAGCGCCTCGTTGAGGGCCGCCAGCGGATCGGCGACCGGCACGGCGAGGACGGCTCCCTCCGTGACGGTGACCCCGTCAGGAAGGCGATCCGAAAGCTCGCCGATATAGCGTCCGCCAAGCAGGACGAGCTGCGCGCCGGGCGCGAAGCGCTCACGGCGGGCGAGCCGGAGCCGCGCGGCCTTGATGTCGGCCGGCGTCGGCGCGGCAAGAACCGGCGCCGCGTCCGCCATTGCGGCGCGCAAGTCCGTATAGTGCCAGGCCTCTACCCGTCGGGTCGGCAGGCCGGCCTCTGCGAAACGCGCGAAAGCCGCGGCGCGTACCGGCGACGGCTCGCGCGCTTGCTGCTCGGCGAATTGCCTGAAGAGGGTCTTCTCGGCGGCCGATCGGTTGACGACATGGGCGTTCATCGGCGGCTCAGGCAGCCTCCTCCGCGTAATCGCGGTAGCCGTTGCGTTCGAGCTCGAGCGCGAGTTCCGGACCGCCGCTCGCGACAATCCGGCCTCTGGACATCACGTGCACGACATCCGGTCTGATGTGGTCAAGAAGCCGCTGGTAGTGGGTGATGACGACAAACGCCCGAGCCGGATCGCGAAGCGCGTTGACGCCATCGGCGACGATCCTGAGCGCGTCGATGTCGAGCCCCGAATCGGTTTCGTCGAGGACGCCTACCCGGGGCCCAAGCAGCGCCATCTGAAGCACCTCGAACCTTTTCTTCTCGCCGCCGGAAAAGCCGACATTGAGCGGCCGCCGCAGCATCTCCTGCTCGATTTTCAGCGCCTGGGCCGCCTCGCGCACGCGGCGCATGAAATCGGGCGTGGTGAGATCGCTTTCACCTCGCGCCCGCCGCTGCGCGTTCAGCGCCGCCTTCAGAAAGGTCATCGCGCCGACGCCGGGAATTTCGGTCGGATACTGGAACGCCAGAAACACCCCCCTGAGCGCGCGCTCGTTGGGCTCGAGCTCCAGGAGATTGTCGCCGTCGAGAAGAATCTCACCGGACGTGACCTCATAGCCCGGCTTGCCGGCGATGACGTAGGCCAGTGTCGACTTGCCGGAGCCGTTCGGTCCCATGATCGCCGCAACCTCGCCCGCGTTGACACCGAGGCTGAGGTTGTCGAGGATCAGCTTGTCCTGGATCGAGACGCTGAGATTCCTGATTTCGAGCATTGCCCGTCGATCCCCGCTTTGCGCGCCAGAGATCACCCTACGCTCCCTTCGAGGCTGATGCTGATGAGTTTTTGCGCCTCGACCGCAAATTCCATCGGCAGCTGCTGCAACACGTCGCGGACGAAGCCGTTGACGATCAGCGCCGTCGCCTCCTCTGCCGACAACCCGCGCTGGAGACAGTAGAACATCTGCTCTTCCGAGACCTTCGACGTGCTCGCCTCGTGCTCGATCACCGCGGAGGAATTCTTCGCCTCGATATAAGGCACGGTGTGTGCGCCGCACTCCTGACCGATCAGCAACGAATCACAGTTGGTGAAATTGCGCGCTCCGGTGGCCAGCCGGTGCGCCGACACCTGCCCCCGATAGGTGTTCTGCGACTTGCCGGCGGCCACGCCCTTCGAAATGATGCGGCTCGTGGTGTTGCGGCCGAGATGGATCATCTTCGTTCCGCTGTCGACCTGCTGGTGGCCGTTCGAAATCGCGATCGAATAGAATTCGCCGCGCGAGGCCTCGCCACGCAATATGCAGGACGGATATTTCCAGGTGATCGCGGAGCCGGTCTCGACCTGGGTCCAGGAGATTTTTGACCGCGCGCCGCGGCAATCGCCCCGCTTGGTGACGAAATTATAAATACCCCCGCGACCCTGGGCGTCGCCAGGATACCAGTTCTGCACTGTCGAATATTTGATCTCCGCGTCATCGAGCGTGACCAGCTCGACGACCGCGGCGTGAAGCTGGTTCTCGTCCCGCTTGGGCGCNNACGAACGAGCCGTCGGAGAACACCGCCGAATTGAGCGTCGCATAAAAGTTGTCGGTGGGCGGCACGACCGAGCCAAGGTAGCCGCGCACCAGGTCGGGATGCTTATGGACCGCCTCGGAGAACGAGCAGAAGATGACGCCCGCCTTGGCGAGCTCCGCCTTGAAGGTCGTGGCGATCGAAACCGAATCGAAAACGGCGTCGACCGCCACCCTCGGCCTCTCGACCCCGGCAAGGATCTCCTGCTCCACAAGCGGGATGCCGAGCTTAGCGTAGGTGCGCAGGAGCTCCGGATCGACTTCGTCGAGCGACCTCGGCGCCGGCGAGGATTTCGGCGCGGCGAAATAATAGATGTCCTGATAGTCGATCGGCGGATAGCTGACGCGCGCCCATTTTGGCTCGTCCATCGTCAGCCAACGACGAAAAGCCTCGAGCCGCCACTCCAGTAGCCACTCCGGCTCTTCCTTCTTCAGCGAAATGAACCGGACCGTGTCTTCGCTCAGGCCCTTCGGGGCCATGTCCGACTCAATCGCGCTTATAAAGCCGTATTTGTACGCCTCGACGTCAATCGAGCGCACGCGATCGACGGTCTCCTGGTCGGCCGCCATTGGTGACTTCTCCTCGCCTTGACGGTTTCAAGGACCGCCGGTGGGGGTCGTGATCGCCCCCGCTCGAAGAGCTTAGCTTCGATGAGGGGAGACGCCCCGCATATATGGCGTTCATGCGCGCCGATTGCAAATGGCCAATTGGCGCGACGCCGCGAGAAAAATTGCTACGCCTGACCACATTTCACATCTTAAAAGTGCTATTTCGTTCGCAAAGCCTCCAGGACCCTGGCCTCTTTTCGGCTATCCGGCCTCCCCGCGCAGTTGCGCCGCCAGTCGCCTCAAGTCGATCGGCTCCGCATCGCGCTCGCCCGCATTGGCGACGCGACGATCGTCCTGGCGCCCGGATATGTCGGCGAACTTCATGCGCATGGGCGTCGCGATCGCCTCGCCGAACGCAATCGCCTCGCGGTCGGCGATCGAGGACAGGAAGGCGACCGTGCTGCTCGCCGAAGCGCCCGCCGCGGCGCGAATGATCCCCTTGTCGAGCTCGTTGGCGAGCCTCATGGCGAACAGGGTCGAGCATTGCGACAAAACGGTCGAATCGAGCTCCGAGGGACGTTGCGACACGACCCCGAGCGAGGCGCCGTACTTCCGCCCTTCCTTGGCGATCCGGCCGATCGCCTGCCTGGCCGGCCCGAAGGTTTGCCTGCTGTCGGCTGGAATATAGCGGTGCGCCTCTTCGCACAGCACGTTGATTTCATACGACCCCGAGCACCAGAATGCGATTTCGAACGCCAGCCGCGCGAGGACCGAGACGACCGAGTTGATGACCTCGTTGGGCAAGCCCGCAAGCTGGACGATGGTGATCGGCAGGCCTCGAGTGGGTATGCGAAAGAGGCGCGAGATGACCTTGGCGATATCGTCCTCGACCACCAGCCTGCCAAACATGAACCGAAACCGCGGATCGCGGTTGAGCCCCTCGAGCCGGTAGCGCAGCGCCCTGAGATCGGAACGGGCGAAGCGCTGATCGAGCATGCCGAGCCAGTCCTCGATGACGGCGACGACGTCGATGATGCGGAAGGGCGTCGGCGTATCGGCGGTGACCGAAACCCCTTCGGACATTGGCTGGCGCCGCACCGCGCTGGTCGCGGCCGGCGACCCCAGTTCGACAAGGTACTTTGCCTTGGCGGCGCGGATGACTTCGTAAAGCGCGTCCCGTTCGTCGGCGTGAGGCAGACGGCCGCTGAAGACGACGTCGGCCAGTTCGTCGAATCGAAACATCCAGAACGGCAATTCGAGACTGTCTGAATCGATGATCTGCGCCAGTCCGGGAAAATGCGCCGCGTATTCATTGTGCGGGTCAAAGATGATGACCCTGAGCTTCGGCCTCATCGCAACCGACTTCCGCAACAGAAGGCTGACCGAAGTGGTCTTGCCGACGCCAGTCGATCCCAGCACGGCGAAGTGACGCCTGATCAATTCGCCGACGTCGATTTCCGCCGGGATCGCCTGGTTCTGGCTCAACCGGCCGATTTCGACCCCCTCGCGCCCCCGAAAGGCGTAGATGGCCCGAAGATCGTCGGCGCGGATGCGGTGCGCAGCCGCGCCCAGGGAGGGGAACGAGCTTACGCCGCGATGGAAGTACGGCGCTCCGGACGAATCGTCGACAATCTCGCCATTCAACTCGACCGTCACGCGGGCGGTGTTGACCTCCGTCGCCGACCACCGGCCGTCGTGAGTCTCGACGTCGCAGACCGCGCCGACAAGACGCGCGGCCTTGTGAACGATCGTGATTAAATGGCCGACCGACCAGTCCTCTTCGCTTGTGTCGAGCGGACAGCTGATGACGCCCTGCGTTCCGTTCAACGCGACCAGGCGACCGATCACGCGCGGCGGCGCGACCTCCCGCCGGTCGGACACGAAGTCTATTCCGGCGCCGGCCTCACCCGCTTCAGGTCCCTGCCCGTCGGCCGGCGCGGACGAGGCTTCGCCGAGACGTTCGAGAGCGTCGCGAAAAAGTCGGCTGTCGGTGTGAAACGAATGCATGTCTGACCGTTTGTGAAGGCGCGGTGAAGGCAAGCTTGCCGGCGATCGGGTAAAGAATCCGTTCGGCGCCTCGGGAGGCCTGCGTCGCCCTTGGGACAGAGGCTCGTCGCATACCGCTGCGTCAGTCATTGACGGCTCCGTCCCAATCAAAACGAGCCGCGCTTCCGTCTCAAGCCGACGTCCGGATCTCAGGATCGCCGCCAATGAGGCGGGCGAACTGTCGCATGCGCGATTGCAGCCGCTCGCTGCTTAGCGGCGCAAGGTCCGGGGGCAAGGTCAGGATCACTTGCCCCTTTTCGCAGATCATCGGCGCGCGCGGCAGCACTCCGGGCATCGCCGCCGAAATGTTGTAGGCGACCCGCATCGCCGCGCCGAGGATTCGCGCCCGATCGAGTTGGCGCGCCGTCACCAATGCGCGCGACTGGGGCGAGACGAGGTCTTCGCTCGACATATGCCGGTAGGACGCAGCCAGGGCGAGAAACGCACGCGAGGGATGATCCACGCCGATGAAGGCTGCATTCGCGACCAGATCGTAGGCCTGGGCGCCGCGATAATCCGGGTGCGCGCGCCAGGCGATATCGGACAGAAGACACGCCGCGTGTCGGAGACGCTTGTCCTGCTCATCCTCCTCAAGATGGGTTGAAGCGATCAATCGGCCTGTCCAATCAAAGAGCTCTTCGCCGTGCTCCGGCGCCCGCGAACGCAGCTGGTTGAATTCGCGCGCCGAGACGATGAGGGGATCTTCCGCCTGCTCCTCCGGCGACAGCCGCGAGTAGATGAGCCCCTCGCGCACGCCGAGCGCGGAAATGACAATCTCCCTCGGATTGGCCTGGCGGATGATCTCCTCCAGCACCGCGGCGCCGTAGGCCAGAAGCGGCCTGCGAGCCGACGACACCGACTCGATCGACAGCAGCGCATCGGCTTCAATCCGTTCGACCAGCCGCGCGAATTCGAGCGCGTCGCGGGTCGGGATCACGTAATTGTGCATCACGTTCATCGGATACTGCCGCTGGCGCATATGCAGGCGGGCCAAAGCCCGCCAGGTGCCGCCGACCGCATAGAACGTTCGCCCCGCCAGCCCCTGCAGCGCCTTGACGGGAGTGAGGGTGTCGCGCACGATCTTGGTCGCCTTCTTCGGCGAGCGCTCCGAGAGGTCCATCAGCGACAGGCCGCCTAACGGCAGCGTGATCCCCTGCGCGCATTGGCCATCCTTGACGTCGGTCAGTTCGAGCGAGCCGCCACCGAGATCGCCGACGACCCCGTCGGCTTTGTAGATCGAACTCACGACGCCAAGCGCCGACAACCTTGCTTCNNGCGGCCGTCGCCACGCCCCGGACGTCGCGGATTCGCATGGTGTCGCAGAGAACGCGAAAGCGCCGGAGCGCGGCCAGCGCCTTGACGATCGCGTCCTCCGGCAGCAGTCCGCTC
Source organism: Hyphomicrobiales bacterium (assembly GCA_003164825.1). GTDB lineage: Bacteria > Pseudomonadota > Alphaproteobacteria > Rhizobiales > Beijerinckiaceae > Roseiarcus. The sequence goes on from PLUH01000100.1 coordinate 13,544, forward strand.
ATCGCCACGCCTCGGCCGAGACCGCACAAGGCCTTTTCATTGAACGTCGGCGTCGGCGCGCGCGACTGTGACTCGTACGACACCAGTCGGACCGAATTTGAGCCGATGTCGACGATCGCCAAGGGCTCGCCCAGCAATTGTCCGGGAGCTGAATTCTCGGGCATGGATGATCCTGCTAGGGGCATCGCGTCGGCGGACACGCCCTCTATCAGGCGCGCCTGCGCAGCGCCATTGGAAAGGAGTCCATCAGCGCTTTGCCGCGACCCGACAGGCTCGGATTGGTCATGAAATAATTGTGCGCGTTGAACGGCTCTTCCCCTTCGGCGGGCGCAATTCTCTCGCTCGAGCCGTCCGGCAATATGCGAAAGCTTTGTTGGTTGTCCATTAGGTTGGCTTGCATAATCTGGTCGAGCACGTGCTCGTGAACGGTGGGATTGAGAAGCGGAACGAGCGCCTCGACCCGCCGGTCGAGATTGCGCTGCATGAGGTCGGCGGACGAAATGAACGCACGCGCCTTCGGATTGGGCAGCCCGTGGCCAGCGCCGAACGCGTATATGCGCGCGTGTTCCAGAAATCGGCCAACGAGCGACTTCACGCGAATATTGTCGGAAAGGCCGGGGACGCCCGGCCGCAGACAGCAGATGCCGCGGATCACGATGTCGATCTGCACCCCGGCGCGGCTCGCGGCATAAAGGGAGTCGATGATCTGCGGGTCAACGAGCGCATTGCATTTTATCCAGATCTGCGCCGGCCGGCCAAGCCGGGCGTAGTCGATCTCGTCGGCGATGTTGCGCAACAGCGTTTGCTTGAGCGTGATCGGCGAAATCGACATCTGCTCGAGACCATCCGGCTCAGCATAGCCGGTGATGAAATTGAAAATGCGGGCGACGTCGCGTCCGATCGCCGCATCGGCGGTGAAAAGGGAAATGTCGGCGTAAATGCGGGCGGTGACGGGGTGATAATTGCCGGTGCCGAGGTGACAGTAACTGACCAGCGCGCTGCCCTCGCGCCGGACCACCATCGAGAGCTTGGCGTGGGTTTTGAGCTCGATGAAGCCATAGACGACCTGCGCACCCGCGCGCTCGAGATCCCGCGCCCAGCGGATGTTGGCCTCTTCGTCGAAGCGCGCCTTGAGTTCGACGAGCGCGGTGACTGACTTGCCGGCCTCTGCGGCTTCAATCAGGGCTCTGACGATCGGGCTGTCGGCGGAGGTGCGGTAGAGCGTCTGCTTGACGGCGACGACGTTCGGATCGTGCGCCGCCTGGTTGAGGAATTGGACGACCACGTCAAACGATTCGTAAGGGTGATGGACGACGAGATCTTTCTGCCGGATCGCGGCGAAGCAATCGCCGCCGAGCTCCTTGACCCGTTCCGGAAATCGGGGGTTGTAGGGCGGAAATTTGAGGTCGGGGCGGTCGATCGCCACCAGTTGCGACAGATCGTTGAGCGCCAGCATGCCTTCGACCAGCACGATTCCCGACGAGACGACGTCGACGTCGCCGGCGACAAACGCGCGCAGCGATTCCGGCGTGCTGGCTTCGATCTCGAGCCGGATGACCGAGCCGCGCCGGCGCCGCTTGAGCGCGCTCTCGTACAAGCGAACGAGATCCTCCGCCTCTTCCTCGACTTCGATGTCGCTGTCGCGAATGACGCGAAAGGCGCCTTCGCCCAACACCTCATAGCCCGGAAACAACAAACCGATGAAAGCGACGATCAACCGGTCCAGCATCACGAAGCGCGCGGCGCCGCCAAGCGGTCCGTCGGGCAGCCTGATGAAGCGCTCGACGCTTCCCGGAATGCGGACCAGCGCGCTCATCGTTTTACCGTCGCGCGGATTCAAGAGTTCGAGCGCCAAACTCAATCCGAGATTGGGAATGAACGGGAACGGATGCGCCGGATCGACCGCAAGGGGCGTCAGAATCGGGAACACGTGCGAAAGGAAATAGTCCTGCAGCCACTCCCGTTCGCGACGGGTGAGGTCGGCGACCTCGAGGATCACGACGCCATTGGCGGCGAGCTCGGACCTCAGCGCCTTCCACCGCGACTGCTGCGAGGCGACCAGCGCGGCGACGCGCTCGCTGATGCGGTCGAGCTGTTCCGCCGGGGTGCGCCCGTCATCGGAAATCTCCACCACCCCGGAAAGCACCTGGCCGACCAGGCCGGCGACGCGGACCATGAAAAACTCGTCAAGATTGTAAGCCGAGATCGACAGGAACCTCAGCCGCTCGAGCAGCGGATGATTCGGATTGGCCGCTTCCTCCAAGACCCGTCGGTTAAATTCGAGCCACGACAGTTCCCGGTTGATGAACCGCTCGGGCGACGACAACAGCGGCGGCGGATCGTCGTTCGTCGCCGCCGGGGTCGGCGCAAATGTCTTCTCACTGGTCGCGACCGCGCGGGCCAAACCCAACTCCCTTCTCCTCGCCGCCATATTGAGGCAATTGCCCCGCCTCGCCAAGCGCGGCGATAGCGCCTTGGTTTACGATTGACGAGCGAACGGCGCGGATCGTCAGGCGCCTAGCGCCCCGGTCCGCGCTCGGCCTCATGGTTCTCGAAGGTCGCGGCGCGCCAATGGACCGGACGGACGCAATCGAATTGTTCAAGCGGGCTGCGGCGCGGGAGGAGCCCGAAGCGATGGAGCAGCTCCGACGACTTTCGGCGAAGTAGATAGGCTACAGCGGCCGGGCGCATTCAACTCGGGTTGAGCCGCCCCTCGCGAACGTTGGCGGCGGTAAGCGAGCGGGCGACCGCGTTCAAGGCCGCGGGATAGATCCGGTGCTCCTCTCTCAGGACGCGCGCCGCGAGCGCCTCGGCGTCGTCGCCGGACAGAACCGGCACGCGCGCCTGGGCGATGATCGGTCCCGCGTCAAGCTCGGCGGTCACGAAGTGGACCGTGCATCCATGCTCGGCGAGCCCTTGGCGAAGCGCGCGCTCGTGGGTGTTGAGCCCGCGCAGGTTCGGCAGCAACGACGGATGAATGTTGAGGATGCGCCCCTTCCACCGCTCGACGAAGGACGGGCTCAGCACGCGCATGAACCCGGCCAGGCAAACGATTTCGGCGCGCTCGGCGCGAAGCCGCGCCTCGAGGGCCGCCTCGAACGCCGCCTTCCCGGGATAGGCTCGAAAGTCGATCGCCTCCGCCGCGACGCCCGCCTCGCGCGCGATCGCAAGTCCGGGCGCGCCCGGCTCGTCCGACAGGACGAGCACGATCTCGGCCGCAAAGTCCGGCGATCGCGCGGCCTCGACAAGAGCGCTCATGTTGGAGCCGCGACCTGAGATGAGAACGACCGTTCGCGCCCGAGGGCTCACAACTTGAGCCTTCCACGGGTGACGAGGCGCCTGCCCTCGGCGGGAACAAGTTCCCCGATCAGGACCGGCGACAGGCCCGCGCTGGCGAGGGCGTCGCGCGCCTCTTGCTCATCGTCGGCGGAAACGAACACGGCCATCCCGAAGCCGCAGTTGAAGGTCCGCAACATCTCCTCTTCATCGAGATCGCCGGCCGCCGCGAGCCATGAAAAGACAGGGGGCGGCGCGAAGGCGTCCAGATCGAGCGAGACGGCGAGGCTGTCGTCGAGTACGCGCGGCAGGTTATCCGGATAGCCCCCGCCGGTGATGTGGGCGAGCGCGTAAATGCCTCGCGTCCGCGCCAGCGCCTGAAGCAGCGGCCGCACATAAAGGCGCGTCGGCGACAGCAACGCCGCCGCGAGCGAGCGCGACGGGTCGAACGGCGCGGGGGCGTCCCAACCGAGGCCGGATCGCGCAACGATGCGCCGCACCAGCGAAAATCCGTTCGAATGGACCCCCGACGAGGGCAGGCCATAGACCAGGTCGCCTGCCCTCAGGCCCGGCCGGGGCAGCAAGGTCCCGCGCTCCGCGGCGCCGACGGCGAAGCCGGCGATGTCAAAATCGCCGGGAGCGTAGACGCCGGGCATCTCTGCCGTCTCTCCGCCGATCAGTGCGCAGCCGGACTGCGCGCACCCCTCGGCGACGCCATGCAGGACGGCCGACACAACGTCCTCGTCGAGCTTGCCGGCAGCGAAATAGTCCAAGAAAAACAGAGGCTCGGCGCCCTGGACGACAATGTCGTTGACGCACATCGCGACCAGGTCGATGCCGATCGTGTCATAGACGCCGCTCTCAGCGGCAATCTTCAACTTGGTGCCGACGCCGTCGTTCGCCGCAACCAGGATCGGATCGACAAAGCCGGCCGCGCGAAGATCGAACAGTCCGCCGAATCCGCCAAGCTCCGCGCTGGCCCCTGGACGGCGCGTCGCGCGAGCCAACGGACGTATTCGATCAACGATCCGGTTGCCTCTATCGATGTCGACTCCGGATTCGGCGTAAGTGACAGGCTTGCGGCTTTCGGACATCGGGGCTCCGGAGGAGTTCGGGCGCGATCGGCGTAATTGCCCGCCGCGAAACGCGCAAGGGCCGCAGGTCGGGCGTGGTTTCCCAACCTGAGGCGATTCGTGTTAGCCTTTGGGCTGTCATAGGCGTAAGTGGCGACGTCCTGGGAGGAGATGCTTGGGCGGTGACGCCAGGGGCGTCAATACTTGATGAATATTGGCCAAGTCCTCAACAATTTACCCAATCTGGTCACGCTGGCGCGAATGCTCATGACGCCTTTGGCCGTAATGATGATTATTTCGGAGCGATTCCTTCCGGCGTTTCTGATTTTCATCTTTGCCGGCGTCTCGGACGCGATCGACGGCTTTATCGCCAAAAATTTCGATCTCCGCACCGAGTTGGGCGCCTACCTCGATCCCCTGGCCGATAAAGCGCTGTTGATCTCCATCTATGTTTCGCTCGCGATCTATGCCGATTTGCCTGCCTGGATCGCGGTCACGGTTGTGTCGCGGGACGTCATGATTCTCTTCGCGGTCTTGGTCTCCTGGCTGCTCGACAAACCGGTCGAGATTCGCCCTGTCTGGGTGTCAAAGTTCAATACGGTTGCACAGATCGCGCTAGCAGGCTTCGCGCTCGGGGTTCGCGCCTACGGCCTCGACCCTCAGCCCGTGCAGACCTACCTTGAATGGGCGGTCGCCGGGACAACCGTGGCCTCGGGCGGCGTCTATATCGCCCAATGGCTGAACCATATGAGCCGTTAGGGCGCAGCTCATGCTCCAGCGCCTCGCCGCCGTCACCGTTCTTGTTCCCAGCTATGACGAGGGCCTCGCCTTCTTCCGCGACGTCCTCGGCTTCGCAGTTCTTGAAGACGCACCACTCGGCTCCGACAAGCGCTGGATCGTGGTCGCCGCATCGCAACGCGCAGGAGCGGCGCTCGTGCTTGCCGTTCCGAGCGATGAGCGCCAGAGGGCTCGCCTTGGCGACCAGACCGGGGGACGGGTCGGCTTTTTCCTTCACAGCGCGGACTTCTGGGGCGACTACGAAACGATGCGCTCTCGCGGCGTCAGATTCCTTGAAACGCCGCGCCGCGAGCCATATGGGCTGGTCGCAGTGTTCCTCGATCCCTGGGGCGGCAAATGGGATCTGCTGCAACCAGCTGACAGACCCGGTGAAATCCCATGAGGCCGGCCCGGTGAGCCTGGAGCGCCAAATTCTGTTCTGGGCTGTCGCGGTCGCGGCCATCTTTTACGTTGTGTATTTGCTTGGGTCGACGATAACGCCTTTCGCGGCCGGGATCGTGCTGGGCTACCTTCTCGACCCGATCGTGCTCAAGCTCCAGAGTTTGGGACTCAACCGCCTCGGCGCGACGCTGCTCATTCTGATTGCTTTCGCCTTGGGCGTGGTGATTGTTCTCATTCTCGTCGCCCCGATCCTGAGCAATCAATTCATAGCCTTTTCCCAACGCCTGCCGGACTATGCGGTGCGCCTGCAGGCCCTCGCCGTGGAGGAGGGCAACGCCCTCATTGCGAAATACGGCGGCGGCTGGCTGCACGCCTTGGGCCTCAACCAGCAACTGTCGAGCGCCCAAATTCAGAGCTCCGTCAGCAATTTTGTCGCCCAGGGCGCAAAGTGGCTTCTCAACGCCCTTCAGTCGCTCGTCTCCGGCGGCGCGGCGGTATTCAGTTTCCTGTCGCTCCTGATCATCACGCCTGTCGTCGCCTTCTACATTCTTATCGACTGGCATCGCATGATCTCAGAAATCGACAGCTGGCTCCCTCTTGATTACCGCGACAGTCTGCGAAAAATCGCCCGAGAGATAAATCACGCTTTGGCGGGCTTCATCCGGGGCCAGTCGATCGTCTGCCTATTCCTGGGGCTCTGGTACGGCATCGGATTGACGCTGATCGGCCTCGATTTTGGCTTCCTGATCGGCGTGTTGGGTGGCTTGCTGAGTTTCGTGCCGTATGTGGGATCGCTGACCGCGCTCGTCCTCTCGCTCGGAGTAGCGCTTGTTCAGGGCTGGCCAAGTCTGAAACTTTTCTTCATGGCGCTCGCCGTTGTCGGGGTCGGCCAATTTCTCGAAGGATATGTGCTGTCGCCGAAGCTGGTCGGCGAATCGGTCGGGCTTCACCCCGTCTGGCTTATGTTCGCGCTGCTGGCGTTCGGGCAATTGTTCGGATTTCTCGGGCTCCTGATCGCCGTTCCGATGGCCGCGGCGATCGGCGTTGTCGCCCGTCATCTCATCGCGGTCTACCTTACGAGCCCGCTCTATCGAGGCCGCTCGAAACCGGAGCGCTGATGATTTCTCCGCCGCGCCAACTGACTTTTCGCTGGCCGCACTCGCCAAGCTTCGCGCGCGAAGATTTTCTCCCCGCGCCATCGAACCGCGAGGCTCTGGGCGCGATTGAGCTTTGGCCGAAGTGGGCGGGTCGAATGTTGACCCTCGTGGGGCCTGAAGGCGCGGGAAAAAGCCATCTCGGAGCGATCTGGGCTGGCGTGTCCGGCGCGATCACGCTCCGTGGGGAGGCCTTGAACGATGAGAGCGTCGAGGCCTGCGGTCGCGCGTATGCGGTGCTGTTCGAGGACGCAGACCGGGCCGCGCAATCGGAAGCGCTGTTTTTTCACCTCATCAATATGGCGCTCCAAAACGACGTATGGCTGCTGCTGACCTGTCGCGCGGCGCCGGACGCCTGGGGACTCAACACTCCCGACCTGTTGTCGCGACTTCGATTGGCGCCGGTGGTGCGGCTTGCCGCCCCGGATATCGAATTGACCGAGGCGGTTCTCTTCAAGTTGTTCAGCGATCGCCAGCTCCAGGTCGAGCCCCATGTCGTCGCTTACATTGCACTGAGAATCGAACGTTCGCTCGGAGCCGCGCGGGAGATTGTCGCCATGCTCGACAACGAAGCCTTGACGCAAGGTCGCCGGGTAAGCCGCGCCATGGCGAGCGATGCGTTGCGCGAGATGGCCTCGAAGAGCGAAGCGCCTTAGCCGGGCCACAAATTTATGTTTAACGTTTGATTAATAGCGCCGCGTGCGTGGGAGATGGGCGCGCACCCAGCGGCGAAAATTCAGGCGAATCACGGAGGAGACGATGCGGAAGTCCCTCATTCTTCCTCTCATTGCGATTGGAGGCGGCGCGAGCTACGCGGCAGGAGTGACCGAGGTGGCCACTGGCCCTGGCAGAGACGACCCGTCCACTTGGCGTTGGCAGGTGACTTCGATCTTGGCCCAGCAAAGCGATTCGACATCTCGGCGGGTGGAGGCGGTAGGCATTCTCGACGCCGACGCGTTCAACCAGCGTTACGAGCGCTACACGCCATTGGGTCTGCCGCAAGTGCGGGGCGATTCGCGCTAGAAAGCTCACGATTCGCGGATAGCATTACCTTCTGATTGTCGCAAAGGATTGCCGTCGCGTTTTCTCGCTGCGGTCCCGTGCGATCGCGAGAAAGCGGCTCGGGCCAGCGCGGCTCCCACGCCACCGCGTCGTGCGCACGCTCGTGCGACAGAGCCTTTACCGCGCAGCCGCAAAAGGCGCCGCCGATCACGCAGATTTGAAGTGCTCGGGGCTCCGACCGACAGCGGATTCCTCGCGAATCCAGGCGGCCTCCACACATCTGTCCGTTGGACCGATGTCCGGACGTGATATCGTCTTGAAATCGTGAATAAGGTTGTCGCTCGCCATCTAGGGCACGGCCTCTAGATACAGTTCATTTCTTTGCGCATGCGTAGCGCTTAACCTAGGCGGGAGTAGCAGCAACTAATCGGCGGAGTGGGGAGCGACAGATGGAAAAGAACAGCAAGATTGGGCTGACGGCCGGCGCGTTCATGGCGTGCTCAGGTGGGGTCTCGGCGGCGACGATTTCCCAAGTCCGGAGCATCTCAGGCACCCCGACATTGTCGACAAGCTTCAGCTTCGCGGGCGCCGACACCCTGTTGCCGGCGGGCGCGCATCTGGACGACGTCGAATTGCAGGTTATTGAATCGCTGGGCAGCTTTTACGTGTTCCTAAACACCTCCGGCTCTTCCGGCTCTTATAGCCTCCAGATCACGGACGTGGCGACGTTGGGGATGCCCTCTCCGATCGGAACGTTCACCGTAACCGACGTCGGCTCGACCTCATCGGAAACGGTACCCAGCGGCAGTACTGGTATTCTCGGTTCAGTCGGCTCGAACACGGTTAGCTCAGTGGTCTTTACGAGCGGGCTGAGCGCGTTCCTGCATGGTTTTAACGCCAGTGTAACGGACAGCACGACGGTCACGTTCGATGCCTCGCGGGCGTACGACCTCTTCGTCGCGGATCGCTCGGCAGACGTGGCCGCCACTCTCTTCTACAGTTATACCGTCCCCGAACCGACAACGATGACCCTGATCGGCATTGGCTTGACCGGCTTCGCGGCCCGGCGGCGCGCGAAGAAAAGAAAAGACAGCCCCGTCCGTTAGTTTTCCCTGAGCGCGCGCCGTCGACGCCGGGAGATGGCGCCGGCGCCGCCCTTTCGAAGTCACCGAGCGTCTGCTGGCGAACGCCTGCCGCTAGGCCTGGCGAACCGCTTTGACCGCGCGTCGTAGCCGGCAGTCCCTTTCCGATCTATTGTGGTCAGGAACTCATTGAGACGAGCAATCGACGGTCGATGAATGTCAGCGCGTAGGAGCCGCAATCGTCCGAAAGAAATTGCGGCCATAACCGACCTGAAAGCCGGGATTGCCCATCACCAGGCAGGCCAGCTCGATGAGGCTGAAGCGATTTATCGCCAAGTCCTGAAGGCGGCGCCCAACAGCGGCGAAGCTTTGCACCTTCTCGGTCTCGTCTCGCATGACCGGGGCGACAGCGCTCGCGCCATGCAGTTCATCCAGAGGGCGCTCGAAGCGACGCCGGAATCCGCGGCCGTCCATCTGAGCCTCGGCAACCTGCTGCGAGCGTCGGACCAGCTCGACGCGGCCACGAAGAGTTATCGACGGGCCATCGCGCTCAAGCCGGATTTCGCGCATGCCCATTGCAATCTGGCGTAAGCGCTTAGCAGGCAGGGATTGCACGAGGAAGCGCTCGAAAGCGCGGCGCGGGCCGTCGAGCTTATGCCCGATTTGGCCGAAGCGCATTTCAATCGCGCCGCCGCTCTTGCCCGCCGCCGCCGCTTCGTCGACGCCGAGGCCGCCTTTCGCAAGGTGCTGGCGCTGCAGCCCGACAATGCGGCGGCGCTCACCGAGTTGGGGCAGGTCGTGGCTGAACTCAAACGATTCGACGAGGCGATCGGATTTATGCGGCGGGCAGTCGAACTGCAGCCAGACAAAATCGGCGCGCATTTGCCGCTGGCCGCGACCCTGGTCATGGCCATGGATTTAGACGCCAGCGAAGCAGCTTGGCGAAAGGCGATTGATCTCGCACCCAATTCGGCGCGAGCTTGGGCGGGGCTTGGCACGACGATGCGGGTGGTTGGCCGCTTCGACGAGGCGCGGGTGTATTTTGAGCGCGCCCTGGCGCTGGATCCTGATCTGTCCGACGCTCATGGCGGCCTGGCGGTGATCGGTCAACTGCCGAGCAATGAAGCGCATGTGGACCGGCTGCGGGCGCTGGCGGCCTCGCCGGAGGTCGAGATCGAGCATCGCGTGTGGCTCAGTTTTGCGCTCGGGACGATGCTCGACAACGCCGGCAGATACGATGAGGCGTTTTCGAGTTTCGCCGAGGGCAACGCAGCGCACCGCGAACGGCTCGCGGGTTTCGGGGAGATTTATGATCACGCAGCGCTGGAGCGCCAGGTCACGGGTTTGATCCAGTCGCTCAACGCCGCGTTTTATTCGGCCGTCGAACCGGAGGGAAACCCGTCAGAAACGCCGGTGTTCGTTGTCGGCATGCCGCGTTCGGGCACGAGCCTGGTCGAGCAGATCGCCTCGAGCCACTCGCGCGTTTCGGGCGCGGGAGAGCTCAGCGATCTCCCCCGCCTCTGCGATACCGTGTTCGCGCATGGACAGGGGCGCTCGCTGGA
>PLUH01000100.1:23883-24172 GCA_003164825.1 Hyphomicrobiales bacterium
TTTCCGCCACTTCAGCGAGCCGATGGCGTTTGCGCAGGACCTTGCGGATTGCGCGCGCCGGGCGCTGGAGATCGAGCGTCTGGCGGACCATTGGCGCAACGTGTTGCCGCTTCGCATGCACACGATCGACTATGAAGCGCTTGTCGCTGATCTCGAGGGCGAAAGCCGGCGGCTCATCGCCTTTCTCGGTCTGGACTGGGAGCCCGCCTGCCTTGAGTTTCACAAGACGGAGCGTCCCGTTCTGACCGCCAGCGGCTGGCAGGTGCGTCAACCTCTCTACACCCATTCG
>PLUH01000132.1:0-121 GCA_003164825.1 Hyphomicrobiales bacterium
TCTTGAGCACCTTGCGCACCTTTTCGAGCGGCATGGCGAGCTTTTCCGAGAGCTCCTCGGGTGTCGGCTCGCGGCCGATCTCGTGCAGCATCTGGCGCGAGGTGCGCACGATCTTGTTGAT
>PLUH01000132.1:147-8260 GCA_003164825.1 Hyphomicrobiales bacterium
TTGGTGTATTTCTTGGCGATCGAGATCACGAGGCGCAGATTGGCCTCGACCATCTCCTTCTTCGCCTGTCGCGCCTCCCGCTCGCCCTTCTGCACCATCTGCACCAGCCGGCGGAACTCCTGGATCTCAAGCCCGGTCTCGGTCGCCAGCGACTGGATTTCGGCTCGGATCTCCTTGATCGGGTTCTTGTCGGCGGCGATGAAGTCCTTCCAGCCGCGCGTCGTGAGCTTCGAGACGCGGAGCAGCCATTTCGGGTCGAGCTCCGAATTCTGGTAGTTCCTGAGAAAATCCTCGCGCCCGACGCGATGGGTCTCGGCCATTCGCATGAGGCGGATGTCGAGGCCGATCAGGCGCTTGTTGATGTCGTAGAGCTGCTCGACCAAGGCGTCGATGCGGTTCTGGTTCAAGGAGAGCGACTTGACGTCGCCGACGATCTCCTTCTTCAGCGCCTTGTATTTGCGCTCCTGGGCGGGAGAGAGCGATTCGCTCCTGAGCTTGTTCTCGACGTTCTGATCCTGCAGGCGGCGCAGCTTCTTGTACGCGTCAGCGATGCGGTCGAAGGTCTCGAGCACGCGCGGCTTGAGGTCGGCCTCCATCGCCGACAGCGAGACCGAATTCTCGAGATCGTCCTCGTCGTCGAAGTTCTCGGGCGGCGGGATCTGATCGCCCTCGAATCCCTCCGGCGGCGCCTGCGGCGCGGTCGCCGGCGCGATGCGGTCGCGGGCCGGATTGGGCGGCGGCGGCGCGCCGGGGGCGGAATAGTCGGTCTTCGGCGCCTTCTTGCCGTCGGGGCCGGCGTAGGTCGCTTCGAGATCGATGATGTCGCGCAAGAGAATCTTGCCGTCGTTGAGCTCGTCGCGCCAGATGATGATCGCCTGGAAGGTGAGAGGGCTTTCGCACAAGCCCGCGATCATCGCCTCGCGGCCGGCCTCGATCCGCTTGGCGATGGCGATTTCGCCCTCGCGCGACAAGAGCTCGACCGAGCCCATTTCGCGCAGGTACATGCGCACCGGGTCGTCGGTGCGCTCGGCGGGCTCGGAACTGCGCGTGGCGACTGCGGTCGTCCTGGCGGCTTCGACGATTTCGCCGCCTTCGGCCTCTTCCTCGTCGGCGGTCTCGGAGCTTTCCTTGTCCGCTTCTTCCGCGTCCTCGCTCTCGACGACATTGATGCCCATCTCGCTGAGCATCGAGTTCATGTCCTCGATCTGGTCGGACGAAATCTCTTCTGACGGCAGGACCGCGTTCAATTCCTCCTGCGTCACCCAGCCGCGCTTCTTGGCGATCTTGAGCATCCGCTTGACGGCGGCGTCGCTGAGATCGAGCAGCGGGCTGTCGGGAGTCTCGACAACGGCCGCTTCGCCCTCGCTCTTCACCTCATCTTTTTTTGCCATCGCGGCGCCTCCGTCATCCCGCGGCCAACGGCGCCGGGTGTCCAGTATCGTCCTTCGACCGGCTCGCAAGGACGAGCGGTCCCACAAAGATTGTTCAGGCCAAGCCTAAGGCCGTCCTTCCGCGAAGCCCCCAAGGAATCGCCGCCGTCCCCATCGCTTGCCCGCGCCGTCGCCCATCTCTCGTGGGGCCTTTCCGGTCAGATCGCGGACGAGGCGCGTCCGGACCCATCGCCAAAACCGTCGATCGCTGCTTCGGCATCCACAAGCTCGGCCAATTTCGCTTTGATATCAAGCAGTCGGGCAAAATCAAGCTCGCTCTGCTCGGTTGTCTGCTCCGTTGCGAGTGACCGCTCCACCAGCTTCAGTTCCCTATGTAACGCGGGAGCCTGCTGAAGCAAGAGGTTCTGCTGGAGAACATGATCGGCGTCAGCGTCGGAGGCTTGCGGCCGCATGCACCACCAATCCGGCATTTTGGCGGCCACAGCGATGATGCGCTCATATTCCGCCCCCCGCCCGGCGCCGTTCAGCCATTCGGCGAGCGCGGTGGACGAAGCGAGCGCCTCGGCCGGAGCGGCGATTAGCGCATCGCGGAACGCGCCGAGGCTGGGGCCGGCAAATTCGGTCGCCGCCAATTCCTCGCAATGGCTCTCGAGCAGCGAGGGATGGCTAAGCGCGATCGCCAGGATCATGATTTCGCGCGCGGGTGAGCGCGCCCTGCGGCCAAGCTTGCTCTGGGGCGGCAGGGGCGCCTCAGCGAGACCGACGCGCGGGCCGCGCGGAGGAAAAGGCCCGCCGCGCCTGGGGCCAAAGGCGCGCCTTGCCCCGCCGTCGCCACGGCCCATGCGCTCACGCTCGTCGCCGAAGAACGTGGCGAGGCGCCGCTTGACGTCCGCCTGGTAGTGGCGGCGCAGGGGTTCGTCGGCGATTTTCCCGACCGCGTCGCCGAGGCGCCGCTCCAGCGCCGCGCGCTGCTCGGGCGTGTCGAAACGCTCGCCGTCGGTTTCGCGGATGAACAGCATGTCGGCGAACGGCAGCGCGCCCTTGAAATGCTCGGCCATCGCCGCCGGTCCGCTCAGGCGGATGAGGTCGTCCGGATCCTGACCCTCGGGGAGAAGCGCGAACCGCAGGCTCTTTCCGGCGCCGATCAGCGGCAGCGCCGTCTCGATGGCCCGGAAGGCTGCCCGCCGTCCGGCGCTGTCGCCGTCGAAGCAAAGGATCGGCTCGGTCGCGATTCCCCACAGCAGCGCGCATTGATCGGCCGTGAGCGCGGTGCCGAGCGGCGCGACAACATTGGGGAACCCGGCCTCGCTCACCGAGATGGCGTCAATGTAGCCCTCGACGACGATAATCTCGCCGCTGTCGTGGGCAGCTTTGCGCGCGCGATGGTGATTGAACAGCAGCGAACCTTTGTGGAAAAGTGCGGTCTCCGGCGAGTTGAGGTATTTCGCCTTGGCCCCCGGGTCCATCGCTCGCCCGCCAAAGGCGATGACGCGGCCGGAGCGGTCGTGGATCGGGAATATCACCCGGTCGCGGAATCGATCGTAGGGAACCGCGATATCCTCGCCATGGATGAGGAGGCCGGCCTCGATCATCTGGTCGGCGCCGACCCCCTTGGCCGCGAGCGCATCGCGCAGCGCAAAGCGCTCGGGCGAGGAATAGCCGAGCGAAAAGCGCTGCTGGACCGGAGGCCCAAGGCCGCGGTCGGAAAGATAGCCGCGCGCCTTGGCGCCGATCGGCTGCTGCAGGTTCGTTTCGAACATCCGCGCGGCAAGGGCCAGAACCTCGATCAGGCTCGCGCGCTTCTTGTCCTCGGCGGCCTCCGCATCGCTCTGGCGCGGCATCGGAACGCCCGCCATCGCGGCCAATCGCTCGACCGCCTCCGGAAAGCCAACGCCTTCGGTCTCCCTCAAGAAGGCGAAGATGTCGCCATGCTTCCCCGATGAGAAGTCATGGAAGAAGCCCTTCTGGTCATTGACGAAGAACGAAGGGGTCTTCTCCGAGGTGAACGGCGACAGACCCGCCCATTCCCGCCCCTGCTTGCGCAATTTGACCCGCTTGGCCACCACTTCGGAGACCGGCAGCCGGGCTCGGATCTCGTCGAGAAATTCGGGCGGGAACTTCATGGAAGGGCAGATTGGCCTTACGTTTGGCTTTGGCAAGGCGGCGCAGACATTGTCCCCGCCTTTCGAGCGGCAGTTCGGGCTAGTCGACCGGGACGGCGAGCGCGTCCTGCACCATCTCCGGGTCTCTTTCTATTACCGCGAGATAGCTCCTCGCTGCTTTGTCTGGTTGCCGCCGGCCATATTCCCAGTTCCTGACAGCGTCCAACTCGAGACCGAACCTGAGCGAAAATTGCTCCTGAGTAAGGCCCAAGCGTTCGCGAAGCTTTCGAACGTCGACCGCCACAGGAAAAACCACGTACATGCCAAATCCGAAGCGTCGAAGATCTCGCGCAAGCGCATGTGTGCTGTCGACAGTTGGAACGTCGAGAACGTTGGCCCTTCCCTGCATGGCGGCCTCGATCGCCCGCTTGGCCTTGAGGGTCGGCACGCCGCGACGGCGCAACGCGATTACAGCCTCAACCGACTTCGTCTGATTCAGCTTTCCGATCATGCGCAAAGAGACGATCTCGGGAGAACCGGATCGAACCGGGTCGATGCCCTGGATGTGCCCCAGTCGTTCGAACCGCTCCCTCAACAATGATTTCGTCATAGCTGCCGATCTCCATCACGGCGCGGGCGACCTTCCTCAGATTCGGAACGCCAACTTGGTTGGGGCTCATTCCGTGGGACGAAATATGAACGCCGGTGACGACAAGCCGCTTTCCGTCCTCCTTGATCTCTCCCACGATGAACAAGGCCGCGCCACCCACCGAAACTCTGACCGTCGCGACCTCGCCCTCGCTGGCCTCATCGAGGAGCTTGATCTCAATATCTTCCGGGTTCCATCTTTCAGGGATACTGTATGCCAATGGCTAATATTTTCAAGACCCGGCGCGCCCGCTTACCAACTTTTGTCGTTGTTACACGTCCAAATTCGCCACGCTCAGCGCGTTGTCCTGGATGAACTCGCGGCGAGGCTCGACGATATCGCCCATCAGCTTGACGAAAATGTCGTCGGCCTCGTCGACCTCGCGGATCTTGACCTGCAGCAGGGTGCGGGCGTCGCGGTCGAGGGTCGTCTCCCACAGTTGATCCTTGTTCATTTCGCCCAGGCCCTTGTAGCGCTGGAAGGTCACGCCCTTGCGCCCCGCCGCGTTGACCGCCTCCAGAAGCCCTGAGGGGCCCGAGACGGTCGTCGTCTCGCCGCGGCGCTGAAACGTCGCCGGTTCGGCGAAGGCTTCGCGCAAAGGCCCCGCATGCTCGTCGAGATGGCGCGCATCGGCGGAAGCGAGCAGGCCCGCATCGAGCGCCGCCGCCTGACGAACGCCGCGGACCTCGCGCGTCAGCACATAGCCATTCGCCTCGACCCGGTCGCTCCAGCCGCGCTCAGTCTCCTCCGCGATGGCGTTCATGCGTTCCGCCAGCCGGCGAGCGCGCGTTTCGCCCTCGGGGTCGTCGGGCCCGCTCAATGGGCGTAAAGCGCCGGCCAGCGCCGCCTGCTCGACCAGGCTGCGATTATAGCGCGAATGCAGGCCGTCGAGCAGGTGGCGAAGGGCGCGCGCCTCCTCGACCAGCGCCCGCAGGTCTTGGCCGGCCAGCACTTCGCCGCGGGCAAGGGTCAGCGTCGCCCCGTCGAGTCCCGCATCGACCAGATAATCCTCGAGCGCGCGCTCGTCCTTGAGATACTGCTCCGATTGTCCGCGCTTGACCTTGAACAGCGGCGGCTGGGCGATGAACAGATGCCCGGCCTCGATGATCGGGCGCATCTGCCGGAAGAAGAAGGTGAGCAGAAGGGTGCGGATGTGCGAGCCGTCGACATCGGCGTCGGTCATGATGATGATCTTGTGGTAGCGCAGCTTCTCCATATTGAAGTCGTCGCGCCCGATGCCGGCGCCGAGCGCCGTGATGAGGGTGCCGATCTGCTCGCTGCCGAGCATCTTGTCGAAGCGCGCCCGCTCGACGTTGAGAATCTTGCCGCGCAGCGGCAGCACCGCCTGGAACTCGCGGTTGCGGCCCTGCTTGGCGGTGCCGCCGGCTGAATCGCCCTCGACGATGAAGATCTCCGACTTGGCCGGATCGCGCTCCTGGCAGTCGGCGAGCTTGCCGGGCAGGCTTGCAATGTCGAGCGCGCCCTTGCGGCGGGTAAGCTCGCGCGCCTTGCGCGCCGCTTCGCGCGCCTGCGCCGCCTCGACCACCTTGCCGACGATCACCCGCGCCTCCTGCGGATGCTCCTCGAACCATTGCGACATGAGATCGTTGACCAGGCCCTCGACCACCGGCCGGACCTCGGAGGACACCAGCTTGTCCTTGGTCTGGGAGGAGAATTTCGGGTCCGGACATTTGATGCTCAAGACGCAGGTCAGGCCCTCGCGAGTGTCGTCGCCCGAAAGGTCGACCCTTTCTTTTTTTAGCAGCCCCGAACTTTCGGCATAGCCGACCACCTGGCGGGTGAGAGCGCTGCGCAAGCCGATAAGATGGGTGCCGCCGTCGCGCTGCGGAATGTTGTTGGTGAACGGCAGCACGTTCTCGTGATAACTGTCGTTCCACCACAGCGCGACCTCGACGCCGATACCATCGCGCTCGCCGCTGATGAGGATCGGGTTGTCGATCAGCGCGGTCTTGGCGCGGTCCAGATAGCGCACGAACGCCTCGAGCCCGCCCTCATAGTGGAGGTCTTCGCGCTTGGGCTCCGCGTGACGCAGGTCGGTCAGCACGATGTGCACGCCCGAATTGAGGAACGCGAGCTCGCGCAAGCGATGCTCGATCGTCGCATAGTCGAACTCGACCATGGTGAAGGTTTCGAGCGAAGGGGTGAACGTGACCTCGGTGCCGCGTTTCGGGCGACCGTCAACCATCGGCGCAGGCCCAACGACCTTGAGCGGCGCGACCACGTCGCCATGGGCGAATTCGACGAAGTGCTCGAGCCCGTCGCGCCAGATTCGTAANNTAGGAGTTCTGGTCGAATTTCCCGCCGGCGTGCAATTGGGTCATGATGACCTCGGCCGCCGACACGCCTTCCTCGTCGTGGATGCCGGTCGGAATCCCGCGCCCGTCGTCGCTGACCGTAACCGAGCCGTCGGCGTTGAGGGTAACGGCGACGAGCTTCGCGTGGCCCGCCAGCGCCTCATCGATGGCGTTGTCGACCACCTCGTAGATCATGTGGTGCAGGCCCGAGCCGTCGTCGGTGTCGCCGATGTACATGCCGGGCCGCTTGCGCACGGCGTCCAGGCCGCGCAGCACCTTGATCGAATCCGCGCCGTAGCTGTCGCTGGCGGCCTCGGCCTCCTCGGCCAGGTCCTTGCCTTCCTCTTCCAAAATCAAAGCCTTATGAGTGATTGGGCTTAAGCGACAGCGGAGCCTCGATTCGCGCTTTGCCCACCTTAGCCTGTCAGGCCCGCCGATGCACGCTTGAACCGGCTCCGAGACGCCGGCCGAGGGTGCTCGCGGGGCATGCCCTCGCTCCTGTCACATATGGGCGGCGAATCAAGCTTTTTCCAGTGCCGGCGGCGACTTTCAGGCGCGTCCGGCCCGCGCGGCGGCGAGTTCGCTCCGCGCCGCCGCGCGGATGAGCGCATGGTCGCTGGCGATGGTGCATAACCGGTAGCCGAGCGCCAGCATCGCGCGCGCGTCCGCGCCGTCGAAGCAGAACATCGCCGCGAATTTTCCATGCGCCTTGGCCCGCTCGGCGATCCGCCGCGCCTCGGTCATCAGCGCCGCGCCGCGCGGCTCGAGGGTCGCGCCGCCGCTCAAGGCGATCGAGAGGTCGGAGGGGCCAACGAACACCCCGTCGACGCCATCGACGGCGAGAATATCGTCGAGCGCAACGAGCGCGGCGCGGCCGAGCTCGACGATCACCGGGTCGGTGGCCTCGATCGTGAGCTGCTCGCCGGTCACCCGGATCAGCATCTGACGCCGGCCGGCCTCTTCTGGCTGCTCGTCGCTGGTGCCGGTGACGTCGGCGGCGCGGAGGGCCGCGGCGTCATTGACGCCGTCGCCCGCCATCGCCACGATGTGACCCTGTCCCTGCAGTTGCTTGATCGCGTCGACCTTCCCGGCCGGCAGCACGCCGGCGATCACCTCGCTGATGCCGGCCGCGGCGGCCACGTCACGGGCCGCCCGGACGTTGTCGCCGGTGAGCAGCACCGGGCGCAGGCCCAGCTCACGGAGCCGCCGCACGGCCGCCGCCGAGGTGGGCTTGAGGGTGTCGGCGACCACGCAGATGCCGCGCACCTGCCCGTCCCAGCCCGCGAAGATAACCGTCCGGCCGGCCGCCTCGGCCCGCGCCGCCCGGGCCGTCAGCGGCTCCGCAATGGTCATCGACCAGCTGTCCGTCAGCCAGCTTGCCCGGCCCGCCACCACCGTGCGGCCCGCGACCAGACCGCTGACACCCAAGCCCGGCGCGCTGACGAAGTGGGTGACGGGGGGCAGCGCGACCGGCGGTGGCGTGGCCAGGGGTGGCGTGGCCGGGGATGGCGTGNNACGATGGCCTGGGCCACCGGGTGCTCGGAGGCTGATTCCAGCGCGGCGACCAGTCGCAGGAGTTCAGCTTCGTCTTGTCGCGGTGCGGCGGCCCGTTCGGTCAAAATCATTTTTCCGGTGGTGAGGGTGCCGGTCTTGTCC
>PLUH01000069.1 GCA_003164825.1 Hyphomicrobiales bacterium
GCAGTTGGCTTGATCCGCGCTTTAGCTGGACGCCAGGGCCGGGCTCGCGCTCACCCTGGCCGCATAATAACATGTCTACCAAGTTTAATATGCAAAGCCAGGCGAAAAAATTTGAAACCCGGAAAAGCCGAGGTTTCTCGTCGCCGTCGTTAGCGCACATGTTCGAAATTCTCCAAGAAAGCACTTTAGCACGAGTCGTTCTTCTGGAAAAGAAAAAACAGGAGAATCTTTTGTACGGACGAGGCAAGCCTATGAAAGCTATGAGGATTGGCTCCCGCCCTCCGCCGCCTCCAGAAGCGAACAAAAGGTTGAGAGCCAGCGCTGGAAGCGGCCTTGTCCGGCGCAGACCCCAGATTTAGCGTCATGTAAGCGGAATTAACAGCGAGGTTTTTTGCCCTTAACAGGGAGCTTTTTCGCGCTGAACTGGGAGCTCTTTTCAGGCGAGCAGGGACATTTCGACGACACAATGGGATCGCGCGATCCTCAACCATCGATGCCAGAAAGTGTGCGAGGACCACGCTTCGAATCGCGGCCGACGCCGTGGATTCCACATGGTTGCAACGCTTTAAATGCCCAAAGTCGTCCCTGTAGCCCAGCGGCGACAGGGCATGTGTCATGTTAACTTGACACAAAAATATGGCCAGCTTACGCTTTGATGATGCGCGTTCCAGAGCCGTCCGCCGTCCTGCAACTGCTCAAGCCCATTACGTGGTTCGCGCCGATGTGGGCGTTCGGTTGCGGCGTCGTCTCGAGCGGGTTTTCCGCCGCGGCGCGCTGGAACATGGTCCTGGCCGGGATAGCCCTCGCCGGGCCGCTGGTGTGCGCGACCAGCCAGGCGGTCAACGACTGGTACGATCGGGACGTCGACGCCATCAACGAGCCCAACAGGCCCATCCCGTCCGGCAGGATCCCTGGCCGCTGGGGCTTCTATATCGCCTGCTTGTGGACAATTCTGTCGCTCGCCTGGGCATGGTCACTCGGGAAATGGGTCCTGGGCGCAGCCATTGTCGGGCTGGGACTCGCCTGGGTCTACAGCGCTCCGCCGATGCGGCTCAAACAGAACGGCTGGTGGGGCAATTCAGCGGTAGCCCTCGCCTATGAAGGCTTACCCTGGTTCACCGGCGCCGCGGTCATGGCCGCAAGCCTCCCGGACCTCCGGATCATTGCGATCGCCCTGCTTTACAGCCTCGGCGCACACGGGATCATGACCTTGAACGATTTCAAATCGATCGACGGCGATCGCAGGCTCGGGGTTCGCTCGTTGCCGGTACAACTCGGCGTCAAGCGGGCGGTTTGGCTGGCCTGCGTCGTTATGGCTGCGCCGCAGATTGTCGTGATCGGTCTGCTCGTCGCCTGGGGGCGGCCCGCATATGCGGCCGCGGTCGTCGTCCTTCTCATCGGACAATTGGCGCTGATGCCGCGACTGCTTGCGAACCCGAGCGAGAAGGCCGCCGCCTACAACGCCACCGGGACAACTCTCTATGTGCTCGGGATGCTGGCGAGCGCATTCGCCCTGCGCTCGGTCGGGATGGGGGGCCCATGACGCCGGAACCGTTTGGACGGACCAGCATCGTGCGGCTCGGGCTCGTGCAAACCGCGCTGGGCGCGATCGTCGTCCTGATGATTTCGACCATCAATCGAGTCATGGTCGTCGAGCTTGCATTGCCCGCCTCGATCCCCGGCCTGCTTGTCGGCGCGCACTACGGGGTTCAAATCTTGCGGCCGGCCTGGGGCTACGGGTCCGACATCGGTGGACGGCGAACGCCCTGGATCATCGGCGGAATGGCGGCGCTCGCGCTCGGCGCAGTCGGCGCCGCGTGCGGGACGGCCCTTGCTGCGGCGTCAGAACCGCTTGGAATCGCCTTGGCCGCGATCTCCTTCCTCCTCGTCGGCGTCGGCGTCGGAGCGGCCGGCACTTCGGTCCTGGCAATGCTCGCTACGCGCGTGACGCCAGCCGGGCGCGCCGCCGCGGCGTCGGCGGTCTGGATGATGATGATTCTCGGCTTCGCGCTCTCGGCGCCCCTCGCCGGGCATTTCCTGGACCCGTTCTCGCAGGAGCGCCTGATCGCGGTGACGGCCACGGTTAGCGTGGCCGCATTTCTCGTCGCGGTTCTGGCGGTCTGGGGCGTTGAGGGCTGCGCCGCGGCGCCGCCGGCACAGCGGACGGCGACGCCGGGCAAGCCCGGATTCACGGCCGCGTTGAGAGACCAGTGGAATGACCCCGCGGCGCGCGGCTTCACCATCTTCATCTTCGTGTCGATGCTCGCCTTGAGCGCCCAGGAACTGCTGGTCGAGCCGTTCGCCGGGCTGGTGTTCGGAATGACGCCGGGCGTAACGACAAAACTCGCCGGCTTGCAGCACGGAGGTATGCTGACCGGCATGCTCGGCGTCGCGGCCGCCGCTTCTTCTGTCACCCGCTGGCCGATCTTCGGCTCCTTGCGCCTGTGGGCGGCGGGCGGTTGCGCCGCGTCTGGATTGTCCTTGGCGGGAATCGCCGCGAGCGGTTTTCTTTCCGCAGACCCGCGCGTGTTTGTCGCCGCCGTGTTCGCGCTTGGCGTCTCCAACGGCGCCTTTGCGGTGGCGTCGATCGGCTCGATGATGGGTCTCGCCGGCGCGGGCGCACGCGCAGCATCGCGCGAAGGCACCCGGATGGGGCTTTGGGGCGCAGCACAGGCGCTCGCCTTTGGCCTGGGCGGCGTTTTCGCGACGCTGCTCGTAGATAGCGCCCGTGGTCTCTCTGCGCCGCTCCTCGTCGCGTATTCGATCGCTTTTGCGGTCGCCGCGACGCTGTTCCTGGTCGCGGCGGTTCTGGGGAGCGCCGTTGTGCGCGGCCATTCGTCGGAAGCCGGTAGTCCCATCCTGACGCCGTCCGGCGCGATCTCGACGAGACCTTGAGAAGGCGCAGCGGCCATGGATGTTGAGGAGGTTTTCGACATGGTCGTCGTCGGGGGAGGGCCAGCCGGGGCCACCGCCGCCAATGATCTCGCGAACCTTGGCCGCAAGGTCGCGCTCATCGACAGGAGCGGGCGCATCAAGCCTTGCGGCGGCGCAATTCCGCCACGGCTGATCAAGGACTTCGACATTCCGAACTCGCTTTTGAAGGCGCGCGTACACAAGGCGACGATGGTCTCCCCACGAGGAGCGAGCGTCGATATGCCGATTGAACGCGGATTTGTGGGGATGGTCGACCGCGAGGAGTTCGACGAATGGCTTCGCACGCGCGCCGGATTGTCGGGGGCAAAGCGTATCTCGGGCAAATTCGAGACCATCACTCGCGATGCCGACGGTTTGCCGCGCATCCATTTTCAACCGAAGACGGAGCCCGAATCGACGCGATCGCTCAAGGCGCGAGTGGTCATTGGAGCCGACGGCGCCAACTCGATTCTCGGACGGCAGGAGGTGCCGCGCGCCGATCGCGGGCGTTTTGTCTACGCCTATCATGAGGTGATCCAAACGCCGCGCGACGGGACGACCGACCCCCGCTGCGAGATTCACTACCGGGCCACGCTCTCGCCCGACTTTTATGCCTGGATCTTCCCGCATGGCGAGACGATGAGCGTCGGGTCCGGCAGCGCGAGGAAGGGATTCTCGCTGAGAACTTCGGTCCGGTCGTTGCGAACGCTTACCGGCCTTTCGGACACACCGACGATCCGCCGCGAGGGCGCGCCGATTCCGGCCAAGCCCCTGCCCCGCTGGGACAACGGGCGCGATGTCGTGTTGGCCGGAGACGCCGCGGGCGTGGTCGCGCCTGCGTCGGGCGAGGGCATCTACTATGCGATGCTGGGCGGACGATTGGCGGCGCAGGCGGCGGAGCAGGCCCTCGTGAGCGGCGACGGGCGAGCGCTGGGGTTGGCGCGCAAGCAGTTCATGAAGGCGCATGGACGGGTCTTCTGGATCCTCGGGATCATGCAGTATTTCTGGTACAGCAGCGACAAGCGCCGAGAGCGGTTCGTCAGCATTTGCCGCGATCCCGACGTCCAGCGTCTCACCTGGGAAGCCTACATGAACAAAGAACTGCCGCGTCGCCGCCCGATGGCGCAGGTACGTATCTTCTTCAAGGATCTCGCGCATCTTTTGCGGCTCGTTCCGCCATGATGGGGCTCGATTCCGGAAGGACGGCAGAGATTGTCGTCGCGGCTGCGGCTATTATGGCTGTCGCGTTTGCCGGCGGAACGATGACTGAGGTCGGGGAGTGGTACGAGAGCCTGAACTTCCCGCGGCTGCGCCCACCGAATTGGCTTTTCGCGCCCGCGTGGACGACCATCTATCTGCTGACCGCAGCGGGCGGCATCGTTGGTTGGGAGCACGCCAAGGGCCTGGAAGCCCGATCGCGGCTGATCGCTCTTTTCGCCGTCAACGGCGTTCTCAACGTCCTTTGGAGTCCGCTGTTTTTCAAACTGCGCCGGCCGGATTGGGCGCTTTACGAATTGCTTGCGTTCTGGCTCTCCGTCCTCGCCCTGGTCATCGAATTGTCCCGCCTGTCGAGCCTTGCAGGGTGGCTCGTCGCTCCGTACCTCGGCTGGGTAACTTTCGCCGGTTGGCTGAATTGGCGTGTCGTCCAATTGAACAAACCGTTTAAAGGGCGCGTGATCGGCGCCACTACGTCGGGGGAGAGGGAGGACAATGGCGACGTATCTTCTTGATGGGCGCGCTATCGACGCCATCGTCGCGCTCGTGGCGGTCGAGGGTTGCGTCCTTGTTGCGTGGCGCACGCTGACCGGACGCGGTCCGCCGCCCGCTGCATTGGTCGCCAATCTCCTGGCGGGGGCGAGCTTGCTTCTGGCGTTGCGCGCCGCCCTTTCGGGGGCCTCGCCCATGATTATTTCAGTTTGTCTGGTGATCGCGCTTGCCGCCCACGGCGCAGACATTGTTGGACGCTGGAGGTCCGCTTCAGGCTCACCGAGCGCCCGCCGTCCGACAGTCGATGCGTCGCAGACCGTGTCCGCGCCATGACGCTTCCAGACAGATTTCTCGAGCAAGATAGCCCCAGCCGAATCGACGCGATGGCGATTCTGGATGCTCGCGGCATCGTCACCAACGCGCTCGTCCCGGGCGCGGTTTGATGACGCCGGTTCCG
The DNA here is from genome assembly GCA_003164825.1 of Hyphomicrobiales bacterium. Classification (GTDB taxonomy): domain Bacteria; phylum Pseudomonadota; class Alphaproteobacteria; order Rhizobiales; family Beijerinckiaceae; genus Roseiarcus. The sequence continues at coordinate 5,078 of PLUH01000069.1, forward strand.
GGCCCCTGCGTGGAAGTCGGACTTAGGGGCGCCCGCGGATTGGCGGACGCGTCGAGATGTTGGCGGGCGCGGAGTGTCAATTAGACGTTACAATTGTGAATATCGTCAATTGTGCTTTACAAATCGCGCCAACGTGGGTTCAATATCGAAGAGAAGCATAGTTCCCGCCCCTAACTAAGAGGAGCCGAGCCGGGGCGGCATTCGGGGAGGATGGCTATGGCGGCGCACGGGGACTTCTCCATGGACCGGTTCGGGGCGGAACGGCCCGGAGTGGAGAACATCGACATAGGCCGGGCTGCTCGCTCGCAGCCGGTTTTCAATTTCGAGTCGCACAGCGTCCGATCGCGGCTTGAAGATGCGATTGAAGGTGTCATCTGTCCGCGACTCGTCCTCCTGCATCACAACTCCAACGGCCGGCCGCCGGAAAAAAAGCCGACACGCGAGGATATCGAAAGGCTGGCAATTCTCGCGATAGGGAACGACGAAACTGAGGCGGCGTCTCATTTTGAAAACGTGCGTGCGCAACAGCACTCGTTTGTGACGCTGCTGGCCTATCTCATTGCCCCTGCAGCACGCTACTTGCGCGAGCTCTGCAGAGAGGATCGCTGCGATTTCTTTGACGTCACCGTAGGTGAGGGCCGTCTCCAGGCGATCATGGATCGGTTCGGGTCGACGGATGCAAGCTCGGTCCCGGATCCTCGACGTCGCGCCGTATTCATCGCTCCGCCCGGCGAGGCCGAAGTCTTCAGCGTCAAAGTGGTGGCGAGGTTCCTGGAAGCGATCGGTTGGGACGTGAGATTCGAACGCGCTCTCGCAGCGGAGGACGCCGCGGAGGCGGTCGCCGGCGAGTACGTTGGCGTAGTTGGCGTGACCGTGGGCGCGGTTGCGCGATTGGACATTGCCGCGAAAACAATCGCGAAGGTCCGAGCATCCTCACGAAACCGGCATGTCGGTGTGATGGTCGGCGGAAGCATATTCGCCGAAAGCCCATGGTTGGCGGCTCAGGTGGGCGCTGACGCCGCGTGGCTCGACGCGCCGTCAGCGGCGGCCTTGGCGTCACACCTGCTGATGCGAAAGACGGCCCGAGCCTTATGATCGAAGGGCGGGGTCCGTTTCGACTCTCCAGCCCGCCATCCACGTTTCGAAGTCTTCGAACGTTGCAACCGCAGCGTCAATTGCCTTCGCGGATTCGTCAGAATCTTCGGACAGAGCCTCCACCCGCTCGAGGAAATCCTTCCACATTGTGCTCTGCCGATCGCCGCGGCCAAGAAAGAAGCGCCTTCCATCGCCCGCGTCGTCGCCGACCACTCCTCGCAACGTTCGCGCGATCTGGACGCCGCCCAAAGTCGAACCTTCCAGAACGTAAAACGCGCCCAGAAGGACGCTTTCGCTAGCGAAGGGAAATGACGGGGCCCAAAGTGGAAGCCGCGCGATGGTCTCTAACTCAACCCCCAACGCCTTGAGATCGGCAAGAAGCGCGGGTGACCTCGTCCGTCCCTCGACGTCGAAATCAAAACCGGACGATGCGACGGCCTCCCGTGCGGCCGTCTCAAAAGGCAAATGGAACCCGTATACGCGCGCAATCAGCCGCCGATAGTCGGCGATTCCAATCGCGCCGGCCGCCGCTGCGGCGAATCCGGGATGGGCGTGCATTCGTTCGTGAGCCGGAGCCGTCGCAGCGCGCAGCCGAGACCGCATGCTCGACGACGTCCCGTTGTCGGGATGTCTCCAAACCGAATCGCGAGGCTCGACTCGCGCGGTTCTCACGATCGACCTCCGGGACCGGCGTGTTCCGGGTCTTTCGTCGCCAAGGCCAGCTGATCGAGCACCTCGGCTACCCGAGCCACCGAAGTCTTCACACTTTCGAGCAATGCGGGCATGTCGTGCAGGTTGGTTCCATCGGTGATCTCGAGAGCGGCGAGCTGCGCGTTTTCGATGACAGCCGACATCAGATTTTGGCGCGCCGCCTCAGTGGAAAAGTCGATGCCCCGAGACACCTTGCGATGGCTGCGAAGGATGCCCTCCTGGAAACGCCTGCGCGCGGCCTCGGCCGCTTTGCGATCCGCCAGGTCGGCGAACAACAAGACAAAGCCCAGCACGCGGCCGGACGTGGCGAGGACCGGATCCGCTCGCACGAGCACAGCCTTCGTCTCCCCCCGCGTGGTCTCGAGCCTCGCTTCGCCTCTCCAAGGCTGGCCGTCAGTCTGCAGCGCGTTCAATTTGCGGCGCGAGTCCGCCCGATCAGTAAAATAGTCCGCCAGCTCGTCGATACGATCCACCGCGCCGCGCTCGATTGAGAGCAGTTCGTTAAACGTGGCCGTGCTTTCGAGAATAATTCCTTGGGCGTCCGCAACGATGATCTGTTGGTCGGAACTCCGCACCTGGCGCAAGACCTGCTCCAGCTGGTCCTGCGCCATGAGAATGCGGACTGCGCGAAACTGGACGATGACGTCCTTGACGCTCGCGCCGATAAGCCGCGCGGCGCTTAGATCGGCAGCGGTCCACGGATCCGAGGTGCCCTCGACCACCTGATGCCACTGCGCAAAAGACCGGCGCGGTGAAAGTTCGGATGGATCGTCGCCGGAGGATGGGGGCTTGAAGGGATTTCCGCCCCAGGTGACCGTGCGCACCCGTTCGACCCGAAACCAGATCAGCATCTCATCATCTTGCCCGGAGATTCCAACGGCAACGACACCGCTCGCCAGCCCCGCGAGACCCGCGAAAGCAGGCTCATCGGCGACAAGGCTCGAGGTCGAAAACACGCCTTGCCCCAGCCTCGGGCGTATCCAAGCCGCGATTTCGCGGATCTGGTCCGTTCCCGGGACATCTCCCGTCGACTGGACCTCGCCCTCGAAGATCAAGGCGGCCCCGGTCGCCGCCAGCGGCAGGAGCAGGGGACGGGAGCGATCGAACAGCGCGCCTCGCCAGTCTCCATCGCGCGAGACCCATTCGATCATTCTTTGCTCGAGACGACGAGCGGCGAGTTCGCCCTGACCTTGGAGGAAGCTCTCCAAGGCTGCAATTCTGGTGGCGATCACTTCGGCCAGAAGCTCGCAGACGGCGCGCATTTCGAAATGGAGAATACGGGGCGCATAGTGATGGCAGGAAATAAGGCCCCAGAGCCGGCCTCCGACCATCAGCGATACGACCAAAGTCGCGGCGACCCCCATGTTCTTGAGATATTGCACATGGATGGGCGACACGCTGCGCAGGAAGCACAGCGACATATCAAGATCTTTTCCGGAAATCGACGAGAGACGGGGCGCCAGGTGAGCCGGCTCGTAATTGACGTCGGCGAGCAGACGCACTCGGTTGCGCTCATAGAGACGCCGCGCGATCTGGGGAATGTCCGACGCCGGATAACGGTTTCCGAGCAGAGCTTCGAGGTCGGGCTTCTTTGTCTCCGAGAATACCTCCCCGTGCCCGGCTTCGTCGAACCTGTAAACCATGACGCGATCGTATCCGGTCACTTCTTTGAAGATGCGCGCGCTCTCGTCGCAAAGAGGCTGCAAGGCGGTGGCGGCTACGATCGACTGAACCGCGCGTTCGATCGCCTCGGAATAATCCGGGGATTGGCCGCCATTCTCGATCTCGACGACGAGCTCACCCTCGGAGGTGCGGTGGAGCAGCGTATTGAGCGAGTCGCTTCGCGCGCCGATCAGGCATCGAGCGGCGATCGGAATCGTCGCGACGCTCTCTGGAAGGCGCCTGCGCGTTTGTTCCCAGAGGTCGCCACCCAGAGCGCGCACGCGGGCGCCCTGCAGCTTGAGGTCGACACCAAGGAAGGCCCCCGCGTTTTCACTCGCCTGCACAATGGTCTGATCCGACTCGCGCACGACAAGCAACGCTCCGTGCGGCTGTATTGAACCCGCCAGATGGATCTGCTCGCGCTCGCAATTGGAAAGGTCGGCCGTTCCGAAAGCAGGCGACGACGGCTGAGCAACTGCCAAAGGACCTCCCGTGGCGGCCGACTTGACGGAGACGCCTAACTTTTCCCCAGCCTGTATTTTTTTAACTTCGCATGCAAGCTCTGTCGGCTCAGCCTGAGCGCCTTCGCCGCGAGCGTTCGATTGCCTCCGGTCTGAGCGAGCGCATCCAAGATCCGTCTCCGCTCGATTGTTTCAATCGACGACCTGACCATGCTCTCAAGGGGTACATCGCTGGATGTATCGGCCGGAACCGCCTCGGCAGACATTTCACTGAAAGCCGGGGCCCGCAATGTCACGTCGCGAAGGACGAGGCCGACAAAGTTCGGCTTGCCTACCCGGTCGCCAGCGGCCGAAACCTCGATTTCCGTGCTCGCGTCGAGTTCGCCCTCGAGCGTGGTTTTCATGGCGCGGACACTCCCGTGACGTTCGACGAGATCCAGAATGACCGCGATTCCGGAGCCAGGTCGCGACAGCCAGCGCTTGATGTTCTGGCCTATGACCGCGCCTTCGGCGCCGACCTGAACGAGGTCCAGAAACGTGTGGTTCGCATGGGTTAAGAGGCCCTGCCGATCGACGATCGCGAAGCCGTCGGGCATCCGCTGCACAAAGTCTTCGACCGAAAATCGCTCCTCCACGCGACTGGCCTCCTGCGCGGGAAGCGCGCTCGCAGATCCGAGCAGTGGAGCCATTTGAAACAAGTAGAAGCCACCAGCTTCGCTCGTGATCATGGAGCCGCGCAGACTCCATTGTGCGCCCGACGACAGATGGAGCGCTATGCCCGGCGCGCGACCCCGCATGCGAACCGCCTCAAGCATCCCGTCTAGCGCTCGCTGATCGCGATCTGGCAGATCGAGGTAGAACTCGCCCCCAGGAACCAGACCAAGCGCCTTCGCTGTCGCGTTGGCTTCTACGACGCGCAAATTTGTGATGCGAACAAGGGCGACCACTTCAGCCGAAGCCTCCAAAAGCGCCCGGTAACGGGTCTCAATCTCGCGGAGCCTCCAGTAGTCGCGTTCACGTTCCTGCTGGGTGAGCGCGAGACGCGATTGGAGTTCGGAAATCACCTGGAGGCTCTTGCCGATCGCGACGAACCCCGCCTCCTTGCCGAGATTGACGGTTGTGTATTCGATCAGGAATTCGCGCCCGCTCGGCATTCGCTGATTAATCGTGAAGCAAGACGACCCGCCCGAGTTGGGGCCCTCCTCAACGCTTTGTGCGACCTCCCTGGCCAATTCGGGAGTTAAGGTGTCTTTCCAGGGCAAGCCTCTCCAGGGGTCGAGGACTTCGCCGGCGAGCCTTTCGGCGGAGACCGCGCTACGGATCACGCCGTCGCCATCGACCGCGAGAGTAATGTCAGGCCGAACGCGCAATTCCTCGATCATGGCTTTCCAAATGCGCGGACTCCTGCTGGACTACACCCGAAAGCCCGTCCAAAGGTCCATCTGAAACAGGGGCCTCGTCCATAAGCGTGGCTAGAGAGCTAGTGTAGCGTCTGCGTGACATTTACACTGTAATAGAGGCCTAACCGCTGTCAAGTTCGCCCCTTCGGTCGGTTGAGGGCTAAGCTGCCTAGCCTTCGTCGCGGCCCCGAATGGAGCCTTTTCCGTCATATCGACAGCGTCCTAATTGCCGCGCCTCCCGGCTTAGCCCGTGCGATAACCTGCGCGGCGCCCCAGGATCATTATCGCCACTACGCCCGCCGCGACGATGTCCATGCTAGCGAAAATCGTCCCCGGCGGACGCATAAGTTGAGGCGGCGCATCGCGTGATTTCGTTCGGGCCATGAGGCCTCACGTAGAAAATCCGAGCCCCCAAGGCGGTCTGGGCGGCCTGACCTACGCCAAAACCTTCGGGCTCCCCCACCGGCGCCCGAACGTATTGACATCGGCTCCCACGACGAACGTCGCGCCGACTCAGTACATATAACTCATCACCACAAACGCGACTGCCGGAGCGCCGAGTATCCAAATCCAAATCAGGGATTCCATCGTCTCTCTCTCGCTGTAGCCTTAGGCTGCTTAACCAACGTACAGGCAAGAAACGAAACTCGATGAGAGAATGTTCCTTGAAGGCTTAATTATGAGACGCTCAGGGCATCTGAGTTCCGCGCACTCGGAGCGCTACCTGCCGCCAAACGAAGAATCCACGCGCGCGAATCCGGCCTGTTCTTAATCCCGCAATTCCGGTGCAAGCGGCGCATGATTGAGGAGCGCCACGAGCGCCACCCCACCGATCGTGTTCCCGAGGATCGTGGGCGCGAAAAAACCCCTCAGGTAGTCATAGACTGACGCTTCGCCGGCAAAGACCGCGAAGAAGGCTTCGACCGAACCGGCGATGATGTGCGAAAAACGGCCGATCGCGACCACGTAGGTTAAAAGCATGATCACCAGCAATCGCGCGGACCTGGCGCTAGGAAGGAGCCAAATCATGAGCGCGATCAACCAGCCAGCGAACATGGCCTTGATCGCAGTCGGCCAGAACGCACCGCTTACCGCAGCGTGGCCGAGTTCGTTCAGCGCGGAACGCGCCGCTTCGGAGAACAGCCCGTCGATCGCGAGCAGGCGGGCGAAAATCAGCGTGCCGAGAATATTCGCCGCCAAGACGATCGCCCAGAACCTCAAGAGGGCCAACCAGGTCCGCCAGTCGCGCCGCACCAGAAGGGGGAGCACTGCGGTTAGGGTGCTTTCAGTAAAGAGCTGCTGGCGGCCCAGAATGACGATGACGAAGCCCAGGCAATAACCCGCGCTGCCGATAAGGCGACGCCAGGGCGTATCAGGCAGTCCGCTTTGAATCAGCGCCAGCGTTAGATAGGAAAAGCCCATCGACAATCCGGCGGCCAAGCCAGACCAGAAAAGGGCGCCGGGGCGTCTGGCGAGTTCGGCTTCCCCTTCCTTGCGGAGGATTTCGTGAATGACAACGGCGGCGGGCGCGGAATGCGCTGCAGCCTGATCCTTCTCCGTTGGGTCGAGATTCTTCGAATCCTCGAACGGTCCGGAAGAGGCCGCCTTTCCCTCAGACGCCATACCGTTACTCTCGTCCGTTGGAGACCAGTTCGCTATAGACGAGTTGCCCGAACCGGTTGAGCAGTTCTCGTCCGTTTGGTTTCCGGAACGCGGCCATGCGGGATTCGATGCGGCAATAGGCGAGCATGAGGCCGTTGACGATGTCGGCCTGGGGCTTGCCGGGCGAAATCTCCCGCACACG
>PLUH01000105.1 GCA_003164825.1 Hyphomicrobiales bacterium
CATATCGTCTGCCAGCGACACCTCTCCGAGTTAGTGTTGCGGAAAATCGGAATTCGTGGTAGGGTTCCGGGTTGCCTGTCGAAGCGCGTCCGTGGCGTGACAGTCTTCGGCGAGGGAAAGGAGCGGAAAAAGAATTTTTGGCCCGGGGGGTCAGGACAACCCATTGAAAAGGCTCATTTCNNCAAGGGAATCCAAGGAAATCAAAGCATTTTCCTTGGAAGAATTTGGCTGGAGCTTGGATTGGCTTGGCTCGGCTTTGATAAATTTGGAATTGGCTTGGTCTTCGTCATACAGAGAAGATCAGATAAAGAGGTCCATGCCGCCGCTGCTCAAGGAGGGTCGCGGTTGACGCGACCCCGGCGTTCATGATTTCAGTGTCGCGCTGCGCAGATTGAGCTTGAGTGATTGGTCGTTTTGACGCCGTGCAATCTTGCGGGCAAAGACTTTATGTGACAGGAACGGGAACGCCGGCTGAAAATCGTGGGATAGGCCGCAACACTTTGTTGTTGCAAGTGATCAATTCTGGCGCCGGCGGGCAAAGCGGCCGAGGGCTTCGACGCAGTCGCCGGCCGCGCGGCGCGCAGTACGGATGAGGGTTTGGAACGCGTATTGGACGAAACGCGGCGATTGCAGCCTCAGGAACGGTCGGGAGTTCGACAGGCATGACAACTCGGATCGGGAGCCGCTTCGCCGTGTCCCGAATCGCTTCTTTCGCGATGGCGGAGACGAGACTCGCGGCGCGGGCCGCGCCCGGCGTCCTTCGTCACCTCGCCCCGATCGTCGCATGGGCCACAGCAGCGATCGGTCTTGGAGCAATTGTTGGCTTCGCAGCCGTTGTTCTTCCGCCTATGGGCGCTTTCGGCATCGTTGCGATCGTCGCCGTGTTGCTGCTCTGGGTGATGCCGGAGGCGCCGCTCGCTTACCCACCGCTGATCCGCAAGACGTTCTACGTCATGCTGGTCGTCAATCTCTGCGTCCCCTACTATTACACGGTGCAGTTCGGCGGCCTGCCGTGGATCTCGGCCCGCCGCATCGTCGCTTTCGCGCTTATCATGCCGTTCCTTCTTGCAATCGCGAGCTCGTCAGAGGTTCGGCGGCGAATCGCCAGCCGCCTTCTCGCTTCGCCACTGATTCTTATTTGTGCGGCTGGCTATCTCGTTATGGCGATCGTCTCCATTCCCGGATCGTCGCTTGCTGGCGAGTCCCTGTCCGCTTTGGTTGACTCTCTATTAGAGTGGTATGTGCCCTTCCTGGCGACGATTTATGTCGTCAGAGATGAAAAAGATATCGTCCGTGTGTTAAAAGTTATATGCTTTTGCGGACTCATTAACTCAGCGCTTGGGGTTGTGGAATTCTGCTTTAAGCATCGTTTTTTGGTCGATGTCTTCCCGAAAAGCATGCTCGTATCACTCGCTGAGAGCAATCCCACGCTCCAGACCTTAGTGGACGGCACGGCGTCGTACAGGAATGGAATATTCAGAGCCTGGTCGACGTTTCTTACCCCCCTCTCATTCGGAGAATTTGAGATTATCGTTATCCCTATTGCACTATTCTTCGCTATACATCGACAGGATTTGTTTGAAAGGTGCCTCGGCTGGACGGTCGCGATCAGCGGAATCGTCGGAATAGTCGTTTCCGGCTCACGCGGCGGCTATGGCGGTTTTCTCGTCTCGATGCTGGCGTTCGCCGCCATTTGGACAATTCGCAAGGCGCTCAACCACAGGACGAGCCTGGCGCCGGCGCTCGTCGGCACCATGGGCGCGGTCTCGTCAGTTATCGTGTTCGCGCTGATTCTTTTTTGGCCCAGAGCCCATAATATGGTGATCGGGGGCGGCGCCGAACAAGCCAGCACGAATGGGCGATGGGTTCAATGGCGGGCCGCGGTGCCTCTCATCGAGTCAAATCCGATCACCGGGCACGGCTTCGCGCACGGTGGTTTCGATATCGGCTCGTCGATCGACAGCTACGTCATCTCGCTTCTGGTTGAGACAGGCATTCCGGGATTTGTATTGTTCGCCGGAATAGTGTGCCTGCCGATTTGGTATGGCGTCCGTGCTTACCTGACCGACTTGTCGGAAGCGGGCGCGCTTGGGGGCACACTCGCCTGCAGCTTCGTCGCCTTCACTTTCTACAGGATCGTTCTGTCGCAACGGGAAAACCACCTTCTGATATATTGCCTGCTGGGTATCGTCGTTGTTCTGAATTACGGTTATCAAATGAAACGCGCCAAAGAACCACGAAGTTTAAGAGCGCGACGGAGAACATATTCGCACCCTGGGGAACCCGGGCTCGAGACAGCGTGACCGCCGTAAGTGTCGTTTCGGCGCCTTTCAACCTCGAGTGGACCGGCGATTGACCCGCGAGTCGTCGCGGCCTTCTTCGAATAAGCGCAAGTGGTCCCCATGAGGTATTGCATTGTCGGCGCCGGATTCAGCGGCGCCGTTATCGGCCGCGCGCTCGCTGAGGCAGGGCACAAAGTCCTGGTGATCGACGAGCGCCTGCATGTGGCCGGCAATTGTCATTCGCAGCGCGACCCGCAGACCGGCGTCATGACGCATGTCTACGGCCCCCACATATTTCACACCGGCGACGAGCGCGTTTGGGCTTACGTTCAGCGATTCGGAGCCATGCGGCCATATCGTCATCGTGTCCAGGCGGTCGCCGGGGGGATGGTGTATTCGCTGCCGGTCAATCTCCTGACCATAAACCAATTCTTTCGCAAGGTGATGGGCCCGGAGGAAGCGCGCGCGTTCGTCGCGACAAAGACCCGCCCGATTTCAAACCCGGCCAATTTCGAGGAGCAGGCGCTCAGCATGATTGGAGCCGATTTCTACGAAGCCTTCTTCCGTGGCTATACCCGGAAGCAATGGGGCCTCGATCCGACGCAATTGCCGGCGTCGATCCTCAAGCGCCTGCCCCTTCGCTTCGACTACGACGACAGTTACTTTGCCCACCCTCATCAAGCGATCCCCGAGCGCGGCTATACGGAATTGGTCGCCGCGATACTCGACACCCCCAATCTCGAGTTGCGCCTCGGCGCGCGGTTCGAAGACCTCACCGAAGCATTCGCCCATGTCGTTTATTCCGGGCCGATCGACCGTTATTTTCATTACGAGCTCGGCAGACTCGGCTACCGGACGCTCGACTTTGAAACAATCAGGGCGAAAGGCGACTATCAAGGGACCGCGGTCGTTAATTATTGCGATGAGGCCACTCCGTACACGCGAATAACGGAACATAAGCATTTCGCGCCGTGGGAGAAGGTCAAGATCGAGGGCACGATCCTCTACCGGGAATTCAGCCGATTCTGCGGCAAAAACGATATTCCCTATTACCCGATCCGACAGACCAACGAAGAGGCGATGCTAAAGAAATACGTCGATCGGGCGATGGCGACGCCCGGCGTGACCTTCGTAGGCCGGCTCGGCTCCTATCGCTATTTGGATATGGACGTCACGATCGGAGAGGCGCTGGCCGCCGCCGAGGCGATGCTCGAAAGGATTGCCACGACGGCGGATATTCCCGTCTTCTTCGCGCCGCCGTTGCAGCACGCCTAAGACTAAGCAACGTTCTGGCGCTCGGGCTCCGCCACTCCGGCGACGGATTCGTCTGGAATAGCCGAGTCCTTCCAAAGTCATCTGCACCCTTCACGTAAATGAAATCGCGCTGGGCGGACCCGTCGCCCCAGACCTGGACTTTCCCGCCGCT
>PLUH01000305.1 GCA_003164825.1 Hyphomicrobiales bacterium
ATCGAACTTACCGCTTGGGGCTATCTCGCGCTCGCCTGTTATGTCGTGTTTAAGGGCGTCGACGGAGTGTTGCGGCGCATCACCAGTGAGCGACAGTAAACTCGCGAGGCGAGGTCAGCTTTCATCGTATCGCCGCCTACCCGCCGCCCAACACCCCCTTCATCGCCAGATTCGTCTCCTGCGCGTAACGCCGCGCGGAATAGGCTTCGCCGAGCGTGCCCAGCACCTGGCCGGTTCCGCGCGCGGTGACGGCGAGCGTGTCCGACTGGGCCGCGCCAAAGGTCTCAAGCGCGGACCCGATGTCATCATCCGGATTCAGCACAGTCTCGGGGAGATGGACGATGGCGCCGATCGGGCCGCCGTCCTCGCCGTTCTCAATTGTGAGCGCGTGCGCCTCGGGAACGTGGATCAGTCCCCGATACTGCCCGCCTTCGCCGACCGCGACGACGACATTGGCGCTGCCGATGGGATAGGCCTCGCGGAATTTGCGCATCGACCCTTCGGCCGGAAAGACCGGAGGCGAGCGAACCATCATCCGCCCGACCGTCAGGTCGCGCAGCCAGCCGACGTCCTGGCCGCCGCGGATCGTCTCGCCGCGCAGGTGGAGACGCCAAGTGGTGAACGAATAGCCGAAGGTCGCCCGCACGGCGAGGGTGGTCGCAATCGAGGCGGCGAGGACGCCACCGGCGACGCCAAGATTCCCGGTGCTCTCGAGCACCAGAAAGGTCATGGTCAGCGGACCGCCGACGATCGCGGCGCTGAGCGCCCCCATGCCCACGAGCACGCAGGCCGTCGTCTCGAGATCCATCGACGGCGCCACGGCGTCGATGCCGATCGCATAGAGCTTGCCGAGCAGCGAGCCAACGAACAGGGAGGCGAAAAACAATCCGCCGCGAAAGCCGGACGCCAGCGAAACGAGGCAGGCGAACAGTTTGAGCACGATGAGAATCGTCAATTCCGAAGCCGTCATCGGCGAATAGAAGTCGAGCCCGAGCGCGCCGTGGCCGGCCCCCAGCACCTGGGGCGAGTAGAGCGCCATGGCGCCAACCATCAACCCGCCGACGGGGGGGCGAATGAGGCGCCAAGGGATCGCCGCCCGGAACGCCCGTTCGATCAGCGCCGCCACCCGCATCGCCCCGACCCCGACCGCCGCCGCGACCAGACCAAGCCCGATCAATGCGCCATAGTGGAGGAACGTCAACGGCGCGACGTCGGGCGCGGTGATGTTGTAAGGCGCGCCGATGACCGCCTGGGTGGTGAGCGATGCGGCGAGGGTGGCGGCGAAGACGGGAATCGCGTTGGCGAGCGAGTAGGCCCCGATGATGAGCTCGAAGGCGTAAAAGGCGCCGGTCAGCGGCGCGCCGAACGCCGCCGCGATCGCCCCTCCCGCCCCGCAGCCGACCAGCATCCTCAGGTCTTGCCGGCGCAAGCGCGATCGAATCCCCAGATAGGAGGCGGCGCCGGCCCCGATCTGGGCATAGCCGGCTTCGAGTCCGACCGACGCGCCGCAGCCGTTCGAGATCACGGTTTGCGTGGCCACGAGCAGGCTCTCGCTCAGCGACATGCGCCCGCCGCGGAGCGCGTTGGCCTCGACAGGATCGACCGCCGGCGGCGCCTTCCTCCGGGCGAGCCAGGTATCGATCGCGCCGAGAATGAGTCCGCCCAGCATCGGCGCGCCGAAGGCGGCAAGCGGCGCGACCCTCTCGGCGGCGCTGAGGTGAACGTCGAAAGGGATGCCGAAGATCGCGACATGCGCGACATTGACGATCTTGGTCATTGCCGCGACGCATAGGCCGGCCAGCACCCCGACGCCGATCGCTAGCGCCGTCATGCCGAATTCGCTCGCACGCAGGCGTGCGCGCACAGTCGCCAGCGCGATCAGCGCCGGGCGCGGCACGGATATCAGCCGGGCGCGGCGTTCGACCGGGTAGCCCATGTTCGGACTTATGCGCGGAGGAAGCGACTATGCCAAGGGCGGCGGGGATCCCGGCCGCCGGCGTCGCACACCATCAGCCGGCGAGCGCCATGTCGTCGCGATGGATCATTTCGGCCCGCCCGCCGGTTCCGAGGATATGGGCGATGTCGCGCGAATTGCGTCCGCGGATGCGCTCGGCGTGCGCGGCGTCATAGGCGATGAGCCCGCGTCCGATCTCGGCCCCGTGCTCGTTGCGAATGGCGACGCAATCGCCGCGCGCGAAAACGCCCTCGATGCGCGTGACCCCGGCCGGCAGCAGGCTTTTTCCCCGCGCCAGCGCCCCGGCGGCGCCGGAGTCCACGAACACTGCGCCCTTGAGCTCGAGCGATCCGCCGATCCAGATCTTGCGCGCCGCGATCGGGTTCGAAGGGGTCAGGAACCAGGTGCAGCGGCCCCCTTCGGCGATGCGCGCGATCGGATGAGCGACCCGCCCGTCCGCGATCACCATATGCGTGCCGGCGGCGGTGGCGATGCGGGCGGCTTCGATCTTGGTGCGCATGCCTCCGCGCGACAGGTCCGACCCAGCGCCGCCCGCCATCGCCTCGATCTCGGGCGTCACGCGATCGACGACCGGCAGGAATCGGGCATGGGCGTTGCGATGCGGCGGCGAATCATAAAGCCCGGCGACGTCGGAGAGCAGGATCAACAGGTCCGCGCTCGCCATGGTGGCGACCCGGGCGGCCAGCCGATCATTGTCGCCGTACCGGATCTCGCTGGTCGCAACCGTGTCGTTCTCGTTGATGATCGGGATCGCGCGGATGGAGAACAGACGGCCGAGGGTCGCGCGGGCGTTGAGATAGCGGCGGCGCTCTTCCGTGTCCTGCAAGGTCAGCAGCACCTGGCCGGCGACGATGCCGTTCTCGGCGAGCGCCCGCGACCACTCGCTGGCAAGCGCAATCTGTCCGATCGCCGCCGAGGCCTGGCTGTCCTCGAGTTTGAGCGCGCCCTTCGGCAGACCGCCGATCGTGCGGCCGAGCGCGATCGCGCCGGAGGACACCACGACCATGCTGGCGCCGCGCCCGTGCAGGGCGGAGATGTCGGACGCGAGCGCCTTGAGCCACGCGTGCCGGACCGCGCCGAGCGCGCCGTCGACCAAGAGCGAGGACCCGACTTTGATGACGATCCGGTTGAATCGGTCGAGAGAGGGAAGCTGGTCCACGAACGCCGGACGGAGGAGGAAATCAAAGCGCAGGCGACCGCTAAAATGCGGACACCGCGCGCGTTTTTCCGTCTAGACCAGCGCTCCCGCGCTGGCAAGGCAAGTTTGCCGGCGTCCGGATCTTTCGGCAAGGCCGTTGACCCGGGGGGCGGCCCAACTTTAGAAACATTCTAAATTGGGACCATGCGGGACACGCCATGCGCAATTTCGATGACCTGTCCGAGCGCGAGATTCTGGCCCTCGCGATCAGCAACGAGGAGGAGGATGCGCGCATTTACGCCGATTTCTCCGATGGCTTGCATGTCGACTATCCGGCGACTGCCAAGGTGTTCGACGAGATGGCCGCCGAGGAGAACACGCATCGGCGTCGGCTCATCGACCTCTTTGTCTCGAAATTCGGCGACCACATTCCGCTCGTCCGCCGCGAGCATATCCGGGGCTATATTCCGCAGAAGCCGGTCTGGCAGATGAAGCCTCTGGGCCTCGAAACTGCGCGCGCGCACACCCACGACATGGAGCGCGCCGCGGCGCGGTTCTACCGTCAAGCTTTGACCCGCACGACCGACGCGTCGATCCGCAAGCTGCTCGGCGACCTCGCAGAGGCCGAGGACAAGCACGACCAGCTCGCCACGGGCCTCGAGCACCAGGTGATGACCGACTCCGTCCGGCACGACGAAGCCGAGAACGAGCGTCGACGGTTCGTCTTGCAGATCATCCAACCCGGCCTGGTCGGCTTGATGGACGGTTCGGTGTCGACGCTCGCGCCGGTGTTCGCTGCGGCCTTCGCGACCCACAATTCGTGGAACGCGTTCGTGGTCGGGCTCGCCGCCTCGATCGGCGCCGGCATTTCGATGGGCTTCGCCGAGGCGCTCGCCGACGACGGCAAGCTTTCTGGACGCGGCGCGCCGTTGCTGCGCGGCCTCGTCTGCGGCCTGATGACCACAGCGGGCGGCATCGGCCACACCCTGCCTTTCCTTATCCCCGCATTCTACACCGCGATGGTTGTCGCCTTCGTGGTGGTCGTGTTCGAGCTTCTGGCGATCTCCTATGTCCAGTGGCGGTATATGGACACTCCCCCGGTCTCGGCGGCGGCCAAGGTGATGCTCGGCGGCGCGCTGGTGCTGGCGGCGGGAATTCTGATCGGCTCGAGCTGACGAGCGGCCCGCCGCCTCAGGACGGGTGTGATCCGGTGAACGGCACGAACGGAATGATCGCGCCGCCATAGATGTCGGAGCGGACGACAGACATCTCCCCGTCGGGCGACCGCCGCTTGACCGCCTTCAGCACATGCTGCGCCCCGGGCGGGCCGATCGGAATGACCATGATCCCGTCCGATGCGAGTTGCTGGAGCAGCGGCGGCGGGATGTGATCGATGCCGCAGGTGACGATGATCTTGTCGAATGGCTGAGCCTCCGCCCAGCCGTAATAGCCGTCGGCATTGCGGGTGCGGATGGCGCGGTATTCGCTATATCCCCGCGCGATCAGCGCGTCGTAGAGCGCCCGCGTGCGCCGCGCCAGCGCGGGAATGATCTCGATCGACCAGACGTTGGGCGTCAGGTTCGAAAGGTAGGCCGACTGGTAGCCCGACCCGGTGCCGATCTCGAGCACCTTGTCGCCCCGCCTGATCTCGAGCGTATTGGTCATCCGCGCGACCGTATGCGGGCCGGTGATGGTGACGCCGAAGCCGATATTGAGGTGATGCCATTCGTAGGCGCGATCGAGGTTTTCCGCAGTCACGAACTCCTCGCGCGGGGTCAGCAGGAAGGCGCGCGTATCGGCCTCGTCCCAGACGTCGTGGTGGGCGACAAGCTGCTCAAACCGGTCGTAGCGTGCGCCCAGAAAACGCGCATCCTCGCCGCGGTTGCGCACCATCCATTCGACGAACGCCTCGCGGCTCTGCCGCGGCGGCGAAGCGCTCGAGTCGTAAGGCGTCGGAACGTTGGCGAGCGCTGGCCGGGCGGCGAGCGCCGCACCCGCGGCTTGAGCCATTCCCGTCAGAAACCTGCGTCGATCCATAGGAAGCCTCGCGTTGGTAAGCTCATCGGGGAGGAAAGGGTGGCGACGGTCAAGCGCGAAATGAGGGTGGAGTTCTTTGGCGGCGACGAGAGGGCGGTCCGCGACTGACCGCACAGCGCCGGCCGCAGAAGAGAATTCCAGGCCGGCTAATTCCTGGAAGCCGAGCCGAGCAGAACTTGATATTCCTGGTCCGGAGACGACGCGGAGGGGCCATGCAGCGGAATTCGTTCGACGTCATTCGCATTCCGACCAGCGGGCCCGGGGATGTTTCCGGCCTGATGGCGGTTGTCGACAGCGGCGCGCTCAAGCCATCGTCAATTCTCGCGGTGCTGGGGAAGACCGAGGGCAATGGCGGGGTGAACGATTTCACCCGGGAGTACGCTGTCGCCGCTTTGTGCAATGCCCTGGCGCCCCACTTGGCGCTCACCCCGCGGGCGGTTGAAAGCAGAATCGCGTTCGTCATGTCGGGCGGCACGGAGGGGGTGCTCTCTCCGCACATGACCGTGTTCGCGCGCGGCCGCAGTCCCGAGGTCGCGCACGACAGCGCGGGCGAGGCGCGACTGAGCGTCGGCATCGCCCATACCCGCGACTTCCTGCCCGAGGAGATCGGCCGGAACGCCCAGATCGGCGAGACGGCGAGCGCGGTCGCAACGGCGATGCGCGAGGCCCGGATCGACGCCGTAAGCGATGTGCATTTCGTCCAGATCAAGTGCCCCCTGCTGACCAGCGAGCGCGTCCAGGACGCTCTCGCGCGCGGCAAGACGACGGTCACTGCGAGCGGGTACGCGTCGATGGGCTATTCGCGTGGCGCTTCCGCGCTCGGCGTCGCCAAGGCGCTCGGCGAGATCGGGGCGGATGTCGCAGAAGCCCAGGCGCTGAAAAACTGGGACCTTTACTCCTCCGTCGCCTCCTGTTCGGCCGGCATTGAACTGATGCACAACGTCGTCATTCTGGTCGGCAACTCGCGATTCTCGGCCAGCCCGTTCAGAATTGGCCACGCGGTCATGAAGGATTCGATCGACCTCCCGGCGGTCATGCAGGCGCTCGAGAGCGTGGGCTTGAGCGCGCTCGACCCGTCGTCACAAAGCCGGCTCGTCAATATTTTCGCCAAGGCCGAGGCCTCCCCCAACGGCGCCATTCGCGGCCTCCGCCACACCATGCTCGACGATTCCGACATCAACGCCACCCGCCACGCCCGCGCGGCGGTCGGCGGCCTGATCGCCGGGGTCGCGGGAACCGGCGCGGTCTATGTCTCGGGCGGCGCCGAGCACCAGGGGCCGGCCGGCGGCGGCCCGGTCGCGGTCATCGCGCGCCACTGACATGCGGGCTCGCGACTGAACTCAGGCGCGTCGCCCGCCCCTTGACTTCGCGCCTCGAAGCGCGATCCTCGGCAAGCAGCCGCAAGTCGCGGAGCCGGCGGGGAGGGAGGAGCGCATGGACAATCGGGCGGACGCGCGGCGTTTCGGCAGGCGGGCGGTGCTCGGCGGCGCTTCGGCCGCGCTGCTTGCCTCCGCCGCCAGCGGAACGGCGACGGCAGAGGATGCGCAATCGCCCAACGGTCCGCTGTCCGAAATCCCGATCGTCCTGCCGCGCACCGAATTGGTCTACGAAGCCGTTTTCGATCTCGAGCCCACGATGATGCTCGGTCAAGGTCCACTGGGCGAGAGGCGCATCGTGCCGATCTCCGGCGGCGTCTTCGCCGGACCCCGATTGAAGGGCAAGGTTGTGCCCGGCGGCGCGGACCGCCAGCTGATGCGCAAGGACGGCGCACACATGCTGAACGCCCTCTACGAGTTGCAGACCGACGACGGCGCCGTCATCACGGTCAACAATCGAGTCCTTATCGATAAGCGGCCAGACGGAACGCCCTATGCGTTTTCCAATATCGACATCACCGCGCCCGAGGGTCCGCACGATTGGTTGAATCACCTCGTGTTCGTCGGAACCCTGCACAGCATGGCGCCGCAGCCGAAAGTGCTGATCCGGGTCTATAGCCTGACCTGACCGCTGCGACCGCGAGGAGAGCAAGTCCGCCATGACCGCTGGATTCCATCGTTCGCTGCCTTTGTCGTCCGCCGCCGGTCTGCTGCTCGGCCTCGCCACGCACGGCGCGGCGTTCGCTCAGGACGAGGGCTGCACGAAGGTCACGACCCAATCGCTCGCGATTCCCGGTCTCGTCATCGACGGCTCGAAGATGCAGGAGGCGGGCGACGGCCTGCCGAAACATTGCATCGTGACCGGCGAGGTCAACGATCGAACCGGCGCCGACGGCAAGCGCTACGCGATCGGATTCGAGATGCGGCTTCCGGTCGAATGGAACGGGCGGTTTCTCGATCAGGCCAACGGCGGCAACGACGGGGCGGTGCTGCCTGCGACCGGCGACCAGCCGAAGGCGCTCGCTTCCGGCGGCGTGCCGGCGCTGGCGCGCGGCTTTGCGGTCATGTCGTCGGACAGCGGACATTCCGGCGTCGATCCGGCCAACAAGGCGCTCGGCCTCGCCGCCGGCGCGGCCTTCGGCCTCGATCCGCAGGCCCGGCGCGACTACGGCTATTCGGCCGACACGACGCTCGCGCCGATCGCCAAGGCGATCATCGCCGCGCATTACGGCCGCAAGCCCGATTATTCCTACATGTTCGGCTGCTCGAATGGCGGACGCCACACCATGGTGGCGGCGACGCGGATGCCGGAAGCCTATGACGGCTTCCTCGTCGGCGATCCGGGCTTCGACCTGCCGCGGGCGGCGATCCAGCATGCCTGGGACGCGCAGGCCTTCGTCAAGGCCGATCCCGACATCCGCAAATCGATCACAGCGGACGACGCCGCTCTGGTCTCGCGCAAGATCATCACCGCCTGCGACAAGCTGGACGGTCTCGAAGACGGGCTGACCGAAAATCTCGCCGCCTGCCAGAAGGCGTTCGATTTCGACAGCCTGATCTGCGCCCCCGGCGCGAGCGCGGACTGCCTGCCCAAGGCCAAGGTCGAGGCGCTCAAGATGAGCTTCGCGGGCCCCAGGAACTCGAAGGGCGAGGCCCTCTATTCCGACTGGCCGGTCGACGGCGGCGTCGGCACGGGCAACTGGCGGCTGTGGAAGATCGAAAGCCCAATCCCGCCCTGGGACCACTATCCGATCATCGCCACGATGGGCGCAGCCTCGCTCGATTACATATTCACCACCCCGCCGACTCCAGTCGCCGGCTCGACGGATGCGCTCATGAAGTCGCTTCTCGCGTTCGACTTCGACCGCGACGCACCGAAAATCTACGCCACGACCGATGCCTTTCCTCAGTCGGCGATGGAATTCATGACCCCGCCGGACGCCGACGATCCGAAGCTGGCGCAATTCCGCCAATTGGCCCGCAAGATGATCATCTATCACGGCCAGGCGGACCCGGTGTTTTCGATCGACGACACGATCCGCTGGTACGAGAAGCTGAACGCCAATCTCGACGGAAAGGCCAATGTCGACGTCCGCCTGTTCGCGGTCCCCGGGATGACTCACTGCGCTGACGGCCTCGCGCTCGACAAGTTCGATGCTCTGACCGCGCTGGTCGACTGGGTCGAGAAAGGCAAGGCGCCGGACCGGATCATCGCCACTGTCGATCCGGCGAACAAGGAGATACCGGCCTCGTGGAGCCCCAACCGCACCCGCCCGCTTTGCGCCTGGCCAAAGTACGCGAAATATTCAGGCGGCGATCCGGAAAGCGCGGGCTCGTTCGAATGCTCGGCTCCGTGAAGCGCGTTGATCGAATTGCCGGTCCGTAGGCGGATAGGGAAAAAGCATGTCGCGAACGACACGCGTTCTTGCGGATGGGTTTTACTACGGCGAAGGACCGCGCTGGCGCGACGGCCGCCTTTGGTTCAGCGACTTCCCGGCGCATGCCGTAAGGTCGACGTCTCTGAGCGGTGATTTGCGCACCGAATTCACCATTGACGACCAGCCCTCCGGCCTCGGCTGGATGCCGGACGACTCGATGCTCGTCGTGTCGATGAAGAAGCGCCAGATCCTCCGGCGCGCTAGAAGCGGAACGACCAGTCTTCACGCCGACCTGAGCGCCATCGCGACCTTCCACTGCAACGACATGGTGGTCGGCCCCTCCGGCGAGGCTTATGTCGGCAATTTCGGTTTCGATCTCGAACACGAAATGATGACCCGTGGCCGCGAGCAGGTATTCGCCGACCACGTCACAGCGAAACTCGCCTATGTGTCGCCGAACGGCGAGGTCAGCGTCGCCGCCAGCGAAATGCACTTTCCCAACGGTTCGGTCATCACGCCGGATGGAAAGACGCTGATCGTCGGGGAAACGCTGGCCGGCGTCCTGACCGCCTTTGATCTTGGCGCCGGCGGAGCGCTTTTGAACCGCCGGGTGTGGGCGCCAACATTTGCGCGCGTTCCGGATGGGATCACACTCGACGCGAACGGCAACATCTGGATCGCCAATCCACGCGCCCCGGAATGCGCGCTCATAAGGCCCGGAGGCGATGTCCTTGAAGTGATCGACACTGGACAGCCCTGCTACGCTTGCATGCTTGGCGGAAGCGACGGACGCACGCTTTTCATGCTCACGGCCCCATCCTTTGTCGGTCTGGACCCAGCGGCGCCGCCAAGCGGCAAGTTGCTCGTCGCCGATGTCGAGGCTCCGCACGCCGGTCGTCCTTGACCACTCTGGAGGCGCGCCGCCGTCTGGAAATTCCGGTCGATGGAGTCGGCGCCTATTCCCGCGCCAGCACCTCGCGCACGCGCTCGACCAACTCGGCTTCGGGCGCGAAGAACTGCGCGCGTTTGCGCAATTCGAGATAGTCGGCGCGGTCCTTGGTCGCCTTGGCGAGTTCGGCTCCGAGCTTCAGGTCGCGGATCGTGACTTGCGGCCCGCCCGGCGCGTCGCGTTCGTTCGAGCCCTGGATGACGGCGACCCGGCTCCGGCGGCGGTCGGCGTATTTGAGCTGCGCATTCATTCCACCCGTGCCGAGATAGAGCTCGGCCGCGATCCCCGCTCGGCGCAAGCTCGCAACGAGCCTCTGATAATTCGCCATCGACGCCTCGTCGCGGTCGAGCGCGAGCACCACCACCGGCCCCGGCGCTTCCGCCGCTGCGACGATTGGACTCTTTATCGCTCGCAGCGCCGCCAAGAGGCGCGAGACGCCGATCGAAAAGCCGGTCGCGGGAACCGGCTCGGCGCGAAACCGCGCCACCAGCCCGTCGTAGCGCCCGCCGCCGCCGACCGAGCCGAACCGGATCGGCCTGCCGTCCTCGCCCGGCGTCTCGAACGTCAGCTCGGCCTCGAAGACCGGGCCGGTGTAATATTCAAGCCCGCGCACGACGGAGGGGTCGATACGGATGCGGTCGGGACCATAGTCAGCCGCCCGAACGAGGGTCGCGATCTCGGCAAGCTCTTTCAGCCCTTCGTCCCCTACGCCCTGACCGGGCGCGTTCCCAACAGCGCCTCCGTCGATAGGCTGGACGCCCGTAGGAGGCGGCTCGTCG
>PLUH01000049.1 GCA_003164825.1 Hyphomicrobiales bacterium
CCATGAGTCCGACCGGCCGCCATCCGACGGCGAACAGAGCCTTGAACGAGGTCTTCATGCCCAACGCCGCGATCGCCGCGACCAGGCACCAGCGCGAGGCCTCGTTGGCCATGCCAATGACAAATGACGGCATGAGACCGAACGAGTTGACGACCACGAGGACGGCGAAGCCGACCAGAAACAGAGGCAGCGTCGCCCGCGCGCCCGCGCCGTGGCCGCCGTGTCGCGCCATGAGAAACGAAATCGCGAACACCGCCGGCAGCAGCATCGCCACTCTGAGCAGCTTCACATAGGTGGCGATGTCGCCGGTTTCGTTCGAAATCGTGTAGCCGGCGCCGACGACCTGCGCTACGTCATGAATCGTGCCGCCGATGAAGATGCCCGCCTGCTTGTGGTCGAGGCCGATCGACGTCGAGAACACGGGATAGAGAATCATCGCCAGCGTCGACAGCGCGGTGACGCTGACCACGGTCAGGATGGTGTCGCGCTCCCGGGTTTCGCTGCGAGGCAGGACGGAGGCGATCGCAAGCGCCGCCGAAGCGCCGCAGATCGCGACCGCGCCGCCAGAGAGGACGCCGAACATCGGCGACAAGCCGAGCCGTCGCGCGAGCAGGAACCCGAACACGATCGTCGTCGTCACGCCGACAATCACCGTCGCCACCGGCCAGGCGCCGAGCGAAGCGATCTGGCCGAGCGTGATGCGCACCCCGAGCAGGCCGACCCCGACGCGCAACACCGAGCGCGACGTAAACTCGATGCCGGCCACGCATCGGCCTTCCTCATGCAGGAAGTGGAACGCCATCCCGAACAGAAGCGCGAACAGCATCACCGGCGCGGTGTAATGCTGGGCAAGCCACGTCGACGCCAGGGCGATGGTGCCGGCGACGAGCACGCCGGGATAGACCGCATGGATCAGCTTCGCCCGCGGCCACGAGTCGAACTGCCGAGGCGGCCCGCCCGGATCGATGGCGATGAGACCTTCCATGCTGTCGTAGGATTCGAAGCCGATGTCCGGCAATCTGGCCTTGTTCAAACGCGTGCGATCCCCAGCTTCTGACGACGATGTCGACTATGAGCGAGGGACCGAAGAGTTGTCTACGACAACGAAGCCGTCGGGAGGCGATCGGCTAGCCGGCCCGTCAGGCGGCGGCCGGCGTCACCTCAGACGCGATTCGCTCGCCGAGTTCCGCCTCGGCAGTCGCCAGCTCGTAGGCGACCTGTAAATTGAGCCAGAACCGGGCGCTGTTGCCGAAATAGCGGGCAAGGCGCATTGCGGTCTCCGGCGAGATCCCTCGCTTGCCGTTCAGGATATCGGTGATGCGACCCGACGACGTCCGCAGGGCGATGGCGAGCGCGTTCGCTGAGAGGCCACGCTCTTCAATTTCGTCCTTAAGGATCCTGCCCGGATGGACCGGTCTCATCGTCTTGCTCCGTCAGTGATAGTCGACAATTTCAACATCCCACACGTCGCCATCCTTGAAGCGAAAGCAGATGCGCCATGGCCCATTGACGGTCACAGCCCATTGATCCTTCCGCGCCCCGGCCAGCTTGTGCAAGCCGATCGCCCTCAAGGGGGTCAAGTCAGCCAGCGATGTCGCCGCCTCAAGCGCGGCAAGCCGCTTCTCTGCAACATCAACGTTCATGCCGGAAAGCTTGCTCTTCCCGACCTCCGCGAATCGCCGCGTCGCGCCGTTCCCCCAGGACCGGATCATCCGTTACGTGTACTACACCTTCCGTGGTCGGTCGAGAAAGCCTCGCCGGCTAGGCGTTCTCGCCGTGGATCGCCGCGATCGTCGCGTCGGTCACCGCGCGGGTGGTCGCGGCGCCGCCGAGATCGGGCGTGTGCAGCGAAGGGTTGGCGGTGACGCGTTCGATCGCCCGCATCAGGCGATCGGCGGCGGCTTTTTCGCCCAGGTGCTCGAGCATCATCGCCCCGGTCCAGAACGAGCCGATCGGATTGGCGATCCCCTTGCCGGCGATGTCGAACGCGGAGCCGTGGATCGGCTCGAACATCGATGGATAACGGCGCTCCGGGTTGAGGTTGGCCGTCGGCGCGATGCCGAGCGAACCGGCCAGCGCCGCCGCGAGATCGGACAGGATGTCGGCGTGCAGGTTCGAGGCGACGATCGTGTCGAGGCTCGCGGGCTTGATCGTCATCCGCATCGTCATCGCGTCGACCAGCATCTTGTCCCACGCGACGTCGGGAAACTCGCGCGCGATCTCCGCGCCGATCTCGTCCCACATCACCATGGCGTGCCGCTGGGCGTTCGACTTGGTGACGATGGTGAGCAATTTGCGCGGCCGCGAGCGCGCGAGCGCGAAGGCGAAGCGGAAGATGCGCTCGACCCCGGCGCGGGTCATGATCGAGACATCGGTCGCGACCTCCAGCGGCAGGCCGCGATGGACGCGCCCGCCGACCCCGGCATATTCGCCCTCCGAATTCTCGCGCACGATCACCCAGTCGAGCTCCGGGCCGGTCACCTGGCGGAGCGGGCTCGTTATCCCCGGCAGCACCCGGGCCGGACGAACGTTGGCGTATTGGTCGAACGGCTGGCAGATCGCGAGCCTCAGGCCCCAGAGGCTGATGTGATCGGGCACCTCCGGCGAGCCGACGGCGCCGAAATAGATCGCGTCATGGTCCTTGATCTGCGCCAGGCCGTCGGGCGGCATCATCAGGCCGGTCGCGCGATAGAGGTCCGATCCCCAGTCGAAGCGGTCGAAGGCGAATTCGATCCCGCCCTCCCGTTCCGCGACCGCCTTCAGCGCCTCGAGACCGGCCGGAATGACCTCCTTGCCGATCCCGTCGCCCGGAATGACCGCGATCCGATAGCGCCGCATGGAACGGGCTCGAGCATCCGAAACCGCCAACCTACCCCCCTCGTCCTGAGGCGCCGCGAAGCGGCCTCGAAGGACGCTCCAGTGCGCGCTGAGCCGGCCAGCCCTTCACATCCTTCGAGACGCCCGCTGAGCGGGCTCCTCAGGATGAGGACCGTGGTTCCGACGCAGTAGTCCGCCATCCTGGGACTTGGCGGGCTTCAGTCGGCCTGCGTTCGCCCGCGAAAGCCTGACAAAATTACGGCTTCGCTGCAACCAAAGCTTGGCGCCGCGCGTTTACGGCTCGGTGAAAGCTCCGGCGCCGCCGGAGGATCGATCAAATCCTGCGGGAGTTACCCATGAGCCTTCTGCTCCTCATCATCATCCTGGTCCTGCTGTTCGGCGGCGGGGGCGGATATTACGGCTACCGCACCTATGGCGGGCCGGGGCTCGGCGGCGTGCTGGGGTTGATCCTGATCATCCTCATCGTGCTTTGGCTGGTCGGCGGGCTCGGGACCTACGGCGGCCATGTCTGACGCCTGAGGGTAGTGGAGGCCGGCCGCAAGTCTTGTCGCGCGAGTGGGAGCCTGGCGGCCGGACCGGCAAGTTGTTTCACGTGAAACACAAGATTTGCCGATCCCGCGCACAACAATTTCCAAGCCGGCCACAACAATAGCAAAGCCGGCCGCAACAAAATCAAAGCCCGCCGCAACAAAATCAAAAGCTGGCGCAACAAAATCCAAACGCCGTATTCTTCCGCGAATCCGGAGTTTTCAAGGACTTGCGGTCAATTTGGCCTCCTCGGCGCTTTGAATCCATCCCCGGCGGCACGCGGTCCGCCGCGGTGTCGCCAGCCGCGCCGGACCGGACTGCGCGTTCACGCGTAACTTTTTCTGGTCAACGAGAACACGATAGCACGTGTTTCGGTAAAACGGAAGAGAAATTTTGCTGTCAACTTCCGGGAAGGCGTCACGGCCGGGACTTCGGCGGCCCCTCTCTGCCACGACTGAATCCGTGACCCGCATAGCGGCGGAATGAATCTCTTCCGTGCTCGAAACGGTTCCCGCGCCCCCGATGTTGCCTGAATGGCAAGATNNGCGGCGTCTCGGCAGCCGCCAAGGATCGCAGCCGATGTCGACGCGGACCACCGCCAGCTCCCATCACGTGGTCGTCATCGGCGCCGGATTCGGCGGGCTCGAAACCGTTCATCGGCTCGCCGGGGCGCCGGTCCGCATCACCCTCATCGACCGCCGCAATCATCATCTGTTTCAGCCGCTTCTCTATCAGGTCGCGACCGCGTCGCTCGCGCCGTCGGAGATCGCCTGGCCGATCCGGCACCTCCTGCGCAAGCGCCGGGACGTGACGACATTGCTTGCTTCCGTCGAGGCGATCGACAAAGACGCGCAACGGGTCCGGCTCGACG
>PLUH01000163.1 GCA_003164825.1 Hyphomicrobiales bacterium
GTCACCTCGAGTTCGCCGAAGGCGGTGCGGCCGTAACGTTCGGGGTCGTACATGTCTTCGGCGGTCGCCGGCGGATAGACGTAATGGCCCGGCGCGACCGCGCGGACGATATAAGCCATAGTGATGAACGCCGACTGGCCGTCGGCGCGATCGAACGCCGCCACGAAGCGATCGTCGCGATATTCAGTGTGCGTCGGCTCGACGTCCTTGGTGAGCCACGCGAAGGCCTCGACCGAGCCGCCGTCGACCAGCGCCGGATTGTCGATCTCGAGCCCCGCGGGCAGCCGATCGACAACCAGCAGGCGTGCGTATCGCGCCTGCGCTTCCGTCACCTTGAGCGACACCACCACGCGCTCATTCTGGGCGATGCTGTTGAGGTCGATCCTCGTTCCGTCGAGCCTGTAGAACGTGCGCTCGATCGCATAGCCGTTGGCGACGGCGGGGTCGGGCTCAACCGGCGCGCCGGAGACGGAAACGACGAGTTGCGCCGGGGTCTCACCGGCATTGGCGACCGCGATCGAACGGTCCGCGAGCGCCGCGCCGCTGAAGCGCCGATAAAGGGCGCCTTTCACCGGCTGGCCATCGACGCTGAACTCGCTCGAGGCCTCATGCTGGACAAGCGCCTCGGCGGCGAGCGCCATCCAGTTGTTTTCCTGGGTGCTGGTGATCGAGCGTTGAGCCCTCGCCTGCTCGAGGACGGCGCCGGCGCGCGCGATCGCGTCCCCCTCGATGTCGCCGCCGAGATTGGCCTCGGCAATGAGCGCGAGCACGGCGGCGGCGTCGCGCAGCCGCGAGCCGTAATCGGGGCGTGAGACGCCCTCGTCCCGCTCGGCGTCGAGGGCGTCGAGCGCGGCGCCGAACGCCTTGCCGGCGCGCGCCCGGTCGCCGAGCATGGCCAGCGCCGCGGCGAGCTGGGCTTTGCCGAGCGGGGTTGCGAAGGCCTCAAGCTTGGCGTCGGTGAGATAGCGCAGATCGCCGATCACCGGGCGCCCGTTGCGGGCGAGAACATAGAGCGCGTAAGCCAACGCCTCGGCGTTGTCCTTGTTGGGCTCCGGCGCGTTGACGACCTCGTTGCGCAGCCGGTCGAGCGCCTGATCAAACGCCTGCTGCGGCACCGCGAAATTGCGCTCCTGGGCGCGAGTGAGGAAATCGGTCACGAAGGCGTCGAGCCAGGGATCGTCATCGTTGCTGTCGGCGCTCCACATGCCGAACGCGCCGCTCGCGCTCTGGCGGCTGAGTTCGCGCTCGATCGCCTGCCTGATCCGCCCGTCAAGATCAGGATCGATGTCGAGATGCTCGATCGAGGCCAGCCGGTTGGCGTAAAGGAGCGGCATGGCGACGCTCACCGTCTGCTCCGAGCAGCCGTAAGGGTAGCGTTGCAGCGCCAGGAGCAGCGCCGGCGCGTCGAGGGCGCCGAACGGCGAAGCCGAGATCGCAATCGAACCGGTCCCCGGAATGAAGTCGGCGATGAGGTCGCCGGAAATGGTCGTAGTCGCGCCGCCCGGCAGCGGCGTCACCGTGCGCCGGTAGGAATCAGGGGCGCCGGAGGCGAGGGCGAGCTTGAATTGTTGCGTGAGATCGGTGTTCGGCCCGGTCAGCCTGAGGGCCAGTCCGGCCGAGCCGACGCCGGCCGCCGTGATCGGCATCGACAGCGACTGGCGCCGATGCGGATCGAGCCGGACCGTCTTCCTCATCGCGTCCGCGTCCGCGGTCAGCGGCCCATGAATGTCGAGGTCGAGCGTGTAATCGCCCGCCTCGCCCTCGACATTGTCGATGTCGATATGCATTTCTGAGCGGTCGCCGACATTGAGGAAGCGCGGCAGGGTCGCGGCGACGACGACCGCATCGCGCACCGTCACGTCGGCTTGAGCCGATCCGACCTTGTCCTTCGACCACGCGACGGCGGTCAGCCGCACCGATCCGTTGAACGCCGGCAGATCGAACGACGCCGTGGCTTTGCCCTCGCCGTCAAGCTTGACGACGCCGGAGAACAGCGCCAGCGGTTCCTGCGTCGGCAGATTGCCTTCGAGGCCGCCAGTGTCGCCACCGGAATGGATCGTCCCGGCTGCGCCCTGCATGCCGTCGATCAGCATGCCCCAGAGATCGCGAACCTCGACCGGAAGCTTGCGCTGGCCGAAGAAATAGCCGCCCGGGTCGGGCGTCTTGAACCCTGTCAGATTGAGAATGCCGACATCGACCGCCGAGACGGTCACGAACGCCTCGTCGCCCGGCGCGAGGCCCGCGACCTTCACCGGAACCGTCATCGATTGGCGCGGCCGCGCCAGTTGCGGAGCGTCGAGCGCGATGTCGAGATTATGCGCGTCGCGGTCGATCGCGAACCAGGCGACGCCGATGGCGCGGCCCGGCATGCGCCTGGCGCTGACGTCCAGCGGGCGGTGGGTCAGCGCCACGGCGTAGGCGCCCGGCCCCCAGTCGGCGCCGACCGGGAACGGCACGACAGTGTCGCCGGCGACGAGATCAACGTCGATGAAGCGCTCGACATGATCGCCGATGAGCGCGACCGTCGCCTTGCCGGCGAAGGCCGAGGCGATGCGAAGCTTCGCCTCCTCGCCGGGCGCGTAGTTCGTCTTGTCGAGCGTCACGACGACATTGTCGGGCGTGTCGGCGCTCGCCGTTCCGGACCAGCCGACGTCGAAGGCGACGCTCGTCTCCTCCCCGTCCAGCGTCTTGATGTCGAGCCGATGCGATCCCCAGCCGACGCGGCTCATGAATATGGCCGGCGCGTCGGCGCCGATGTCGACCGTTCCGCTCGCGATGCGCTTCGACGACTTCACCGGCTCGTAGCTCCAGCGGCCGTCGGCGTTGAACCACTGGTAGTCGTTGGTCACCTGATAGAGCGACCATTCCGCGCCCTTCCGCGCGACGCGTCCGCCGTCGGGCGCGACGGCGATCGCCTGGAACCTCGCGACGTCGCCGGCGCTCAACGACGCGTCGAAGTCTTGTCTGACGCCGACCGTCACGTTCTTCGCCCGGACCGGCAGGGTGACGGTGCGCTCGACCGTGCGTCCGCCCGGCTCGGCGACGTCGACGATCAGCTTGGCCTCGAGCGGGCGGGTGCTCGAGCCTTCGGGCAGCTCGACCGAAAGGTCGGCGTGGCCGTTGGCGTCGGTCTGAACCTTGTCGGTGAACTGGCTTTCGACGGTGGTGAAATCGTCGTCGGAGAGACCGCCGACATAGCCGGGATAGCCGTTCAGCGCCGCGCCCTCGACCGCCTGCAGCCGGATGGCGCCCGTCACGTCGAGCCCGCTCGCCGGCGCGCCATAGAGGAACCTCGCGTCGAGCGAGAGCTCAACCGGTTCGCCGGGATCGATAATCGGCTTCATCGGCTTAAGGGTGAAGTCGAGCCGCTCGGGAATATAATCCTCGAGCAGGAACTCGACCCGGCCGATGCTGTCGCCTTTCGGGTCGGCGTAGGCTTCGATCGACCATTTTCCCGCCGCCGAGCCGGAGAGCAGCGGGATGGCGAAGGAGCGCCCGCCGAGCCCCTCGTCGGCTGGGGTCGCGCGCTTGTACTCGACCCCGTCCGGCCGCTTGACGATCAGCGTCAGCGGCAGGCCCGGTTTCGCCACGCCCTTCGAGTCGCGAAGCAGGGCGGTGACGAACACGGTCTCGCCGGAGCGGTAAACGCCGCGCTCGGTATAAAGGAACGCGTCAAGGCCGCCCGGCGGATCGCGCCCCGCGACCCCGCGATCGGTGAGGTCGAAGGCGTTCTGGGCGAGGCTGAGAAAGCCGTAGTCGTCGCCGAGCGTCGCGACCACAAGGCCCGGCGCCGAGCCCCCCTTGCCGCGCGCGAGGCCCGGATCGAAATCGACCCGCCCGTCGGCCCCGGTCGTCTTCACCGCCAGCACTTCATTGTTGCGCGCGACGAGCTTAAGCGCCACGCCGGAGAGCGGCGCGGCGGAGCCCAGTGATTGCACGAGCGCGTGCACGCCGTCATCGCCGGAGATCGCGGACAGGCCGAGATCGGAGACCACCATCCATTGCGCAGCGAGCTGCACAGTCTCGCCCTGGTCCGAGTCGGCAGGGTTGGCAGAACCCTTCCACGGCCGCGCGGTTATGACATAGACGCCGGGCTCGAGCTTGCCGACCGCGTCGAGAACCGGAAAATCGGTGACGACGTCCTGGTTGAGCGCGGAGGCGACGTCCATCGAGCCGTTCCAGATTTTCGCCCCATCCTGCGATGCGATCTCCTCGGCCCGCGACGAATCGATCGGTTTCAGGAAATCGTCGCGGTTGACGGTCGCCAGCAGGTTGCGGTCGCCGACGCGATAGACGTCGATCGAGACCTTTGACGTGTTGACGGTGACGAGCGGCGCGCCCTGCTGACCCTGGCGCGGCAGCACGTATGCCTGACCGGCGAAATGCGCTTGCGGCGAGCGGTCACGTACGTAGATCTCGTAATCGGCTGACTTCAGCAGAGATTCGCCGACCGCCGAGGGCAGGCCCTGCCGCAGCACGATCGCATAACGCTCGCCGTGCTTCAGCCCCTCGACGCAGATCTGCTGGTCCTCGTTCGAGATCGCGGTGTTCGACGACCCGGAAACCGCGACATAGGGGGAAAAATCCGTCTTGCGCGCCAGCTGCTCGGAGAAGTTGAAACAGACGCGCGGCGAGGTCGATTCATTGTCGACCTTGTAATCGAGAATGCGGAAGCCATGCTCGTCCCGCATCGCCTCGTAGGTCTTGCGCACGTCGATGGCGTCGCGCCGGTCGAGCGAAGCTTTCAGCGCGTCGAGCGCCGGGCGCCACAGCTCGTGGCGCGCCAGGAGATCGGCGAGCACGGCGAGAGCCGCGGCCTGCGCGTCGGGCGTCGTCGAGCGCAGATACGCGGCATAGGCGGCGGTCGCCCCGCGGGTGACGAGGTCATAGCGGTTATCCGCCTTCGCATCGTCAGCCTTGACCGCGACGTCAGCGTAAGCGAGCCAGTTGGCCGGGTCCTTGGGAGCGGCGGTGATCGCCGCGCCGGCGAGCTTCTCGGCGGCGCCGAAGTCGGCCTTGGCGACCGCGGCGGCGGCTCCCTTGCGCAACTGATCTGGCGTCTTGTCCTTGACCTCAGCGCCGATCGAAGCCGTAGCGATGCGCAAGGCCTCCGTCAGGCGCACCGCATCGCTCGCCATGTCCTCGCGCGCGAACGGCTTGATCTCGGCGGCGCCGGCGGCGGTCGCGACCAGGAGCAAAAGAACAGCGAGCGAGCGCAGAGCCTGAAGCATGGGTCCGCCTCCCAGGGCGATGCGCCGCGGCCCGCCGCGCCGGCATAGCCTTGCGGCGGGAGGTTAGCGACGAGTGTTGATGCCGCGGCCTGAATGGTAGCATGATCGATGAGCTCGACCACAATCGCCTGCTCAGAGGCAAAGCATGCAACGAACGAGCTCTCGTTTGGTTATTGCCCGGGCTATAGCGGCCCTCACGATCCTGCTCGTCGCCGGCCGGTTGGCCGACGCCCAGCCTCCACCCACGTCGGCCTCTTCGGCCGATGCTGCGCTGGCGGCGCAGAAGGCGGCGTTCCTGGCCTTGCCGGAGTCAACCCGCAAAGCGGCGCAGGACGCGCTGGTCTGGCTCGGATTCTACAATGGCGTGGTCGACGGCGACTTCGGCCGGCGAACCCGCGACGCGATTCTCGCCTTCCAGGCGAGCGCCAAGGCGCCCGCCGACGGCGCGCTGTCGGCGCTCGAGCTCCAGGCGTTGCTCGCCAGCGCCCAGAAGGCGCGCGACGCGGTCGGGTTCCGAATCGTCAGCGACGCCAAGAGCGGCGGGAGGATCGGGGCGCCGGCCATATTGCTGAGCGCGCGCTCCGGAGTGAGGCTTGAGTTCGCCTCGAGCGCCGACCCCGACTTGAGCGCCCTCTACGCGCGCCTCACCGCCGTGACGCCGGCCCGCAAGATTGCCTACAAGGCGATCAAGCCCGACGCCTTTTTCGTCGTCTCGGGGCAGGACGGAGCGTCGAACTTCTACGCACGATTCGACAAGAACGCGGCGGCGAGTCCGCCGATCCGCGGCTTCACCTTCGCCTATCCCTCGTCCCAGGCCGCTCAGCTCGATCGGGTCGCGCTCGCGGTCGCCAATTCTTTCGAGCCGTTTCCGCAGCTCGCCACGACGCCGGCTGACAGCGCCGCGACCGGCGCCGCCGTCGCGCCCGGATCGGGCTCGGCTCCGCCCGCGCCCAATCCCGCGCCGGCGGCGACGGCGCTCGTCGTCGCGCCCGGCAGGGCGCTGACGGCGCTCAAGGCGGACGACTGCCCGAACCCGACGGTCGACGGCAAGCCGGTACGGGTCGAGCGGACGGACGCGGCGACCAATCTGGCGATGATCGCCGGAGATTTCGGCCCCAAGGGCGAACCGCCGCGCTTCGGCGCGCCGGGGCCGGATGTCGTCGTGCTCGGTTTCGCCGGACCGCGCCTCGCCGCGAGCCCGGCTTCGCTATCCGGCGGCGAGGCGCGACCCGCCATCGTCGCCGCAGTGGAGGCGAGCGGCGGCGGCGGACCGGTGTTCGATCGGCGCGGCGCGCTGGTCGGACTGGTGGCGCCGATCGAGGGCGCACCCAAGCGCGTCGCCGGGGTCGCGCTCGCCGCCCCGCACGCCGTCATTGCCCCCGACGCCATCCGCGCCTTCCTTGGCGCGAGTGAATCCGCGCCCGTCGGCGCGGCCGAGCTCAGCGCCGGCGACATCGCCGCGCGCGAGAAGGAGGCGCTGCTTGCGCTCTATTGCGGGAGCTAGCGGTGAAAGCGCTGCGGCGAGGCGCCCATCTATGCAGGGCGCTGCCGGCGCCGTCGGATCGGGACGCCGTCGCCGCGGCGGTTGAAGGTTGCGATCCGTCACGCCGATGCTTCGAGGCGCCCTCGATCGGGACGTCCGGTGCGATCGCAAGGAGGCGCGCGTCATGCCAATGACCGCCGACGAGACGCGGCGACGCCTGGGCGTAGCCCAGATCGAGGCCTTGTTCGGCTCGGTCCCCGTCGGGGTCGGCGCAGCGGCCGTCGCTTCGGTGATTCTTGCGGCAGGCATGGGCTCTCTCGGATTCGTCGAGCTTTGGACAGGGGTCGCCTGGGTCGGCTACCTGCAAGTTTGCGCCCTATGCAAACTCACGCTCAGGCTCCTCTACCAGCGCTCGCGACCTCGGGCCGATCAATGGCGCGTCTGGGCTCTCTGGTTTACCGCCATCAATTTTGCCGGAGGGATCGGTTTCGGCTGGGCGCCGCTCGGCTTGACGATTGGCGGGCGCCTCGATGTCATCGATCTCTTCCCGAACACCATTTACGGCGTGAGCTTGGACGCGCTCGCTTTCGCACTTTGCGGCGCTCAAGACGAATATGGCACGAGGACCTGCGATGGGAATCTGGCATCGGCCTCTGCAGCCGTCGATCCTGCCTTTATGATTGATTCGGGCTTCGCCGACGCGCCCCAGTACCAGATCGTCTTCAGTCCCGGCGTTGCCCCCGCCGTCCCGGAGTCCGGGACGTGGGCGATGATGCTGATCGGCTTCGGCGGGCTGGGCTACGCGGCGCTCCGGCGGCCGACAGACAAACGCGGGCTTGTGCGAAATCTGATGAAGTAGGGCGCGCCGGCGGTTACAGAGCGGCCCCCTACCCGTCCATGTCCCATTTCTCGGCGCTCGCGCCGGCGAGTTCGCGCACCCGCTTCTCGTCCGCGCCGAACGTCCGCGCGTCGCCCTCGTAGACGATCCTCCCGTCGTCGAGCACATAGGCGCGGTCGGCGATCTCGACCGCGGCGCGCACGTTCTGCTCGACCAGGAGGACCGAGACGCCTTCGCGCCGCGCCGCGGCGACAATTCTGAACACATCCTCGACGATCAACGGCGCGAGGCCCTGCGAGGGCTCGTCGAGCATGAGCAGCTTCGGGTTCAAGATCAGGGCGCGGGCGATCGACAGCATCTCCTGCTCGCCGCCCGAGAGCTGGGCGCCTTTGTTGCTTCTGCGCTCGGCGAGGCGGGGAAATGCCTCGTAGACGCGCTTGACCGTCCACGGGCCGGGCCGCTCGACCGGGACCAGGAGGTTCTCGTCCACGGTCAGATTGGCGAAGATGCGTCGCCCCTCCGGCACATAGCCGACGCCGGCTTCGGCGATCCGGTAGGGCGGAAATCCGGTCACATCGGCGCCGAACAGCGCAACGGCGCCGGTGCGCGGCCGGGTGAGGCCGATCAGGCAGCGCAAGGTGGTCGTCTTCCCCGCGCCGTTGCGGCCGAGCAGCGCGACGATCTCGCCCTCGCGCACTTCGAGGCTGACTCCGTGGAGGATATGGCTCTTGCCGTAGAAAGCATGGATGGCGTCGGCTCGAACCGCGATCATGCCGCCGCCTTGCCGAGATAGGCGGCCTGGACCTTGTCGCTGTCGGCGATCTCCTGCGGCGCGCCCTCGGCGAGCACCCTCCCCTCCGCCAGCACCATGATGCGGTCGGCGAGGTTGAAGACGACCCGCATATCATGCTCGATCAGCATGATCGTCAGCCCCTCCTGCCGATGCAGGCGCCGGATCAGCCGCGCGATGTCATAGGTCTCCTGATCGCCCATCCCCGCTGTCGGCTCATCGAGCATGAGGAGGCGGGGGCGCAGCGCAAGCGACATCATGATTTCCGCCGCCCGCTGGTCGCCGTGCGACAGCGCGCCGGCGCGCACGTCGCTCTTGTCGGACAATCCGCCCATGTCGAGGAGTTCGTCGACGCGCGCCGCCACGACCGCCCGCGCTGCTGCGCCGAGCCATGGCTTCAGCCGATAGCCGGCCGCGATCTCGACAGCGACGCGAATGTTGTCGGCGACCGGGAGCTCGGGAAAAATCTCGGTGATCTGGAAAGTGCGGGCCATGCCGCGCCGCACCCGCTCTTCCGGCGGAAGGGCGGTGACATCCCGACCATCGAACTTTATCGAGCCCGCGGTCGGGGCGAAGAGGCCGCTGACGAGATTGAAGAACGTCGTCTTGCCGGCCCCGTTCGGGCCGATGATCGCCCGCAGCTCGCCCGGCTCGATCGTGAGCGACACGTCG
The DNA here is from genome assembly GCA_003164825.1 of Hyphomicrobiales bacterium. Classification (GTDB taxonomy): domain Bacteria; phylum Pseudomonadota; class Alphaproteobacteria; order Rhizobiales; family Beijerinckiaceae; genus Roseiarcus. The sequence continues at coordinate 9,015 of PLUH01000163.1, forward strand.
TCGATGGCGACCAGGCTTCCGAAGCGCTTCGAGGCGCCGTTGACCTGAAGAACGGTCACGCCTTGGCTCCCCCGCGCAGCATGCCCAAAACCCCGCGCGGAAAGAAGCGCACCACCAGCACGAACACAAGACCGATGACCGACATCCAGTTCTCCGTGTGGCTGGAGACGTAATCCTGCAGCGCGACGAAGATCGCCGCGCCGATCAGCGGGCCCCAGAAGAAACGCATGCCGCCCAGGACCGCCATGATGACGAGGTTGCCGGAGAGATCGAAGCGCAGGGCGCGCGGATCGGTGAAGTTGTTGAGCAGCGCGTAGAGCGCGCCCGCGACGCTGACGAATAGGCACGAGATCACGAAGGACAGCCAGATGTGGAATTCGACCGGCACGCCGAGGAACCGCGCCCGCCGCTCGTTCTCGCGAATGGCGGTCAACGAGCGCCCGAACGGCGAATCGATCAGCTTCGCCATCGCGGCGACTGAGACCGCGAACACCGCCAGGGCGAAATAGTAGAACGCCTTGTCGTTGCCGAAAATGTCGAGCGTCGCGAAGCCGAAATTGATCGGCAGGCGGTGCCATCCGGTCAGGCCGTCGTCGCCGCCGGTGACAGCGTTCCAGCGGAAGGCGAGAAAGTAGAACACCTGGCCGAAGGCGATCGTGACCATGGCGAAATAGACGCCGCGACGCCGGACGATCAGCGCGCCGATCGCCATCGCGGCGAATGTCGCCACGACAACGCCGAGCCCGATCGCGGGCAGCGTGCCGGCGTCGAGGTATTTGATCGCCATCGCCGCGCCATAGGCCCCGAGGCCGAAATAGGCGGCATGCCCAAACGACAGGACGCCGGTGAAGCCGAGCAGGAAGTTGAGCGACATCGCGGCGAGCCCCATCACGATAATGCGTGTGGCAAGCTCGGTGTAACCGCCGATCGCCCCCATCCAGAACGGCATGAACAGAAGCAGGAGGCAGACGGCGGCGTCAAAGGCCCGAGCGCGGTGCCGCGCGGGCCTCAATGGACCCGCCCCTCTTCGCCGAGAAGGCCGCGGGGCCGGATGAGCAGCACCAGCCCCATCATCACATAGATCACCGCTTCGGTAGCGGAGGGAAAATAGACTGCCGCCAGCCCCGAGGCGACGCCGATCATCAACCCGCCAAGCAGCGTTCCAAGCAGGCTGCCGAGGCCGCCGACGATGATCGCCACGAAACTCGGCATGATGAGATTGGCGCCGATCGTCGGCGAAAGGCCGAGGAGGCCCGCCGCCAGCACTCCGGCGAGGCCGGCCATATAGATGCCGATGCCGAAGTTGAGGCTGCGCAGGACCCGGACATTGACGCCGAGCGTCGAGACCGTGTCGAGGTCGCGCGTGCCGGCGCGGATGCGCATGCCGAGGCGGGTGTAATTGAGCACCGCGAACAATCCGCCGACCGCCGCCACGACGATGACGATCATGAACACCCGATAGCCGGTGACAAAGAAGAACTGGCTCGAGAGCGAGGTCGTGAGAAAGGCTGGCAATTGGAACGGCAGGCTCTGCGCGCCCCAGATGAAGCGCGTAGCGTCCTCGAAGATGTAGGCGAGGCCGAACGTCAGGAGCAGGCCGTAGAGCGGATCGCCGCCATAGAGCGGGCGGATCAACAGGCGTTCGATGACGAGGCCGAGCGCGGCGGTGAGGAGGGGGGCGACGATCAGCGCGCCCCAGAAGCCGATAAAGGGAATGAGCGTGAACGCCAGATAGGCGCCGAGCGCCAGGAATCCGCCGTGGGCGAAATTGATGACCCCGCTCAGGTTGAGGATCAGCGACAGGCCGAGCGCCATCAAGGCGTAGAACGCGCCGACGATCAGGCCGTTGAAGACATTGAACAGGACGACTTGAGTCATGCGGCAGAATTCGCTGTTCGCGGTAAGGCGGGCGGCGGCGGACAGCCCTCTGCTCCTCGCGGGGCGCTCACGTCGGCCACGTCATCTTGCAGCCGCTCTCCTCGAGGGTTCCTGCGGCTTTCGCGCCGTCGACCACCTTGGTGACCTTGAACAGATCGTCCGGCGCCGAGCCCTGGGCTTGCGCTTCGCCGACGAACAGCGACGCGAGAAGCTGGTTCTGGCCGGCGCGGTAGAAGGCTGGGTTCGGCCCAAGCGCGATTTCGGGCGGCAAATGAAAGTCCTGGAGCGCCTTGGCCATGTCGAGCGCCTTGAGCGAATTGGCCTTGGCCGCGGCGAGGGCGCAGGTCCAGACCGAGACATAGCCGAACCAGGTCCGGGCCGTCGGCACGCGGCCGGTGCGCTTCTTCGTCGCTTCGACAAATTCGGCGACGTGCGACACGGCCGGCTGGTTCCAGTACCACTCCATCACCCAGGTCCCGATGCGCGCCTCAGGCGGCAGGCCTTCGAGCGGCT
>PLUH01000050.1 GCA_003164825.1 Hyphomicrobiales bacterium
GGCAACATGGTCGATCTCGACTCCAATCCGACCAAGCTGATCGAAATCGTCGAGATCGGGAAACAGCTGCTGATGACGCGCGGCTCCCTCACCACTTTCTCGATCGCCAACGACGTCGCCAAGTATTTCGCCATCCTGCCGGCGATGTTCGTGGTCACCTATCCCGCGCTTGGCGCGCTCAATGTCATGCGGCTTGCTTCGTCGCAGTCGGCGATTCTGTCGGCGGTGATCTTCAACGCGCTCATCATCATCGCCTTGATTCCGCTGGCGTTGAAAGGCGTCGCCTACCGGCCGGTCGGCGCCGCGGCCCTGCTCCGGCGCAATCTCCTGATCTATGGCCTCGGCGGGTTGATCCTGCCGTTCATCGGCATCAAGGCGATCGACCTCGTCGTCGCCGCCCTCCATCTTGCTTAACCATCAGGATCGGCCATGCTTCAGCACCTGCGTCCCGCGCTCGTTCTCCTCGTTCTTTTCACCGTCCTCACCGGCCTCATCTATCCGCTCGCGGTGACGGGGATCGCGCAGATCGCTATGCCCTACCAGGCCAACGGGAGCCTGGTCGAGAAGGACGGCGTCGTCGTCGGATCGGCGCTGATCGGTCAATGGTTCAAGAGCGACCGCTATTTCCACCCGCGCCCGTCAGCCACCACCGACACCGACCCCAACGATTCGACGAAGACAATCGATGCGCCCTACAACGCGGCCAATTCGTCCGGCTCCAATCTCGGCCCGACGTCGCAGAAGCTCGTCGACCGGGTGAAGGGCGGCGTCGCGGCCTGGCAAGCGATGGCCGGCCCGGGCCCGGTTCCCGCTGACGCCGTCACGACCTCGGCGTCCGGGCTGGATCCCCACGTGTCGCCGCAAACCGCCCTGGCCCAGGTCGGTGCGGTGGCCAAGGCACGCGGACTTTCGGAGGATAAGGTGCGCGCCCTGGTCGACGCCGCGATCGAAGCTCCGTTTCTGGGGTTGATCGGCGAGCCGAGGGTGAACGTTTTGGAGCTGAATTTGGCGCTGGATCAGCTAAAGTCGTCATGACCCCTGACGAGCGCCGATGGCCGCAGCGAGCCGACCCGACGATGGACGACCTGATCCGGACGCGCTTCTGGCCGCGTTCCGCCGGGAGACTGCGGGCCGGCTGAAGGTGTTCCTCGGGGCCGCGCCGGGCGTCGGCAAGACCTACGCCATGTTGCAGAACGCGCGGCGCCTCAAGGACGAAGGCGTCGATGTCGTCGTCGGCCTCGTCGAGACCCATGGCCGGGCCGAGACGAGCGCGCTCGTTCATGGGCTCGAAATCCTGCCGCGGCGCAAGGTCGAGTACCACGGCCGCGAAATCGAGGAATTCGATCTCGATGCGGCGCTGGCGCGCAAGCCCAAGCTGATCATTGTCGATGAGCTCGCGCACACCAACGCTCCCGACAGCCGTCATCCCAAGCGCTGGCAGGACGTCCAGGAGCTGCTCGCCGCCGGCATCGATGTCTGGACCGCGCTCAACATCCAGCATCTCGAGAGCCTCGCCGACGTCGTCTCGCGCATCACTGGCGTCGTCGTGCGCGAGACCGTTCCCGACCGGGTCCTGCAGGAGGCCACCGACGTCGTTCTGGTCGATCTGACGCCTGATGAGCTCATTCAACGCCTGAACGAAGGCAAGGTGTATGTGCCGGAGACGGCGCGGCGGGCGACCCAGAGCTTCTTCACCCCCGGCAATCTGACCGCCTTGCGCGAGCTGGCGTTGCGGCGCACCGCCGATCGGGTCGACGACCAGATGGTCGACTATCTGCGCCAGAAGGCGATCGAAGGCCCGTGGGCGGCCTCGGAGCGATTGCTCGCCTGCGTCGGCCCCGACGAAGTGTCGGAGCGGGTCATCAGGCGCGCGAGCCAGCTCGCGACCGGACTCAACGCGCCCTGGACCGCCGTGACGGTTGAGACGATCGGCCAGGCGGCCGACGCGAAGCGCGCCAACCAGCTCGCCAAGGTGTTTAGTCTCGCTGAACGTCTGGGCGGGGACGCGATGCAGCTCCAGGGCAGCGACTACACGACCGAGATCCTCAGGCTCGCGCGGCGCGAAAACGTGACCCAGATCGTGCTCGGCCAGTCGCGGGCAGGATTGTTCCGGCGGATTTTAGGCCGGTCGTTGCCGGAGGCGCTGATGCGCCATGCCGGCGGAATCGAGATCCACGTCGTCCCCGGCGAAGAGGCGCAGACATCGCTGTGGCCGCGCCTGAGGCCCCTTCTCAGCCGCAGGGGGCTTGGCGTCGAACTCGCAGGCGCGCTCGTCTCCGTCGCCTGCGCCGTCGCGGTCGGCGATGCGCTCATCGCGGTTCTCAAGCTTCCCAATCTGTCGATGATCTTCCTCACCGCGGTGCTGTTCAGCGCCGTGCGCTTTGGCACCCGCGCCGCGGTCATCGCCTCGCTCGCTTCGTTCGCCGCCTACAATTTCTTCTTCATCGAGCCGGTCTACACGTTCACGGTGGCGCAACCGCAAGAATTGTTCGCGCTGCTTATCTTTCTCGCCGTCGCGGTATTCGCCGGATCCCTGACCGGGCGCATTCGCGACCAACGGGAGACGGTGATCAGGAACGCCGAGGTTACGCAGTCGCTCTACGATTACTCCCGCAAGCTTTCCGGCGCGTCGAGCCCCGACGACGTCCTGTGGGCGGCCGCAGCGCATTTGCACTCGACATTCGGCGGCCGCATCGTTCTCCTGGTCGCGGAAGGGGATGACCTGCAGATTCGCGCCGCCTGGCCGCCCGACGCCCAGCTCGACCCCGCCGCTCTCGGCGCCGCGCGCTGGGCGCAGCAGAAAAAGGAGCCCGCGGGCTGGGGAACGGGCACGCTCCCCCGGATCGCCTATCAGTTTCGGCCCCTGGTTGCCGCGCGCGGGCCGATCGCGGTTTGCGGCTTCGAGCCGCATTTGGCGGGCGAGCCGATCACGGCGGAGGATGAGCGCGCGCTGACTGCGATCCTCGATCTGACCGCAATCGCGCTCGATCGGGCGCTGCTGGCGCGCGAGGCGGTGAATGCGGCGACGATGCAGGAAAACGAGAAGGTCCGAGATGCGCTGCTCGACTCGCTCTCGCACGACCTGCGCACGCCGCTGTCCTCGATTGCCGGCGCCGCGACGTCGCTGCGGGCGTTTGGCGACAAGATGAGCCCGTCCGAACGGCTCGAACTCCTGTCCTCGATCGAAGAGGAGACGGCGCGCCTCGCGCGCTTCGTCGCCAATCTGCTCGACATGTCGCGGATCGAAGCCGGCGGGCTCAAGGTCAATCGCGATCTGGTCTCGATCGCCGACGTGGTGCAGGGCGCGGTCGAACGCAGCCGTAAGGCGTTCCCGGGCCAGCCGGTGCGCGTCAGCCTCGCGCCGAACCTGCCTTTCGTGCGCGGCGACGACAGGCTGCTCGAGCAGGTGCTGTTCAATCTGCTCGATAACGCGCACAAATATGCCGGCGAGGCTGGCGCGATCGTTCACGCCCGCCAGGAGGGCGCGGAGGTCGTGATCAGCGTTACCGACGAGGGCCCTGGGGTGAAGCCAGGCGAACTCGAACGCATCTTTGAGAAATTCTACCGCGGCGGGCGCGCCGACGGGCGCAAGGCGGGCACCGGCCTTGGCCTGTCGATCTCCCGCCGGCTGGTCGAAGCGATGGGCGGCGCGATCGTCGCCCAAAGCCCGGCGGTGCGGCGGCGCGGAACCCGAATTGTCATGCGCCTTCCCGCCGCGCAAGCGACAGCCGCCGAGCCGAGGCCTGCCGCATGAACGAGCCCCGCATTCTCGTGGTCGACGACGAGCCGCAGATTCAGCGGTTTCTCAGCGTCGCGCTCAGCGCCGCCGGCTTCCGGGTGCAAACGGCGGAAACCGGCGCGCAGGCGTTGCGGCTGGCGGCGACCGGGGCGCCCGATCTCATCGTGCTCGACCTCGGCCTGCCCGACCGGGACGGCAAGGACGTCCTGCGCGACATCCGGCAGTTCTCGACTACGCCGGTCATCGTCCTTTCGGCGCGCGATCGTGAGGCGGAGAAGATCGAGGCGCTCGATCTCGGCGCCGACGATTACGTGGAGAAGCCATTCGGCATCGGCGAGCTGACAGCGAGGCTCAGGGCCGCGCTGCGACACGCCGCGCACGCGGCGCAGCCGGCCCAGCGGATCGAGATCGATGGCGTCGCGATGGATTTCGACAAGCGGCTCGTCACCCGTGACGGGGCGCCGATCAAGTTGACGCCGAAAGAATACGACCTGCTCGCCGTCTTGTTTCGAAATGCCGGCCGGGTCGTCACCCATCGCCAGATCCTGGCCGCGGTCTGGGGTCCGGCGCATGGCGAGGACACGCAGTACCTCAGGGTCTTCATCGGCCAGCTCAGGGCGAAGATCGAACGCGATCCGACCGCGCCGACGATCGTCAAAACCGAGCCGGGCGTCGGCTACCGCGCCGCCGAGCCCTGAGGCGAATAACCGTCCGCCGTTCAACGCCAATGATCAATTCTTTGGCGCCGCCGCTCGATTTTCCGGCGCCTACCCACGCGAATCGTTGGAGAATCGGTGGCACGCTCGTTGCGAAGTCGGCTCCGGCTCCAGTTGGGGTCGAGCTTCCGCCGCCCTGCTCAACGGGCGCAAGCGACGAGGGTTGAACATGTCGTTGACGAGACGGATTTTTCTAAGCGCGGCCGGCGCAGCCCTGGGAGGGGCGCTTGCGTTCGGGGCGCCTGCGGCCATGGCCGCGGACGATACGATCAAGATCGGCATCCTGCATTCGCTGTCCGGCACCATGGCGATCAGCGAGACCACGCTCAAGGACGTGATGCTGATGCTGATCGACGAGCAGAACAAGAAGGGGGGCGTGCTCGGCAAGAAGCTTGAGGCGGTGGTCGTCGATCCGGCGTCGAACTGGCCGCTGTTCGCCGAGAAGGCCAAGGAACTGATCGAAAAGGACAAGGTCTCGGTCGTGTTCGGCTGCTGGACCTCGGTGTCGCGCAAATCAGTGCTGCCGGTGTTCAAAGAGCTCAATTCGATGCTGTTCTATCCGGTTCAGTACGAGGGCGAGGAATCGGAACGCAACGTCTTCTATACCGGGGCGGCGCCCAATCAGCAGGCGATTCCGGCCGTCGACTATCTGATGAGCCCGGACGGCGGCTCGGTTAAGCGCTGGGTGCTCGAAGGCACCGACTACGTCTATCCGCGCACGACCAACAAGATCCTCGCCGCTTATCTGAAACTCAAAGGCGTGCCCGACGAAGACGTCATGATAAACTATACGCCGTTCGGGTTCTCCGACTGGCAAACCGAAGTTTCGAAGATCAAGGCTTTCGGTTCGGCCGGCAAAAAGACGGCGGTCGTCTCGACCATCAACGGCGACGCCAANNGAACTTGCCGGTCTCGACACCAAGCCGCTCGTCGGCCATCTCGCCGCGTGGAACTACTTCGAATCGATCGACACCCCGGCGAACAAGGACTTCATCGCCAAGTGGCATGAGTTCACCAAGAAGCCGAACCGCACCACCAACGACCCGATGGAGGCCCATTACATCGGCTTCAACATGTGGGTGAAGGCGGTCGAGAAAGCGCAAAGCTTCGACGCGGACAAGGTGATCCCGGCGATGATCGGAGTCGCGGTTCCCAACCTCACCGGCGGCCTGTCGACGATGATGCCCAACCACCACATCACCAAGCCCGTCTATATCGGCGAGATCCAGGCCGACGGCCAGCTCAACACGGTCTGGCAGACGCCGGGCACGCTGGTGGCGCAGGAATGGTCGCCCTATCTCGAGGGCTCGCGCGATCTGATCGCCGATTGGCGTCCGCCGATGTCCTGCGGCAACTTCAACGTCAAGACCGGCAAGTGCGGCGGTTGACGCGACGCTGAAAAGAGTCGACCCTCCCCTTCTCCCGCGTGGCCCGTTCTTTCGAACGCCTTATGCGGGGAAGGGGCATGGTCCCCCTCCCGATGATCGAGTGCGGCCTCAACGGACTCCATGCGACCATCGCGGGCGCGAATTTTTCCACCGGACTCCGCCGCCAGATGAGAGCCGACCGAAATCGAGCGCCGCAGTTGAAAGGAGAGTCATGACGTCGTCGAACGACTGTCGTCTCGCCGCCCATGATTTCGCGCGCGGCTTTGCGCTACGCGCCCTGCGTGCGCTCGGCGTCCTGGCGCTGCTCGCCTTCGCGACCACCGCCCGCGCCGACGCGGTCGACGACACACTGGCGAAATTTCTCGACGACAAATTTCCGCAAACCGAGGCTGCGATCGGCGAACTGGCGGCCGAGGCGCCGCCTCAGGCCGCAGCAATTCTGGAGGCGCTCGGCGACAATCGCTTGCTGATCGATCCCGCCGATCATCTCGTGGCCTACAAGACGGTCGCCGGCGTGCTTCTCAACGCCAAGACCGGCGAGCCCGTTCAAGGCCTCGACGCGGCCGCATTCAAAAAGGTCCGCGTCAATAACGCGCTTAGAAGCGCCATCGAAGGCGCGATGGGGTCGCTGACCCTCGCCAATCCCGACCCGGAAAAGCGCCTCGCTGCGGCGGAGGACGTATTCAGGACCCACGACGCAAAGGCGTTGCCGGCGCTTCAGGCCCAGCTCGGCAAGGAAAGCGATCCGCGTGTCGTCGCCGCTTTGAAGCTCGCCCAGGCGTCGATCTTCGCCACCAGCGACAGCGCTTCGCCGCAAGACCGTCTGTCCGCGATCGCAACGCTGAAGGAGCGCGGCGACCAGGACGCGCAAAGCCTCATCGACGGGATCGCCCAGAAGGCCACCGACCCGGCGGTGAAGAGCGCCGCCGCAGCTGCTCTGAGCGCGATCCATACCCGTCTCGCCCTGTGGGGCGTGGCGCAGAACCTTTGGTACGGGATTTCGGCGTCGTCGGTCCTGCTTTTGGCGGCGATTGGCTTGGCGATCACCTTCGGCGTGATGGGCGTCATCAACATGGCGCACGGCGAGATGGTGATGCTCGGCGCCTATTCGACCTATGTTGTGCAGACGCTCCTGCCGCCCTCGTTGCAGAATTGGTCGCTCGCTTTCGCCATCCCCCTCGCCTTTGTGGTCGCGGGCGCGGTCGGCATCGCGATCGAGCGTCTCGTGATCCGCTTTCTCTACACCCGCCCGCTCGAAACGCTGCTCGCGACCTGGGGCGTCTCGCTCATCCTGCAGCAATTGGTCCGCAGCCTGTTTGGCGCCAACAATCGTCTGGTCAGCAATCCGCCGTTCATGTCGGGGGCGTTCGAGATCGGTGGGCTGTCGATCACCACCAATCGGCTCTGGATCATCGTATTGTCGGCGGTCGTCTTCATCGGGTTGCAGCTCGTATTGCGCGCGACGCCCTTCGGCCTGCAGATGCGTGCGGTGACGCAGAACCGCCGCATGGCGGCGTCGATGGGCATTTCGACCGCGCGCATCGACATGCTGGCCTTCGGGCTGGGATCGGGGGTCGCTGGGATCGCCGGCGTGGCGCTGTCGCAGATCGACAACGTCTCCCCCAACCTCGGCCAGGGCTACATCATCGACAGTTTCATGGTCGTCGTGTTCGGCGGCGTCGGGAACCTTTGGGGCACGGCGTTCGGCGCCCTGTTGATCGGGCTCGCCAACAAGCTGCTCGAGCCGCTGATCGGCGCGGTCCAGGGCCAGATCGTGCTCCTGATCTTCATCATCCTCTTCATCCAGAGACGGCCGAGAGGGCTCTTCGCGCTCCGTGGCCGGGCGGTGGAGGCATGAGCGCGCGGCTTGATCACCTCGGTCTCGGCTTTGTCGCGATCCTCATCGTTGCGGCGATCCTGGTGCCGTTGCTGTCGCTCGTGGTGTCGCCAGATTCCGCTTTTTACCTGCCGCCATACCTGGTGCAGCTGCTAGGCAAATATCTCTGCTATGCGATCCTGGCCGTCGCGCTCGACCTCGTCTGGGGCTATTGCGGCATCCTGTCGCTCGGCCATGGCGCGTTCTTCGCCCTCGGCGGCTATGCGATGGGCATGTATCTGATGCGGCAGATTGGGACCCGCGGCGTCTACGCCAATCCGATTCTCCCGGATTTCATGGTGTTCCTGAACTGGAAGGAGCTGCCCGTGGCCTGGTGGGGGTTCAACTGGTTCCCCTACGCGATGTTGATGGTGGTGCTGGTTCCGGGACTGCTGGCGCTCGCTTTCGGCTGGTTCGCGTTCCGGTCACGCGTCACCGGCGTTTATCTCTCGATCATCACCCAGGCGATGACCTTCGCCCTGTTCAAGGAATTCTTTCGCAATGACTTCGGCTTCGGCGGCAACAATGGCCTGACCGACTTCAAGGATCTGCTCGGCTTCTCGCTTCAAGCGGCGTCGACCAAAGCTGCATTGTTTTCGGCCAGCGCCATCGCGCTCATCCTCGCCTACGCGGTGTCGCGCGCGATCATCGGCTCCAAATACGGCAAGGCGCTGATGGCGGTGCGCGACGCCGAAAGCCGGATGCGGTTCATCGGCTATCGGGTCGAGAACTACAAGCTGTTCGCCTTCGTCGTCTCGGCCATTATCGCGGGGATCGCCGGCGCGCTCTATGTGCCGCAGGTCGGCATCATCAACCCGAGCGAATTCGCTCCCGCAAACTCGATCGAAGCGGCGATCTGGGTCGCGGTCGGCGGCCGCGGGACGCTGATCGGCGCGGCGATCGGCGCCATCGCCGTCAATTTCGCCAAGACCTATTTCACTGGCGCGTTCCCCGAATATTGGCTCTATGGCCTCGGCCTGCTGTTTGTCCTCGGCACCCTGTTCCTGCCCAAGGGCTTGCTCGGCCTCGCGCTCAGAGGCAGCGAGCCGAAACCGCGCGAGGTCGTTTCCGTGGATGCGGTCGAGGAAGGCGCCGAACCATGAGCGAAGCCGGCAGTCCAAGCCTGACCCAGACGCTCCTCTACCTCGACGGGGTCAGCGTGTCGTTCGACGGCTATAAGGCGCTGCGCAGCCTGTCGCTAGTGCTCTTGCCCGGCGAGATGCGCGCGATCATCGGCCCCAATGGCGCCGGCAAGACGACGATGATGGATGTCATCACCGGCAAGACCCGCCCCGACGAGGGCGAGGTGATGTTCGACGGCCGGCATGACCTGACCAAGCTCGACGAAGCCGAGATCGCCACGCTCGGGGTCGGCCGCAAATTTCAGAAGCCAACGGTGTTCGAAAACCACACCGTCGAGGATAACCTGCTGCTGGCGACCAAGGCGCCGCGCAGCGTGCGCGCCACCCTGTTCGGGCGCGAAGACTCTGAGACGCTGCAAACGATCAACGCGATTCTCGCCACGACCCGGCTCACCGACCACCGGGCGCGCATCGCCGGATCGCTGTCGCACGGGCAGAAGCAATGGCTCGAGATCGGCATGCTGCTGGCGCAGGACCCGAAGCTCCTCCTGGTCGACGAACCGGTCGCCGGCATGACTGATAGCGAGACCGCGGCGACCGCCGATCTCCTGCGCGAAATCGCGCGCGATCATTCGGTGATCGTGGTCGAGCACGACATGCATTTCGTCCGCGAGCTCGGCGTCAAGGTGACATGCCTGCATGAAGGCGCCGTGCTCGCCGAAGGCACGCTCGATCAGGTCAGTGCGGACCCCCGCGTCGTCGAAGTCTACCTCGGCCGGTGAGTCCATGCTGAACGTCGATCGCATCGACCTCTATTACGGCGCGGCGCAGGCGCTTCGCTCGGTCTCCCTCAAGGCCGAAGTCGGCCGCATCCTGTGCGTACTCGGCCGCAACGGCGTCGGCAAGTCGTCGCTATTGCGCGCGATCGTAGGCCAGCACGGCATCGCCTCCGGCTCGATCCAATGGAACGGCAAGGAGGTTCGAACGCTCGCCCCGCATCAGCGCGCCCGGCTCGGGTTCGGCTATGTGCCGCAGGGGCGCGAGATTTTCCCGCTGCTGTCGGTCAAGGAGAACCTGCAGACCGGATTCGCCGGCCTGCCGCGCGACGAGCGCGCGATCGACGACGAGATTTTCAGTCTCTTTCCGGTTCTCAACGACATGCTCGGACGGCGCGGCGGCGATCTCTCCGGCGGCCAGCAGCAGCAGCTGGCGATCGGCCGCGCTCTGGTGACGCATCCCAAGCTCCTCATTCTCGACGAGCCGACCGAAGGCATCCAGCCGTCGATCATCAAGGACATCGGCCGCGCGCTCGTGCATCTGCGCCGCAAGGGCGAGATGGCGATCCTGGTGGTCGAGCAATATTTCGAATGGGCGCGCGACATCGCCGACGATTACGCGGTCATGGACCGCGGCGCGGTCGTGCTCGCGGGCACGCGCGAATCCATGAACGAGAGTGAGGTCCGGCGGAAGCTGACGGTGTGAGGCGACGACTGAGCTTCCACGCGGTCGAGAATCAGGTCGCGCCAGATTCGGCCTCGAAGGGAAGACAGCGCCGGCCCCTGCGGGGTAACGCATAGCCGCGGGTCGATCAGCCGGTCACGCCGGACACGGCCGGGAGATTGGTCGCCGAAACTTCGCGCAGCAAGGCGCGCAATCCGGCGGCGCGTTCGTCGCCGAAGGCCGCGGCGAATCGGGCTTGCGCCTCGCTCCAACCCGCGCGCGCCGCCCGCAACCGTTCGATGCCGACCTCCGTCAATCGCAGCTCCTTGCTGCGGCGGTCCGCACGCCCGGGCGCGACGCTGATAAGACCTTCACGTTCGAGCGGCAGGATGTTCCGGCCAAGCGTGGTCCGATCCATCACAAGTTCATCGGCCAGGGCGTTGATAGTCATCGGCCCGAGCCGTCTCAGTTTGCCGAGAATCGAATATTGGGTGGTGCGCAGACCCGCCGCGGCCAGGCGCTGGTCGTAAAACTGCGAGATGTGGCGCGCCGCCTGGCGGACCGCCAGGCAGGTGCACTCTTCAAGTCGGGGCAGCGCGTCCGACGTCACCACTTTCTCCTTCTTGACTGTGGGCGTACATACGCCTACTTGTGCGCATATACGCATAATGTCAAGCGCGCGTGCCCGCGGACAACCGATGTCCTCGCCGGCTGCGGCCCGCAGTTCGCGTTAAGCGCGAGCGGCGCGCCAAACTTGGGGATCAAGTGATGTCATCACGTTCAATCGTCATTGCCGAACCGGTCCGCACCGCGATCGGCGCCTTTGGCGGCAGTCTCAAGGACGTCCCAGCGCCGGATCTCGGGGCCGTCGCCATCCGCGCCGCCGTCGAGCGCGCGGGGCTCAAGCCCGAGGAGGTCGAGACTGCGGCGATGGGCAACGTCGTTCAGGCCGGTGTCAGGATGAATCCGGCGCGTCAGGCGGCGGTTCACGCCGGCCTGCCGGTGACGGTCCCAGCCATGACCGTGAACCGCGTCTGCGGTTCGGGGGCGCAGGCGATTGTGTCGGCGGCGCAGGAGATTCTGCTCGGCAACGCCAACGTCGCCGTCGCCGGCGGCATGGAGAACATGGATCAGGCGCCATACCTCGTGGAGCGCGGTCGCTGGGGCTACCGGCTGGGCGACGGGCAGCTCTATGACAGCGTGCTTCGCGACGGGCTCAACGATGCCTTTTCCGGCCAGCACTCGGGCTGGCATACCGAGGACCTGGTGGAGAAATATCAGGTCACGCGCGACGCCCAGGACCGCTGGGCTTTGCGCTCGCAACAGCATTTCGCGCGTGCCCAAGCGGCCGGTCATTTCAAGGCGCAGATCGCGCCGGTCGAAGTTCCCGGCAAGAAGGGACCGACACAATTCGACAAGGACGAAGGCAATCGGCCCGACACCACGCTGGAAGCGCTCGCGCGGTTAAAGCCGGCGTTCCGCCCGAACGGCGCCATCACCGCCGGGAATGCGCCCGGGCTGAACGACGCTGCGGCCGCCATGGTGCTCGCGGACGAGACCTGGGCTGAAAGGCGCGGCCTCGCCGCGACCGCGCGGCTCGTCTCGTACGGGATTGCGGCGGTCGAGCCCGGCATGTTCGGCCTTGGGCCAATCCCGGCTGTCAGACAAGCGTTGCAGCGCGCCGGTTGGGAGATCGGCTCGATCGAGCGCGCGGAGATCAATGAAGCGTTCGCGGCAATCGCCATCGTCGTGGCGCGGGAGCTTGGATTGTCCGACGATATCGTCAATGTCGAAGGCGGCGCCGTCGCTCATGGCCACCCGATCGGGGCGACGGGAGCGGTGCTTGCCACGAAGCTCATCCATTCGATGCGGCGGGACGGCCTCAAACGCGGTATCGTCACCTTGTGCATCGGCGGCGGCCAAGGCATCGCCCTCGCGATCGAAACGCTGCATTGAACGACGGACGCATTGTCGCGTTCTCGACTGTGCCGGAATACGACGCGCCAGGCAGGGGCCTATTGCTTTCCAGCGCGCTCGAACACTTCCGCCTGCGCCTCGACGATGTCCAGGATCTCGCCCTCGGTCGCGAAGGACGCGAGCGCCTCGCGCATTGCGTTCCTCATCGCCGGGACGTTGTCGCCGAGCCGCTCCGGCGATGAGGTCGACATCGACAGAATTCGGTCGGCGAGGCGTTCGACGGGAAATGTGGCGGCCGTCTCGACGCTGATCGTCCCGCGCGGGACAAACGGCCCGCCGGCGAAAAAGACGTCGCGATCACGCTTGGGGCGATCGTCCCTCCAGCGGTTGCGGATCGCCTTGAAGGCGCCAAGCCAGGGGTTGCGGCCGTCGTCGACGCTCGAGGCGTGGCAGACGAGAATCCTGCCGAGCGGCTTGACTACGCGATCGAGGGCCGTTCGCGCGGGACGGGGATCGAGCCAGTGGATTGCGCGGCCGATCGTGACGACGTCGAACGCGCCGAGGCCCGCGGCCAGGTCCTCGAAACGGCCGTCGATGAATTCGACCGCGACGCCGGCGCGCGCCCCTCCCGACCGGGCGGCCTCGACCATCGCCGGCTCCGGATCGACGCCGACCACCTCGCTGCAGTAAGGCGCGAAGCCGATCGCGAGCAAGCCCGGCCCGGCGCCGATGTCGAGCAGGCGCTGGCTGCGGTTGAATCCGAGCTCGCGCGCGACGGCGGTGAAGAACGCCGCGCCATAAGGCGGACGGGCGTTTTCGTAATAGGCGACGGTCGAAGCGAAGCGTCCCATGGCGATCCTGGCGGCGCTGAAACGTAGCGCACGCGAGGACAAAACCACGCGACCGCGGCTTGAACATGGCGGTCCCGCCGGCTCGGCGGAAGCCGGCGCGCGCTCCGTTATCGCTGTCCGCCTGAGGCCGTAATTCGCTCCCCTGTCAGCCATGACGACTGGTCGGAGGCGAGGAACAGCGCCACCCGGGCGATGTCGTCGGGCTGGCCCATGCGGCCCATCGGCATGACCATGCCCATCGCCTTGGCGGCCTCCATCGTCAGTCCCATCGTCTTCAGACCCTCGGTCTCTGTCGTTCCCGGCGCGATCGCGTTGACGCGGATGTTCTTCGGCGCAAGTTCGGTGGCGAGCGCCCGGGTTATGGTGTCGACCGCCGCCTTCGAGGCGGAGTAGACGACCGAGTTCGGCACCGGATTGACGCTTGCGATGGTGCTGAGATTGATGATGCTGCCGCCGGCGCCGTCGAAGGCGGCGACCGCTTGCTTGGTCGCGAGCAGCGTGCCCAGCACATTGGTGCCGAACTGCCTCTCTATGTCCGCTTCCGTCACGGCCTCGATCGGAGCGAAAGAGAACACGCCGGCATTGTTGACGAGGACGCTCGGCGCGCCGAGCCTCGTCTTCGTCTCGGCGAACAGCCGCGTGACGTCGGCGCTCTTGCTGACGTTCGCTTGAATGGCGACCGCCTTGCCGCCCTTGCCGACGATCTCATCGACCACCCGCTCCGCGCCGGCCTTATCCGACGCGTAGTTGACGGCGACCGCCGCCCCCGCTTCGGCGAAGCGCCGCGCGATCGCCGCGCCGATGCCCTTGGACGCCCCGGTGACGATCGCCACTTTCCCGCTCAGTTCACCCATTGTCATGCTCCTCATGATCCCTCCCGCCAGGCCGGGTTCGGCGCCGGAAGGCTTCAATCGTCGAGAGTTAGGTAATGCGAATGGCGAAGGGTATTGCTCGGCGGGCGATATGATATATTCGATTGGCGCATGAATGATCGACTGCAGCAGCTGGCGTTGTTCGTGCGGGTAGTCGAGAGCGGAAGCTTCTCCAAAGCGGCCCGCGAATTCGGCCAGTCCCAGCCTTCCGTGTCGCGCGCCATGGCGGCGCTCGAGCGCCGATTGACGGTCAAGCTTCTGGTCCGCACCACCCGGCAGGTCTCGGCCACCGACGCTGGTGAGGCGTTGCTTGCTCGGGCGCGCGACGCCCTCCTCGCGATCGACGACGCGGAAAGCGCGGCGCGCGGCGCCGATCGTCTGTCCGGCGTGCTGCGGGTCGCATTGCCGCCGGGCTACGGCGCCTGGCGCATTGTGCCTTTGCTTCCGGTTTTCTTCGCCCTGCATCCTCTTCTCAAGATCGATCTGATGATGTCGGACCGCTATGAGAATCTCATCGCCGAAGGCGCCGATCTCGCGCTCCGAATTGGCGACCTGCCGGATTCGAGCTTCGTCGCCCGAAAGCTCGAGAGCGCACGGCGCCTCTTCATCGCCGCGCCCTCCTATCTCGCCCGCCGCGGCGCGCCGGCGAGCCTTGCCGACCTTGCCCGACACGACCTCATCGGCGGTCCGGCCGATCCCGGCGACGAGACCTGGGTGGGGCGCCGCAACGGCCGGATCGAGCGTCAGGCGGTCAGTCCTCGCGTCCATTCGCGTTCGGCGGCGGGCGTCGTCGCCTGCGCGGTCGCGGGTCTCGGCGTCGCCAGCGGGTCGAGCTGGATGTGCGCGGATGCGCTCGCCTCCGGCGAGGTGGTCGAAATCCTCACCGACTACGCGCTCGATCCAGTCCCGGCCTACGTCGTCTTCCCCGCCGGCCGCCGCCCATCGCAAAGGGCGCGCGCGTTCAGCGACTATCTCGAACAGGCCCTCGCGGCGATCGGCGAAGAGAAGGGGTCGTCGGCCGATCTCGAAAAACCGGCGTCCAGGTCCAGCCGGTCATTGCCGCCTCACCCGTTGCGGAATGCGTAGGCGTAGCCGTTGAGCGCCGGCGCCCCGCCGAGATGGGCGAACAGCACCTTCGATCCCCTCGGGAAGAAGCCCTTCTTTACGAGGTCGATCATGCCCTGCATCGATTTGCCCTCGTAGACTGGGTCGGTGATCATGCCTTCGAGGCGCGCCGCGAGCCGGATCGCCTCCTTGGTCTCCTCAGACGGCACGCCGTAGCGGGGATAGGCGTAGTCCTCGATCAGCACTACGTCGTCGTCGTCGACCTCTTGGCCGAGCTCGACCAGCTTCGCCGTCTTGCGCGCGATATCGAGCACCTGCGCCTTGGTCTGCTTCGGTGTCGCGGAGGCGTCGATTCCGATGACCTTGCGCTGCCGCCCATCCTTGGCGAATCCCACGACCATGCCGGCGTGGGTCGACCCGGTGACCGTGCAGACGACGACATAGTCGAACGCGAACCCGAGTTCGCGCTCCTGCGCGCGCACCTCCTCGGCGAAGCCGACATAGCCGAGCCCGCCCAATTTGTGCACCGAGGCGCCGGCCGGAATCGCATATGGGCGTCCGCCCTCAGCCTCGACATCCTTCAGCGCCTGCTCCCAGCTCCTGCGGACGCCGATGTCGAAGCCGTCGTCAACCAGCCGGACGTCCGCGCCCATGATGCGGCTCAGCATGATGTTGCCGACCCGGTCGTAGACCGCGTCCTCATGCGGGACCCAGGCCTCCTGGACGAGACGGCATTTCATCCCGATTTTGGCCGCGACCGCGGCGACTTGGCGGGTATGGTTCGACTGCACGCCGCCGATCGACACCAGCGTGTCGGCGTTCGAGGCAATCGCGTCGGGGATGATGTATTCGAGCTTGCGCAGCTTGTTGCCGCCAAACGCGAGGCCCGAATTGCAGTCCTCGCGCTTGGCGTAGAGTTCGACCTTGTCGCCGAGATGCGCGCTCAAGCGCCTGAGCTCCTCGATTGGCGTCGGGCCAAAGGTGAGCGGATAGCGTTCGAATTTTTCCAACACGCGCGCGAGTCCCTGGATCAAAAAATGTGGGCGAACCTATCACGGCCGATTCGGAATGGGTGCTCGAAATTTGTGGCGGGTTTCATTTTCGATCATGCGTCTCAAGCGCTTCCGGCTGGGATCGAGGCGCGGCGTCATCGAGCCATAGGGCGTTCGGAAGAACGCCCGTCTATCGACGGGCTTTGGCGACGAAGCAATCCGGGGCCACCGCAGCTGCCCTATGATCTCTGGATTGCTTCGCTGCACTCGCGATGACGAACGTGCGTCGTTTCGAACCGAAAGCACCTTACGCGAGGGCGAGGCGGATCATCTGGTAGGAGTGGCGCGGGAGCCTCGCAGTCAGGCGCTCGTCCTTGACCTCCGCGCCCGAGCCCGCCTTCGGCGCGACGGTCATGGGTTTCTTCAGCGTATTGACGGCTTCGAGGTCGGCGCTCATCATCACCTGGTGATCCATAACCCTGGCGGCGGCGAAACCCTGCAGGTCGACGTCCAGGTCTAGGGTTTCGCCGCCGTGCCGGTTGACGGCGAAAAAGGTCAGCGTCTTGCCGGCCTCGTCGTGTACGCCGGCGATGTCGAGATAGGGCACGTTATCGGCGACCTCCGAATCATAGCCTGGCGACTTGACGCTGAGCTGAAGCGCTTCGCCACGCCCGTAAGCGGAGGCGAAATAATAGGGGTAAAAGATCGTCTGCCGCCACGCGGCGCCGCCGGGCTCGGTCATGATCGGCGCGATCACGTTCACGAGTTGGGCGATGCACGCGATCTTCACCACGTCGGAGCGGCGGATGAAGGTGTTGAGGATGCAGCCGACCTGGAGCGCGTCCTCGAAATTGTAGATGTCCTCGAGCAGCCGCGGCGCATGCGGCCAGCCCTTGGCGCCGCCCAGGATCTCGCGGTCCTGGACGTTGGAATGGTACCAGACGTTCCATTCGTCGAACGAAATCGTCACCCGCTTGCGGCTGCGTTTTCGCGCGCGGACGAATTCGATCGTCGAGGCGATGGCGCCGATATAAGCGTCGAGCTTGGCGTTGAGGGCGAGATATTCGGCGGTGTTTTTGCCGCGATTGGCGAAATACATGTGCAGCGAGATGTGGTCGATCGCGTCATAGGTGTGCTCGAGGACGATCCGCTCCCACTCCGGATAGGACTTCATGTCGGAATTCGACGACCCGCAGACGATCAGTTCGAGCGAGCGGTCGAAGGCGCGGAGCGTCTTCGCCACCTCGTTGGCGAGGCGGCCATATTCGTCGGCGGTCTTGTGGCCGACCTGCCACGGGCCGTCCATCTCGTTGCCGAGGCACCAGTGCCTGACCGCGAACGGCTCGGAGCGGCCGTGCTTCTTGCGCAGGTCGCCCCAGGCGCTGCCGGTCGGGCCGTTGACGTATTCGACGAAATTGCGGGCCTCATCGAGACCGCGCGAACCGAGATTGATCGCCAGCATCATCTCCGCGCCCGCGGCTTCGGACCATTGAGCAAACTCGTGCACGCCGACCGCGTTGGACTCGGAGGTGTGCCAGGCGAGGTCGAGCCGCGTCGGCCGAGCCTTGCGCGGGCCGACTCCGTCCTCCCAGTTGTAGGCCGAAACGAAATTGCCGCCGGGATAGCGCACGATCGGAACCTTCAATTCCCGAACCAGCTCGATGACGTCTTTGCGCATTCCGTTGGCGTCGGCGCTTTTGTGATCGGGCTCGTAAATTCCGGTGTAGATCGCCCGCCCTAGGTGCTCGAGAAACGCGCCGTACAGGCGGCTGTCGATTTTCGCGATTCCGTAGTCCTGATTGGCGGTGACCGAGGCGCGCATGTTCCCTCCGGTTAATATCAAGAAGTTCGATATATAGGAGTCGCTTCGGCGTCCGCGTCAAGCGGCGCTTCAGAGCGGCCCGAAGCCTCGTTTTGCCATGTAAATGCTGGAAGAACCGCTGTCCAGCCGCTTGTTTGCGGCGGCGGCTCAAGGGCAACGTGACAGGTTCAATATCAAATTCGCAGATTGAAAGCGCTTGGCGCCTAGCGTTTTCCTCGCTAGCATTCTGAGGCAAGGCTTTCCGAGGGCGCAATTTCGGAACCAGCCGCCTGAGATGCGGGAAGCCGCCAGGTCATTTTTGGGAGGAAGTCGAGATGATCCGCAAAATCTTGTACGCGACCCTGGCCAGCGCGGCGTTGACAGTCGGCGCGGCGCACGCAACCGAAACCATCGTCTGGTGGGATTTCCTCAGCGGCGGCGACGGCGTCCGCATGAAAGCGATGCTCGACGAGTTCAACAAGGAGCACGACGGCAAGGTTCACATCGATGCGACCACGCTCGAATGGGGCGTCCCGTTCTACACCAAGGTGCAGACCTCGGCGGCGACGGGGCAGGGCCCTGATGTCATGACCTATCATGAATCGCGGATGCCGCTCGGCATCTCGACTGGCTCGCTGAGCCCGATCGCTCCGGAAGAACTCGCCGCGGCGGGCATCAAGGCGAGCGATTTCGGGCCCGCCAACTGGAAGGCGGCGCAAGGAACGGACGGCCAACAATATGCCGTCCCGCTCGATATCCACTCGATCATCCTCTACTACAACAAGGATATGCTGAGGAAGGCTGGCCTGCTCGGCGACGACGGCAAGCCGAAGGGGCTGGACGGGGCCGCTAACTTTGACGCGGCGCTGGCGAAATTGACCACCAAGGAGGTCGCCGGGCTCTCCGTCCCGAACGACGGCGCAACCGGGTGGCGCATCTTCTACACCCTCCTCAATCAGCAGGACGGCCAATTCTTCAAGGACGGCAAATTCCTCGACGGCGACAACCTCGACAAGGCGACGACTGCGCTCGCCGAGATGCAGAAGTGGGTCAAGAGCGGCGCGACCCCGGCGAACACCGAATATCCGGCCTCGATCGCCCTCTTCACGTCGGGCAAGGCGGCGATGCATATCAACGGCGTTTGGGAGGTTCCGACCATGGTCGATCTCGCCAAGAAGGGCCAGCTCTTCGACTGGGGCGCGATCCAGATCCCGACTTTCTACGCCCATCCCGCGACCTGGGCGGATTCGCATTCGTTCGCGATCCCGAACCGCGTCGGCAATCCGGTCGATCCCGCCAAGCGCAAGCTGGTGCTCGACGCCGTCCATTGGTTCAACGAGCACTCGCTCGAGTGGGCGGGCGGCGGCCATATCCCGGCCTACCTCCCGGTTCAGGAGAGCGCCGAGTTCAAGGCGCTCAAGCCGAATTCGGACTATTCGTCGCTGGCCAAGACCGCCGTCTTCGACCCGGTCTCGACTTTGGCTGGCGTCGCGTCGCCCGTCTATGACGCGTCGGGCAACTATGTCATCCCCGCAATGATGGGCGATATGACCCCGGCGGACGCGGCCAAGAAAATGCGGGATGATCTTCAGGGCCAAGCCAAGTAGGCTCTGGCGATGCGCTCGCGCAGGCCGGCAGACCCATGCCGGCCGACGCGAGGCGATGAGCCAGAGACGCTCGGGCGATGCTCAGAAGCAAGCGGAGCGAGTACACGACCGCCGCCATCTTGATGGCGCCCTTCGTCGTCATCTACGGCCTGCTGTTCGTTTATCCGACCATCAAGATGGCGCAGCTGAGCCTCACCGACGCGCCCCTCATCGGGGCGGGGAAGTGGGTCGGCCTCGACAATTACTATCGGCTCGCTTCTGACCGCCTGTTTTCGGTCGCCGTCTGGAACACCGTCTATTTCGTCATCCTCTCGGTCGTGCCCAGCACGCTCGTGGCTATGCTAGTGGCGCTCGGCGTTAACCGCCTGAAGGGCTGGACGCAGAGCGTCGTTCTGGCCGCCTTCTTCCTGCCCTATATCCTGCCGGTCTCGGTCGTCTTCCGCATCTGGAGCTGGATGTTCGACAAGGATTTCGGCATCGCCCAGAACGCCGTCCAATTGTTCAACAACGGGCAGCATCTCTCGATCTTCCGCACCATTCCGCTGTTCATGCCTGCGGTCGCCTTTGTCACGGTATGGTGGCTGCTCGGATTCAACGTCCTCCTGTTCATTGCCGGCCTGCGCAACATCTCGACCGAAATCTACGAGGCCGCCGGCCTCGACGGCGCGAGCCGCTGGGCCCAGTTCACGCGCATCACCTGGCCCCTGGTCTGGCCGGTGACGGTGCTGGTGTTCACGATCAACCTCATTCTCCAGCTCAAGATCTTCGATCAGGTCTATCTCTTCGCCAACGGCGGCAGGGTGGGCGCGACCATGGTCATGGTCCAGTTCATATTCACGGAGGCCTTTCAGATGAACAAGGGAGGTCTCGCCGCGGCGGCGTCGGTGGTGCTTTTCGTGCTCATCGTCGTTTTGTCGGTGGTGCAGTTTCAGCTCCTCAGAGCGCGAGGGGCCCGATGACCGCTTCGGTCGAGACGGGCGCCGATTTGGTTGCGCCGCTCGCCTCACGCCGGCTCGCCCGCCTGCGCCATTTGGATCTTGTCGGCCTCGTCATCACACTCGTCACCGTCGTCGGCGCCGTGCTGTGGGCGTTCCCGCTCTATTGGGGGCTGGTGACCACGTTCAAGCCCGAATACGAGGTCGTGCGGCCCGGCGTGGAGCTTTGGCCGCAGCACTTCACGCTGGAGAACTACGCTCACGTCCTGCTGCAGACGAAGATCGGCCTTTGGTATGTGAACTCGCTCATCACCTCCGGCGCGGTCACGATCATCGTGGTGATGATGGCCGCCGGCGCGGGCTACGCCATCTCGCAGCTCGAATTTCCCGGCCGGCGGTTCTTCTGGTGGATGATCCTGGCGAGCTTTATGATTCCGATCCCGGCGCTGATCGTCAACCACTTCATTCTGATGAGCCAACTCCGGGTCATCAATACGCTCGCTGGCGTGGTTGGACCCCAACTCATCGCTCCGGTCACGGTCATCATCTACAAGCAGTTCTTCGATTCCGTGCCTAAGGATTTTCGCGAGGCGGCGGTCATCGACGGCGCGAGCGAGTTCCAGCTCCTGTTCCGAATCTACCTGCCCATGAACTGGGGCGTCACCACGGCTCTGGCGATCATCACCTTCATCGCCGCATGGAACCTCTTCCTGTGGCCGTTTCTGGCCGTGAGCTCCGAGGACAAGATGAACATCACCGTCGGCATAACCCAGGTCCACGACGCCTTCGGCGTCAGCTATGGACGCGACCTTGCCGTCGCGATGCTCGCCGCGATGCCGGTCGCTGTCATCTATCTGATTTTCCAGCGGCGGGTGACCCAGGCCATCATGCTGTCGGCGGGGATCAAGGGGTGAGCGCTGTGGCCGCAAAAAACGGGGAGGCCGCCGCGCCGCATGTCGAGTTGAGGCGCGTGACCAAGCGCTATGGCCCGGTCACCGCGATCAGCGACCTGAGCCTAACAGTAGACAAAGGTTCGTTCACCGCTCTCCTCGGCCCGTCGGGCTGCGGCAAATCAACCCTGCTCAGGATGATTGCAGGCCTCGAGCCGATAACCGCCGGCCAATGCTTCATTGACAACCTCGACGTGACCGACGTCCCACCGGCGCAGCGGCGCATCGCCATGGTGTTCCAGTCCTACGCCCTCTACCCCCACATGACGGTCAGGCAGAACATCGCATTCTCGCTCTCGGTCGCCGGCCAGCCGAAAAAGGTGCAAAACGAGCGTGCGCTGGAAGTCGCCCGCATCCTGCAGCTCGAGCCTTATCTCGATCGCCGCCCGGCCGAGCTTTCGGGCGGCCAGCGTCAGCGGGTGGCGATCGGCCGGGCGCTGGTGCGCAAGCCCGAAGTGTTCCTGTTCGACGAGCCTTTGTCCAATCTCGACGCCAAGCTGCGGGTGCAAATGCGCCTCGAACTGGCCAAGCTCCACGCCGATCTCGGCACGACGATGATCTATGTGACGCATGACCAGACGGAGGCGATGACTCTCGCCGACAAGATCGTCGTGCTCGACAAGGGAGTGATTTCGCAGGTCGGCTCGCCGCTCGAGCTTTATAACGCGCCGGCGAACAAGTTCGTCGCCGCCTTCATCGGTTCCCCGAGCATGAATTTCTTTCCAGTCGACATAGCCGCGATCAACGGCCGAACGGCGAGCGTGGTCCTGCCGGGCGGGCGAACGGTCGAGATCGGCATTGCCGCCGGCGCCGGCGCCCGCTCGGCCGAACTCGGCGTGCGGCCTGAGCATCTGACGGTCGTCGATCCGAAGGATCCAGCCGCGGCCTTCGCCGGCGCGGTCGCGATCATCGAGCGCCTCGGCAATTCGACCATCCTCTACATCGAAACGGCGGTCGGACAGCTGATCGTCGAGGGCGAGGGCGACCTTGACGCGAAATCAGGCCAGACGGTCGGCCTCAGGCTCAACCAGAGCCACGCGCGTCTCTTCGGGGCGACGGGGGCGACGCTCTGACCTCGGCGCCGGCGACGACGTGCGCGGAGCGCTCAGGCCTCGGTCGTGAGCCTGAGCACGATGTCCTGATCGTAATTGCCGAACCCGCGGCCGAAGATGTTGACGCCGCCGGGATGGCGCGCGTCGGGCTTGACCTCGATCCTGAGCCGAATCGAATGGTGGGCGGAAATGTCGAGGTCCTTGGGCGTCAGCGACGAGATCCTGACGCCATCGACGAACGCGCCGTCCGGCGTCACCCGCCAGCTCTTGAGCATGCCGTACTGGCTGCCCTTGAGCTTCCACCAGTCGGGCGTGTAGAGCCCCCGCTGATCGCCGAAATCGCCGGGGCTGGTCCAGACGCCGAGCTCCCTGCCGTTGACCGCGACCGTGATGTCGGACGGCCAGTCGGTGGCGGTCCCGGGCACTTCGGACGAAAGCTCGAGCGAGAATTCGAGCGCGGTGACCGCCCTGCCGACCAGCCGGGCGTTGTTGGGAAACTGATATTCGACGAAGCCGCGCGTGAACCACATGAGGCCGGCATTCATCCGGTCCGGGTCGAGGAAGGTCCCCGGCACGTCGAGGAGCGCGATGATTCCCTGCGGCGAGCACAGGCCGCAAGGGGCGCTCACTTCGCAGCTCGTATAGAGCCCGATCGGCATCGCGACTTCGATGGCGTTGGCGTCGACGCCGCCAACGTCGTCGCGGAACATCACCAACACCTCGTCGAAGGCGGAGAAGCAGAGCTTTTGATTGCCTTTCCGCCCCTTCTGCGTTTCCGTCCGAATGAGTCCGGCGCTTTCGAGGATTTGCAGGTTGGACGAGACGGTCGATTGAGGCAGGTTGAGCGCCTCGGCAATGTCATTGACGTTGACGCCGGGGCGCCGATGCAACAGGCGCAATATTCGCGCCCGGGCGAGCGAAGCCAGTCCGCGAACCACGTCCGGCCGCTCCGCGGGATCGACCACCAGGAAATTGCGCGACATTCTCGGTCCTGCCCAGCCTTGCGGGTTTCGTATCAGCTTTTCGGATATTTGGATAATCCGCCCTGCGGCCGCGCCGGTCGCCTTCCAGGCCTTGTCGGAGCCTCACATGCGCGCTGATGCCGCCGGACGCCGGGCAACGCTGACCCTGGACGGCGTCTGGGATTTCGAATTCGAAGGTCCGTCGGCGCGGCTCGGCGGCGAGGGCCATACGATCCGCTCGCCGGGGATCTGGCAGGCTCAGTTTCCGGCGCTGCGCAACGCGCACGGGACGGGGCGATATCGGCGCGGCGTTCAAATCCCGCCGGGTTGGAGGGGGAAAAGCATCGTTCTCGTCATGGAGGGCGTGTTCCACGAATCGATAATCCTCGTCGACGAGGTTGCGGTTGCGGTTCATGGCGACGGCTGGACTCCGATCGAGATCGACCTGACCGATGCGCTCGACGGCAAGACCTCGTTCGCGCTCGGCGTCGACGCGCGCGTCCCCGACGACCGCAACGGCGGCCGATTCAGCCAGTCGCTGGCCGGAAAGCAGGACTGGTATGGGGTCCAGGGCGGAATCTGGAAGCCGGCGCGAATCGAGGCGCGCGATCCGGTTCACCTGAGCGAACTTGCGGTTCGATGCGCCTACGACCTCGCGCGAGGGACGGTCGTCGTGAAAGGAATGCTTTCCCAGGCGGCCAAGGGGGTGGTGCGGCTCACGCTCTCCCGCTCGGGCCAGGCCGTGGCGCGGCACGACGTCCCGCTGCGCTCCGCCGAGTTCGAAGCGAGGCTCGAGGTCGCCAATCCCGACCCGTGGTCGCCCGATAGGCCCAAGCTTTACGATCTCACGGTCGAGCTCGTCCATGACGGGCGCGTCGTCGACAGCGCCGAACGACGGATCGGGTTCCGGCGGTTCGAGGCCAAAGGCGGACGCCTCCTTCTGAACGGCGAGCCTTTCTATATGTTCGGGGCCCTCGATCAGGACTGGCATCCCGGGGAGGAGTGCCGCGCTCCGAGCGCCGAGTTCCTCGAGCAGCGCTTCGTCCGCGCCAAGGCGATGGGGCTCAACACGCTGCGCTGCCATGTCAAGATTCCGGACCGGCTCTATTTCGAACTCGCCGACCGGCTCGGGCTCATCGTCTGGCTCGACATGCCCTACATGCAATTCCTCGCTCCCGTGACGCGCGAAGCGCTGCAGCGGGTGTTCCGGACCTCGGTCGCGACCCACGGCCACCATCCCTCGATCTCAATCTGGACGCTCTTCAATGAGGGATGGGGAATCGATCTCGACGACAATCCGGACGACCGGCGCTGGTTGATCGAGACGTTCGATGCGGCAAAGGCGCTCATCCCCGACAGCCTGCTCGTCGACAACTCGCCGTGCTTCCCGCGCAATTATCACCTCAAGACCGACATCGAGGACTTCCATTGGTACAACGGCTTCCCGCACCAGAACGAGGCTTTCGCCGCGACCACGCGCGCCTTCGCCGCCCGCGCGGCTTGGACCTTCTCGCCGCATGGCGATGCTGAGCTNNAGCGGCGCGGCGACGAGCCGCTGATCTGCTCGGAGTTCGGCGTGTGGGGGCTGCCCCATCCGCGCGAGATCCTTGAGGCAGACGGCCGCGAGCCGTGGTGGTTCGAAAGCGGGCACGACTGGAACCTTGGCAGCGCCTACCCGCACGGGATCGAGACGCGCTTTCGCGACGCCGGGCTCGCGCCGATCTTCGGCGACCTCGACGGCTTCGTCAGCGCGGCGCAGGACCTCCAGTATCGCGCGCTCAAGCGCCAGATCGAGACCTTGCGTTGGGAGCGCCCGATCTCCGGCTATGTCATCACCGAGCTCAACGACGTGCAGTGGGAGTCGAACGGCCTCATGGACGTTCAGAACCGCCCGCGCGCGTTCGCCGAACATTTGGCCAACTTTCAGGGCCCATGGCTCATCATCGCGCAGGCGCCGCGCACGGCGGTTCGCGCGGGCGAGCGCTTCGACGTTTCGGTTCGCCTCGCGGGCGCCGCCGAGACGCCGGAGGGCGCAAGGCTCGCCTGGCGCTTCGCGGACGACAGAGGCGTGGCCGCGCTTGGACCCGAGCCGACAACGATTTCGCTGACCGCCGGGGCCGTGGACGCGATCGCCATTGTCCCGCTCGAACTCGAGGCGCGTGACGGCGGCGGGCGCCTGCTGTCGCGCAACGAGATGGAACTCTGCATCATTCCGCCGCTCGGCGCCGCGGCGCCGTCGCTGTTCCCGATCGACGGCGCCGCCTCGGCGGCGTTCGCCGCGATCGGCTGGCCGAATCGCGCCGCGACGCCCGAGGAGGCGGACATCGTGCTTGCGACGCGGCTCACGACTCCGGTTCGCGAGTCGCTCATCGCCGGCCGCAAGGCGCTGCTGATCGCCAATTCCGCCGATGCGCTGATCGATCCGGAGCGGCAGCTTCCTCTCAACGACCGGCACAACTTCCCCTCGATGCTGCTGAGGGAGCGTGCGGGAACGCCGTGGGACGGACAATGGATGGGCGCGTTCGCTTGGCGGCGGGCAGACGGGCCGTGGTCTGGCCTGCCCGGCGGGCCGATGCTGAACGAGCACTGGTCCGGCCTTCTGCCCCACTATGTGTTGACCGGCTTTCCCTCAACCGCCTTCGGCGGCCTGGTCGACGCCGGTGTCGCCGTGGGCTGGCTGCACCACGCCGCGGCGCTCTCGAAGCGCAGCTTTCTCGGCAGGGCCTGGCTCACCGTCTCGACCTTCGACCTGACGTCGGCGGAGGCCGCAAAGAACCCCCTTACGCCCCATCTTATGAAGGCGCTCGTCGAGAGCTGAGCCGCGTCGACGCGCGGAAGGATTTCCAAACCCCCCGCAACAAAAACCAAACCCACCGCAACAAAAACCAAATCCGGCGCAACAAAAACCAAATTCGGTTATTTGAGAAAACCTAAACCTTTCAAATGGATACGATCGACGGCGGCGGAACCAGCGCCTCTTCGCCAGCCCCCGCGCTCAAAAAATCACGCTCCCCTCTGTCCTCGCCGGTGGAAAGTGGACCGCGAGAACTCGGGGTTGATCCGGCGCCCAGACAGGGTATAGCACGGATTTCTGATTTATGCAATAAATGGCGATACTTTCTGATTCTGCCCGGCAGTTCCCGGGGCGATCCGACTGACCGGGCGTTGCGGGAGCAGTTTGATGCCCGACGCCCCCGGGACTGCCAACGAACCCGGCTCTTCGATCATGCCGGGCAAGGTCAATCCGACCCAGTGCGAGGCGATGGTGATGATTGCGATCGAAGTGCTCGGCGACGATGCGGCGGTGGCCTTCGCCGGGTCGCAAGGCAATTTCGAGCTCAACGCCATGCGTCCGATCATCATCAACAATTTCCTGCATTCCGCTCGCATCCTGGCGGACGGCTGCGAGAAGTTCCGCGAATATTCGGTCGAGGGAACTGAACTCGATCGCGAGCGCATCAAGCAATATGTCGCAGGCAGCGT
>PLUH01000224.1 GCA_003164825.1 Hyphomicrobiales bacterium
GGCCAGCGTTTCGCAACGGGCGCGGATGGCGGTGAAACGAAAGACATTAGGCAGGAGCTTGCCCTGTGGGAGGGCGCCGCGACCGGCGACTATCTGACCGGCGATCTCTCCGCAGTCGACCTCACCGTCTATCCATTGATGGCGCTCTTTGAAAGGATCGCCAGCCGGCGTCCGGATTTCGCAAGGAGCGACTTCATAGGCCCGCGTCTTTCGGCCTGGATTGGTCGCATGCACGCGCTCCCGATCGTCCAGCACACCTGGCCGCCGCACTGGAAAGAGGCTGCTTTGGCTTGACCGCTCGGGGCCCTCGCACATGATGGATAATCAGACCGACAGGGCCGATCTCAAACTGGGGACATCGCCATGAGCGCCGCGGCCGAGACCGTCTTTCTGTTCGACGTCGACAACACGCTTCTCGATAACGACCGGTTTCAGGACGACCTGCGACAAGAGCTTGAGCGCGCCCACGGCGAGCGCGCCTGCGCGCGCTACTGGGAGGTATTCGAACAGCTGCGCGGCGAACTGGGCTACGCCGATTATCTCGGCGCGCTCGAGCGCCTGAGACTCCAAGACCTACACGATCCCACGCTCTTTCGCACGGCGAACTGGCTCATCGACTATCCGTTCGCCGACCGCCTCTATCCGCACGTGCTCAGGGTCGTCGAGCACGTACGGCAATGGGGGCGGGCGGTCATTCTTTCCGACGGCGACGCCATCTTTCAGCCGCGCAAGATCTCCCGCTCCGGCCTATGGGATGCGTTCGCGGGTAACGTCCTGATCTACGTGCACAAGGAAAAGGAACTCGCCGACGTCGAGCGCTGGCATCCCGCCGCGCATTATGTCCTCGTCGACGACAAGACCCGCATCCTCGAAGCGGTCAAGGCGATCTGGGGCGCCCGGGTCACGACCATCTTTCCGAAGCAGGGCCACTACGCTTCGCAGGAGCCGCCGCGCGACGGGGCGCCCGTCGATCTCGCGATCGACAGGATCGGCGATTTGCTGGGCCATGATCTGTCGAAGCTGACATCGTGACTTGCGTTGCGATACTCGCCATTGTGATCACTCCTTCCTGTTGAACCTTGGTTTAGAAAATTCATACGAACAGCCCGCGCGAACTGACCTAAGTGCAATTCAACGTTCCGCACACTTCGCTACACCTCTCTCCCGCGAACTTAACTAGCGGCGCCGATGAGCGCTTGAGGAGGAGTGCAATGGAGACTTCAATCCTGGCGCTGGCGGTCGGCGTCGTTCTGGGATGTCCCGTTGCGAGTTATGCAGCCGAGAACTCCAACGTAATCGAAGGTCTTTTCTTGGGATTGGACCACAGCCATCGAGGCTATCGCCATCGAGCGACCCGTTCACGCCCCGCAGAACCGACGGGCTAAGCAGCAATGTCGATGCTTGCGCCAGCTACGGTTGCGTTGGCGCCGGCGGCGGCGGCGACTAGAGGCCGGTGGCGGATGGATCCCAGCGCGCCGGGACAACCGGGCGCCGTCCCCAATGGGTCCTTTTAAGATTTGGGAATGCTGACATTTTTTGGCCAAATCGGCGCTGACGTGCGGTTGTGGCATTGCGCCGAAACATCCTGAGCGCAGGCGCGGCGCGCAAAGCTCTCGGTTTTTAGCTGCGATCGGGAATGTCGCGGATCTCAGCCCGCAACCCAACGGAGATATTCATGGAAACGCTCTCTGGTTTGTCTCGCCGCAGGCTGCTCGCCGCGGGCGCCGCCGGAGTAGTCGTTACGGCGGCATCCGCCGCGAGTGCGGCGTCATTCGGCAACCCCGATCAACCCGCAGAGGGTGCGGTCAACGTCACCAACCCAAAAGCGCTAACTGATCCGGGGCCGCAGGACCCAGACCTTGCCGGCAACGAGCCCGCTTTCCTGAACCCGCCGGCAACCGACGTCAACGGCATGCCGCAGTTTTGGGCTTCGTTCAATCTTGTTCCCAAGCGCATCCAGAACGGCGGATGGGCGCGGCAGATCACCCAGGAGGACTTTAAAATCTCGACGACCATTGCCGGCGTGAATATGCGCCTCGGCCCCGGCGGCGTTCGAGAGCTTCATTGGCATCAGCAAGCAGAATGGGCGGTTATGACTTACGGGAACTGCCGGGTGACAATTATCGACGAGAACGGACGTCCCGAGGTCGCCGACGTAAAGGAGGGAGATCTCTGGTACTTCCCGGCGGGTCTGCCTCATTCATTGCAGGGTTTGGAGCCTGATGGCTGCGAGTTTGTCATCGCCTTCGACAACGGTGATTCATCCGAATTCAACACGTTGTTGGTTACCGACTGGATCGCGCATACCCCGCCGGAAGTGCTGGCCAAGAGTTTCGGCGTGCCGGTGGAGGCGTTCAAGAACATCCCGGTGCACAGCAAGTGGATCTACCAAAGCAATGTCCCGGCGCCGCCGTTGGCAGATGTCGAAGCGCAGATTGCCGCGTCAGCAGGGAAGCCGCCAAATCCCTACGTTTTCAGACGCGCCGATTTCAAGCCGCTCGTTGAGACGAAGAGCGGGACAGTAGGGCTCGCTGACAGCACCAACTTCCTCGTTTCGAAAACGATTGCCGCAACGGTGGTGACGATTAAACCGGGCGGCCTGCGAGACATGCATTGGCATCCCAACGCCGACGAATGGAATTACTGGATCAAGGGCGACGGACGTGTGACTGTTTTCAACACCGGGCCGCAGGCGATCACCGCAAACTTCCATCCCGGCGACATCGGCTACGTCAAGAAGGCGTTTGGTCACTATGTCGAGAATATCGGCGACACCGATCTTGTCTACATGGAGGTCTTCAGAGCGGATCGGTTTGAGGAAGTATCGCTGTCCGATTGGCTGGCGCACAGTCCAATAGACATGGTTGCCGAGACGCTGAACCTCGATCCGTCCGTCATCGCGCAGTTCCCCAAGGACCGGCCCGACCTCGTTCCGGCGTAGTCCGCTCGGTTGTCCCCAGCTCGGGCCGGGTTCAAGTCTGCGTCGGCGCATCGATATCGCGGACCCAGCACCCCCCATACGGGCCTCTGGACAAGTTTGCGCGGTCCGGTTAGCGAAGAGGAAAGCGGCGCCGGGCTAAAAGGACGCGGGACCAGAAGGACTGTCGATGGATTATCACCGGAGCTTCGAGGAGGCGACTGCGCGCCTGAAGGCCGAGGGGCGCTACCGCACCTTCGCCAATCTGGAGCGCGACGCGCGCCGGTTTCCGATGGCGCAATGGCGCCCGGCGGGCGCGGAGAATGATCCGCGCGAGGTGACCGTGTGGTGCTCGAACGACTATCTCGGCATGGGCGGCCACCCCGACGTGATCGAGGCCTCGGTGCGCGCGGCGCGCGCCCATGGCGCCGGCGCCGGCGGCACTCGTAACATTTCCGGCACCCACAATCCGATCGTCGAGCTCGAGGCCGAGCTCGCCGACCTGCACGGCAAGAAGGCGGCGCTCGCGTTCACGTCAGGCTGGATCTCCAATCTTGCAGCAATTTCGACCATCGCCGGTCTCTTGCCCGATTGCCTCATCCTCTCCGACGCGCTGAACCACAATTCGATGATCGAGGGCGTCAAGCGCTCGGGCTGCGAGAAGCGGGTGTGGCGGCACAATGACGTCGATCACCTCGAGGCGCTGCTCGCCGCCGAGCCGATCGACCGCGCCAAGCTCATCGTGTTCGAGAGCCTCTACTCGATGGATGGCGATATCGCGCCGATTGCCGCAATCGTGGCGCTGGCCGAGAAGCACCACGCCCTCACCTATATCGACGAAGTGCATGCGGTCGGCCTCTATGGGCCTCGCGGCGGAGGGTTGAGCGAGCGGGAGGGGCTCGCCGCCCGCATCGACGTCATCGAGGGCACCCTCGCCAAGGGATTTGGCTCGCTCGGCGGCTATATCGCGGCGAGCGAGGCGATCGTCGATGCGGTCAGGAGCTTCGCCCCCTCGTTCATCTTCACCTCGACCCTGCCGCCGAGCGTGGCTGCAAGCGCCGCCGCCGCCGTGCGGCATCTGAAGCGGTCGAGCGTCGAGCGCGAGCGCCACCAGCACATGGCGAAGCTCGTCAAGCATGCGCTGCGCGCCGCCGGCCTGCCGGTGATGGACAATCCTTCGCACATCGTCCCGGTGTTCGTCGGCGACGCGCGCAAATGCCGGGCGGCGAGCGAAATGCTGCTCGAGCGGCACGCGGTCTACATCCAGCCGATCAACTATCCGACCGTCGCCAAGGGGACGGAGCGGCTGCGCGTGACCCCGACCCCCGCCCACAGCGAAGCGCAAGTCGCCGAGCTCGTCGAGGCGCTGGTCGATGTGTGGCGGGCGCTGGGCCTCAAGTTCGAGGAGGCGCGTGTGATTCCGCTCTTCCGCGCCAACGCAAACGAGGACGCCCACTGCGCGTATCCAGAGATGAAGCGCGCGGCGGAATAGGCGGCCGCCTTGCTCGGCCGCGCCTCGCCCCAGCCGACTCGCGCAAAGGGCGTCGAAGGACGCCCGGAACGCCCGTCTGACGACGGGCTGGCGGGCCGGATGAGGGCTCGCAAGCCTCTCCTCGCCGCGCTCGCCGGCAAGCGGCAGCCGACGCCGCCGATCTGGCTCATGCGCCAGGCGGGGCGCTATCTGCCGGAATACCGGGATCTTCGGGCGAAAGCCGCGACCTTTCTCGATTTTTGCTATGACCCCGCCCTCGCCGTCGAGGCGACGCTGCAGCCGATCCGCCGGTTCGGCTTTGACGGTGCGATCCTGTTCTCCGACATTCTCGTCCTGCCGGACGCGCTCGGCCAGCGCGTCGCCTTTGAATCGGGCGACGGCCCTCGCCTCGACCCGATCTGCGACGCTCAGGGCCTGGCGAAGCTCAGCCGCGAGCCCGACTGGAACCGGCTTGCGCCCGTGTTCGAAGCTCTCGACCGCCTCAAGACCGCATTGCCGGGCGACGTGGCGCTGATCGGCTTCTGCGGCGCCCCGTGGACGGTGGCGAGCTATATGATCGCCGGGCGCGGGACGCCGGATCAGGCGCCGGCGCGCCTCTTCGCCTATCGCCATCCGGACCTGTTCGCGGCCCTGATCGACCGGCTCGTCGACGCCTCGGCCGAATACCTGGTCCGTCAATTGGCGGCGGGCGCGGAAGCGGTGCAGATCTTCGATTCCTGGGCCGGCGTGCTGCCCCCGGCCGAATTCGATCGCTGGTGCGTCGCGCCGATGGCGGCGCTCGCGGCCAAGGTCCGGGCCAAGGCGCCGGAGGCGCCCATCATCGCTTTTCCGCGCGGCGCCGGGACCCAATTGGCGAAATTCGCCCCCCTCGTCGGCATCGACGCGATCGGCCTCGACACGGCGGTCGAGCCGAAGGCCGCCGACGCCGCCCTGCCCGGGCGGTTCGCGCTGCAGGGCAACCTCGATCCGCTGGCGCTCGTCGCCGGCGGACCGCGCCTCGACCACGAGGTCGAGCGCGTCCTCGATGGGTTCGTCGCGCCCCGCGCCCATATTTTCAATCTCGGCCACGGAATCCTGCCCGAGACGCCCGTGGGCAACGTCGAGCGCCTGGTCGCCAGGGTGCGCGGCGAAACGTCGCCATGAACATTTCGGCGCCGGCGCCCGACGACGCGCGCTTCGCACGCGCGAGCGATTGGTTCGCGACCATCCAGCGGCGGATCGTCGAGGCGATGGAGGCGCTTGAGCGCGAGTTTGCCGGCGCCGGCGTCAAGATTGCGCCGGGCCGGTTCACGATCGAGCCCTGGGAGCGCACCGACGCCAGCGGCGCCCCCGGCGGCGGCGGGCGGATGGCGATGCTGCACGGGCGCCTGTTCGAGAAGATGGGCGCGCACTTGTCGGTCGTTCAAGGCGCCTTCCCGGCCGAGTTCGCGGCGCAAATTCCGGGCGCCGAGAAGGACCCGCGCTTCTGGGCCGCCGGCGTCTCCGTGATCGCCCATCCGTGGAGCCCGCATGTTCCAACCGTGCATATGAACACCCGGCTCGTGCGCACGACCAAGACCTGGTTCGGCGGCGGAGCGGATCTGACGCCGATGCTGGACGAGCGCCGCAAGCCGGACGATCCGGACGCGATCACCTTTCACGCGGCGATGCGGGCGGCCTGCGACCGGCATCCCGGGGTCGGCGACGCCGAGCGGTTCAGAAAGTGGTGCGACGAGTACTTTCATCTCAAACATCGCAACGAGCCGCGCGGAATCGGCGGCATCTTCTTCGATTATCTCAACAGCGCCGGAGATAAAGGCAATTCCGCCTTCGACGCCGATTTCGCCTTCGTGCGCGAAGTCGCCGAGAGCTTCCTTGACGTCTATTGCGACATCGTGCGACGCAACGCCGAGAGGCCGTGGAGCGAAGCCGAGCGCGAGGAACAACTGGCCCGGCGCGGACGTTATGTCGAGTTCAACCTGCTCTATGATCGCGGCACAATTTTCGGCTTGAAGACCGGCGGCAACATCGCTTCGATTCTGTCGTCGATGCCGCCGCTCGCCAGCTGGCCTTGAGCGAGCTCAACAAAGACTCTCGGAGACTGACCATGGTCAACGCTGCCCAGTCCGGCCGCTTTCGCATCGGTGGGGCGTTCGAAGTCAACCGCCTCGGCTTCGGCGCGATGCGCATCGTCGGCCGCGGAGTCTGGGGCCCGTCCGCGGACCGCGCCGAGGCGCTGAAAACGCTGCGCCGCCTGCCCGATCTCGGCGTCGACTTCATCGACACCGCCGATTCCTATGGCCCAGATTTTTCCGAAGAGCTGATCCGGGAGGCGCTCGCGCCTTACGGCGAGATCCATGTCGCGACCAAGGGCGGGCTCGCGCGCACCGGCCCGAACATCTGGATTCCGCTCGGCCGGCCTGAATATCTGATCCAACAGGCGCACACGAGCCGCTGGCGGCTCGGCGTCGAGACGATCTCCTTATGGCAATTGCACCGCATTGATTCGAAGGTGCCGGCCAAAGAGCAGTTCGACGCGATCGCTTCCCTGATCAAGGATAAGGTGATCCGCTGCGCCGGCTTGTCGGAAGTCAGCGTGGCGGAGATCGAGGCGGCCGCGAAGGTCTTCCCGGTCGCCACGGTCCAGAACCGCTATAATCTGACTGACCGGACAAGCGAGGCCGCGCTCGACCATTGCGCAAAACACGGCATCGGCTTCATCCCCTGGTTCCCGCTCAACGCCGGCGAACTCACGAAGGAAGGAGCGGCGCTCGACGCCATCGCCCGCAGGCATAAGGCGACTCCTGGCCAGATCGCGCTCGCCTGGCTGTTGAAACGCAGCCCTGTCATGTTGCCGATTCCCGGCACCGGCAAGGTCGCGCATCTCGAGGAGAACGTCGGCGCGTCGTCGATCAAGCTCTCCGACGACGAATTCGCGACGCTCGATCGCGCGGGACGCGGCGGATGACGCCGTCGGCGGCTCAGCGCGCCTGACCCTGTGTCTTCGCGCTTTCGATCAAGTGATCCTGGTAGCGTGCGCGCAGAGCGAGCTTGTTGAGCTTGCCGGTCGCCGTATGGGGCAGCTCTTCCAGCATCAGCACGTCGTCGGGGAGCCACCACTTCGCCACCTTGCCGGTAAACATGCCAAGGAGCTCGTCCTTGTCGATCTGCGCGCCCGCGCGCGGCACGACGAGCAGCAATGGACGCTCCTGCCATTTTGGATGGCGGGCGGCGATGATCGCGGCCTCGGCGACGGCGGGATGCGAGACGGCGATGTTTTCGAGCGCAATCGAACTGATCCACTCGCCGCCCGATTTGATGACGTCCTTCGAGCGATCGACGATCTCGGCGCAGCCGTCAGGGTCGATTGTGCAGACATCGCCGGTCCTGAGCCAGCCCTCGGAATCGGCCGCGCCCTCCGCGCCGCGATTGAGGTATTCGCGGCACACCCAGTGGCCGCGGACCAGGAAATCGCCGAACGCCTTGCCGTCCCAAGGCAGTTCGCGCCCCTCCGCGTCGACGATCTTCATGTCCGTGCCGCAGGCGGCGCGGCCCTGCCTGAGCCGATGGCGAATCGCGTCTTCTCCGGTCAGGACGGCGCTTGCAGGGGTCGGCGAATTGTAGGTGACGATCGGGCTGGTCTCGGTCATGCCCCAACCCTGCTCGACATTGACGCCCATCGGCGTGAACTCCTCGACGAGCAGCCGAGGCAAAGCCGAACCGGCGACCAGCATGCGCTTCAGCGAGGTCAGCCTCTCGCCCGAACTCCGCAGATGCGCGAGCAGTCCGAGCCAGATGGTCGGGACGCCTGCGGTCATGGTGACGCGCTCGCTCTCGAGCATCTTGAACAAAGAAGCGCCATCGAGATGGCGGCCCGGCAGAACGAGCGTCGCGCCGACCATGGTCGCACAATAGGGCAACCCCCATGCGCAGGCGTGATACATCGACGCGGCGGGCAAAATGCGATCGACCGAGCGGATGCCGAACGTCTCGGCGGAATTGCCGGCGTAGGTGTGCAGCATCGTTGCGCGGTGGCTGTAGAGCACGCCTTTGGGCCTCCCGGTGGTGCCCGAAGTGTAGCAAAGCGCGCTCGCCGTGTTCTCGTCGAACTCCGGCCAGACATAGTCCTCGTCCGCCTCGGCCAGCAGCGTCTCATAACAGTAGAGACGCATACCTGGCGCGAGCGCGACGTCCTTCATCCCGGCCGCGTCGCTCAGCAGCACCACCGAGCGGACGCAGGAGTTTACCGCGGGCGCGATCTCGGCCAGCAGCGGCGCAAAGGAGGGATCGGCGAAGATGATGCTGTCCTGGGCGTCGGTCATGATGAAGGCGATGTCATCCGCCGACAGGCGCGGGTTCACCGTGTGACAGACCGCGCCCATGCCTGAGACGCCGTAATAGAGCTCGAGATGCCGGAAATCGTTCCATGCGAGCGTCGCCACCCGATCGCCGAGGCCGACCCCAAGCCTCGTCAGCGCGCGCGCCAGCCGACGGCTTCGGCGCTCGACCTCCGCGTAGGTGGTTCGGTGAAACGTAGGGCCGCCGAGGTTCGAGACCACCTCGGAGCGGCTTCGATGACGCGCGGCGTGGACGATGAGCGAGGAGACCAACAAGGGGTAGCGCTGCATCAACCCAAGCATCGGTCCTCCCCTATGTCGGCCGGCAAATTGATCCGGCTCCTTCGGTCTCCGCGCATCCTGCACCATTTCATCGTGTTGAACAATGCGCCGTCTTCCGACTGAAACGGGTGCGGTCGGCCCGCGGGAAAGGGCTCAGCATTGCATGAACAGCTCGGGTTGTTGCTTGGGCCCGAACGGCTTTGCGCGGCGGACGCGGTCGGCGTTGCGCCTACGCTCAGCTCCTCAGCACCACGCAGGCGCCGCCGGCCGCCTCGAGCGCGGCGCAGAGCTTCTCAGCTTCCGGGCGGTTCTGCGCCGGCAGGCGGACACGATAGAACGGACGGAAGCCGCGGCTTCTCACCACGGAGCCGAGCACGAACGGGTTCTTTCCGCCAACAACCGAATAGAAATCGTGCCGCGCGCGCTCAAAAGCGCGCATCGCCGACGCGCGCGAGAAGCTGGCGGCGATCTGTACGCCCCAGGGCGCAAACCAACCCGAGACGATCGGCGAGACGCCCGGCGCCGTGCGCAGGGTGGCGATGAGGCTCAGGCATGACGGGCCCTGGGGCGCCCCCAACTCGGGCGGCGTCGGGGTTCGCCATTCCTCGGCGTCGTGGCCGGTGAGCGCGAGCACGTAGTCCTGGGTTTCGAGCGGAAGCTGGCCTTTGTCGTCGAGCCATTTGTCGACCGCAGTTTCGCCGGCGTTGTAGGCCGCCGCCGCGAGGCCCAGGTTGCCGAACTTGTGCACGAGTTCCGCGAGGTACTTCGCCGAGGCCGGAATCGCCGAAGCCGGATCGAACGGATCCACGAGCCCCCGCGCGGACGCCGTGCCGGGCATGAACTGGGCGACCCCTTGCGCGCCCGCAGGACTGACCGCGTCGGGCCGGAACGAGCTTTCACGCCAGATGAGCTTGGTGAAATATTCGACCGGCAGACCCTCGGCCTTGGCCGAGGTTTCGAGGATCCCGCATAGCGTCGCGAGCGCATTGTCGGTCTCGGGGCCGGCGTCGGCCCTCGCCGCGCGGCCGCTCGGCCAAAGGATGAGCGCGGCGAGCGCTATCGCCACGCCTTTGGCGAATCTCTCTCGCCGCCGAGCGGCGGTCAAAGAACCCCATACAACCCCCATTTGCGTCCGGTCTTCCACGCTCCCGGATTCTCATATGTCGTCGACGCGCACAACAGCTTTGCCTGCCAAAGCGCCGATGCTATAGGGGCAAAACACCGTCGCGCCGCGCTTCTCCCGTCAACGAAAGTCCCCGCCGATGCCCAAGATCAAGGTGAGCAACCCGGTTGTCGAGCTCGACGGCGACGAGATGACGCGCATCATCTGGCACCTCATCCGCGACAAGCTGATCCACCCCTATCTCGACATCGACCTCCAGTATTTCGACCTCGCGGTCGAGAACCGCGACGCGACCAACGACCAGGTGACCATCGACGCCGCCGAGGCGATCAAGGTCTACGGCGTCGGCGTCAAATGCGCGACCATCACCCCGGACGAGGCGCGGGTGAAGGAGTTCCATCTCAAGGAGATGTGGAAGAGCCCGAACGGCACCATCCGCAACATCCTCGGCGGCGTCATCTTCCGCGAGCCGATCATCTGCAAGAACGTGCCNNATCGGCCGCCACGCCTATGGCGACCAATATCGAGCCACCGATTTCAGGGTGCCGGGCAAGGGCCGCCTCACCATCCGTTTCGAGGGCGAGGACGGGGCGGTGATCGAGCGGGAAGTGTTCAAGTTCCCCGGCGGCGGGGTGGCCATGTCGATGTACAATCTCGACGACTCGATCCGCGACTTCGCCCACGCGTCGCTGAATTTCGGCCTCATGCGCAAGTATCCCGTCTATCTGTCGACCAAGAATACGATTCTGAAAGCCTATGACGGCCGCTTCAAGGACATCTTCCAGGAGGTCTACGACGCCGAGTTCAAGAGCCGGTTCCAGGCGCTCGGCATCACCTACGAGCATCGCCTGATCGACGACATGGTCGCTGCGGCGCTCAAGTGGTCGGGCGGCTACGTGTGGGCGTGCAAGAACTACGACGGCGACGTGCAGTCGGACACAGTCGCGCAAGGCTTCGGCTCGCTCGGCCTGATGACCAGCGTCCTGATGACGCCCGACGGGCGGACGGTCGAGGCCGAGGCGGCGCACGGCACCGTTACCCGCCACTACCGCGAACACGAGAAGGGCCGCCAGACCTCGACCAACTCGATCGCCTCGATCTTCGCCTGGACCCGCGGCCTCGCCCACCGCGCCAAGCTCGACGAGAATGCGGCGCTGGCCAAGTTCGCATCCACTCTTGAGAAGGTCTGCGTCGACACCGTCGAGGCTGGCTTCATGACCAAGGACCTCGCGCTCCTGGTCGGCCCGGAGCAGAAGTGGCTCTCGACCGAAGGCTTCCTCGACAAGGTCGACGACAATCTCAAGAAGGCGATGGCGTAGCGCGCAGGCCCTCATCCGGCCGCGCTGCGCGCGTCCACCTTCTCCCGTCAACGGGAGAAGGGATTGAGGGCTTCGGCGCCAGGCGACGCGTCAGCCCAGCTCTTCATGCACCAGGCTCACCCAATAGCTTGCGCCCAACGTCAGGATGTCGTCGTTGAAGTCATAGCGCGGCGTGTGAACGTCGTGGGACGAGCCATCCGGGCCCGCGCCGGCGCCGATGAAAACGAACGCTCCAGGGCGGGCGTTCAGCATGAACGAGAAATCCTCCGAGCCCGTCACCAGCGGCGCCTCGGCCGTCACATGTTCGCCGCCGACCAGCGCGCGGGCCGCCGCGGCGGCGATGTCGGTCTGCTCCGGATGGTTGACCAGCGGCGGATAGCGCCGGTGATAATCGAACTCGACCGTGCAGCCGTGCGCCGCGGCGGTGGAGCGCGCGAGCTCGCCGAGGCGCTTTTCCAGGAGATCGCGGACCTCCGGCGCATAGGAGCGCGCGGTGCCGCGCACGACCATCCTGGCGGGAATGATCGCGGGCGAGTTGAAATCCCCGCCCGAGACATGGCCGACGCTCACCACCGCGGTTTCCGTCGCCTTCACGCTTCGGCTGACGATGGTCTGGATCGCCATGATGAACTGCGCCATCACGATTGTCGTGTCAGCAGCGAGATGGGCGGCCGCGCCGCCGTGGCCGCCGCTGCCGAGGAAGGTCGCGGTCCAGGTGTCGCTTGCGGCCATGAACGGCCCCTTGCGGGTCGCGAACGTGCCGACCGGCCGGCCGGGAGCGTTGTGCATGCCGTAGACGGCGTCGACCGGGAAGCGCTCGAACAGCCCNNCAAAGTCGCGATGCTCGGCAAGATAGCGCGCCGCGCCGAGCAGCATCGCGGTATGGCCGTCATGGCCGCAGGCGTGCATTTTTCCCGGAACCGTGGAGCGGTGCTCGCGCCCCGGCGTCTCTTCGATATGGAGCGCGTCGAGGTCGGCGCGCAGGCCGATAGCGCGCTGCCCGGGCCGCGCGCCGCGGACGGTCCCCACGACCCCGGTCTTGGCCAGGCCTTCCGCGACCTCGATTCCCCAGCCGCGCAGTTTGTCGGCGACCAGACGGGCGGTGCGGATCTCCTCGAACCCGGTCTCCGGATGGCGATGGATGTCACGGCGAATGGCGACGAGCTCGGGCTCATAAGCCTTGAGGGCGTCGAGGATGTCAGCGCGCGCAGCCTGCATGATTGTCGCCTCCGTTTTCCGTGCTCCTCGNNGCCGAGCCGAGCCGCACCAGCTCGACGGCGTTGAAGCGGTTCGTGAGGTCGGGGGTCACCGCGACGACGATGCTTGCCTTGCCGTCCTCGCTCGCGGCTGCGATCACCACCACTCCGGAGCCGACGTTCTGCTTGGCCTCGTCGGCCAGCGACTTCAGGTCCTTCATGTCGACCCCGCTGACCGCGCGGGCGTAGAGCTTGACGCCGCCGACGTCGCGCGCCGCGCCGGCTTCTCCTGTTCCGCCGCCCATCGCCAGCTTGCGCCTGGCCTCGGCGAGCTCGCGCTCGAGCTTGCGCTTGTCCTCGATCAGCGCTTCGAGCCTCTCGGCGGCTTCGCCAGCCGGCGCGCGCAACAAAGCCGCGAGATCCCCGTAAGCGCGGGAGTCCGCCTCGAGCCGCTTGCGCGCCTCGTCCCGCGTCTTGGCTTCGATGCGCCTGACCCCGGCCGCGACCGCGCTTTCGCCGACGATCGTGATGAGGCCGATGTCGCCGGTGCGATGGACATGGGTGCCGCCGCAAAGCTCGATCGAATAGGTGCGCTCGCCCTGTTCGGCATCCTCGATTTCGCCCATGGTGACGACGCGCACTTCGTCGCCATATTTCTCGCCGAACAAAGCGCGGGCGCCGGACGCGCGCGCATCGTCGAGGCCCATGAGCCGCGTCGTCACCTCGGCGTTCTCCAGCACCACGTGATTGGCGATGTCCTCGACCTTTTCGAGCTCGGCGCGGGTGATCGGTTTGGGGTGGGCGATGTCGAAGCGCAGCCGCTCGGGCGAGACGAGCGATCCCTTCTGCGCGACATGATCGCCGAGCACCATGCGCAGCGCTTCATGCAAAATGTGGGTCGCCGAATGGTTGGCGCGCGTCGCCGCGCGAGCCTCGTGATTGACGTGAAGCTCAACGGCCACGCCTGGGCGCGCCGCTCCCTCCGTGATCACAACATCGTGGACGACAAGGTCGCCGAGCTTCTTGCGCGTATCGGTGACTTCGGCGCGGAAGCCGGGAGCGGTGATCTCGCCGACGTCGCCGACCTGGCCGCCGGACTCGCCGTAGAATGGCGTCTGGTTGAGGATCAGCGATCCGCGTTCGCCCGGATTGAGCGTCTCGACTTCGACGCCGTCCTTGACGATCGCGCGGATAACGCCCTCGGCGGTTTCGGTTTCGTAACCGAGAAACTCGGTCGCGCCGACGCGCTCACGTAGGCCGTACCAAATGGTTTCGGTCGCCGCTTCCCCCGAACCGGA
Organism: Hyphomicrobiales bacterium; assembly: GCA_003164825.1. Lineage (GTDB taxonomy): Bacteria > Pseudomonadota > Alphaproteobacteria > Rhizobiales > Beijerinckiaceae > Roseiarcus. Next base: position 13,944 of record PLUH01000224.1, read on the forward strand.
CCAGGCGCGGCGCGCCTCGGCGCGCTGGCGCTCCATCGCCGCGTTGAACCCCTCGGTATCGACCGAAAGCCCGCGGGCGCGCAAAGCGTCTTGCGTGAGATCGAGCGGAAAGCCGTAAGTATCGTATAAGCGGAACGCCGTTTCGCCGTTCAACACGCCGCCGTCGCCGAGCGAACGCGTCTCGTCCTCGAGGATGGCGAGACCTCGCGCCAGCGTCGAACGAAAGCGCGTCTCCTCGAGCTTGAGCGTCTCCGAAATAAGCGCCTCGGCCCGCACCAGCTCCGGATAGGCCTGGCCCATTTCGCGGGTCAGCGCCGGAACCAGGCGCCACATCAGCGGGTCGCGGGCGCCGAGAATCTGGGCGTGCCGCATCGCCCGGCGCATGATGCGCCGCAGCACATACCCGCGGCCCTCGTTGGACGGCAGCACTCCGTCGGCGACCAGGAAGGCGGACGCGCGCAGGTGGTCGGCGATGACCCGATGCGAGGCGCGCTGCGGGCCGTCGGAATCGACGCCGGTGAGATCGGCGCTGGCGCGGATCAGGGCGCGAAACAGGTCGATGTCGTAGTTGTCGTGCACGCCCTGCAGCACCGCGGCGATGCGCTCGAGCCCCATGCCGGTGTCGATCGACGGCCGGGGCAGGTCGCGACGGCTGCCATCGGCGAACTGCTCGTACTGCATGAACACCAGGTTCCAGATCTCGACG
>PLUH01000250.1 GCA_003164825.1 Hyphomicrobiales bacterium
GACCGCCGTCGCGAGACGGTCGAACATCCGTTCGGCAGCATCAAGCAATGGATGTACCAGGGCGCGTTCCTGATGCGAGGCCTTCAAAAGGTTCGCGCCGAATTCAGCCTGACCGCGCTCGTCTACAATTTGCGGCGAGTGCTCAACATTGTCGGCATGGACGAGATGATGGCGGCTGTGGCCGCATGATAGAGCCCGTATCGCGTTATTTTGCGGCGACAGGACCTTGGAAGGCACTCCCCATGCCTTCCAAGACGCCGCCGACGCGATTTCGACCCGAAACGCCCGAAAAGCGCCGACCCGCTCGGGCCGACGTCATCTCCATATGCCCGACCGCGTTTTCGCACGGTCTGCAAGATTTCTGCACCTTTTGAGAGGCGTTGATTTTCCTTGTGAATTCCAATGCAGAATTCAGGCGCAAATCGAAATCGCAGTAAGCGTAATCGAAGGTCCAGCGCGAGCTCGAAAAAAGCCCGGGCACGGCTTTGGGTCGGACATCGGTCCTGGGGTGGCTGAGGTCGCAATCTCGTCCACGCGGCACCAGCCCTGCGCGCGCCCTCGACGCCGATCGCCTCATTCGGCCAAGGCGTGCGCCTCCACGGAAGGAACAAAGCATGCACCACGTCGTTGACCACGCGGCATCGGGCACACGCGCTACCTGCGCTCTTGCCCAGAGGATCTTTCTAGGCAACCTCATGCAGTTCAATCCCGCTGGAGATGAACATGGTCCTAAGAAACTTCAAATGGCTCACTTGCCTATTGATTCTAATCGAGCCTACGCTTGCTAAAGCCGAGTGCTTTAGCACCGTCAGTGAGGTTAAGACAAATAATGTGAGAACAAGATGGCTAGAGACGACTGAGAACGATGGAAAGCCATTGACGATTTCCATCACTGACGGAGCTAATGGTCTTGTATACTCAGCCAAAAAGGCCGGTGTGCTCTGGCTGACGGGGAACGTGTCCGTATGTCGTTCTGGAGGCGCTACCGAGATTACCCTGAAAAACACCAAAGCCACAAGCAATGTCCCGATGCTTGCAAGGATGGCGTTGCCTTCCACGCAGTCAGCCTACATCGTCAACGACCAGATCAAACTGGGGGGCGGAGGATGGGGCGGAACCTTCGTTGGTCAATAAATTCTCGCCAGTGAAGATTTCCGCCTGGTCTTATTCCATTAGAACGTAATCTCGCATTCGGCCGAAGGCGCAGAAGCGGCTTCCGTGGCCGCGTCCTCTTTGCCGAAGTCAGCCAGCGTCGCCTTGGCGGCCGTTGCAATGTCATCGCAGAATGCGTCGGGTCCGGCTTCCGGAACCTGCCAGCGGGCAAGGAAGGCGATCATAAAGCCGATTGCCATTACTCGGTCATGCGTCGTGGCCGTGCCGTCCTTCGCCGGGTCCCAGAAATGGCAGGCCGCTTCCTTCGCCGCAATCCACAGTTCTTCATTGCGTGTGATCTTCCTGTCGTTGCTCAGAAGGGGGCTCATGCTGAAATCCTCTCCGAAGCGTGGGCTTCGATCTCCGCCAGGCTGCGCGCGGAGGAGCATGTCACGAATCCCCTAAATGAACGGGACGTACATTCAGCGGACGTTCAACGAGATCGCTCGATTGTGTGTTCTGCGCTCTAACAACGAGAGGTGAGGTATTTTTATTTCAGCGCGAGCCACGAGGCCCGCGGGCGGCAGAGGCCATACGGTGGAGCTCCGTCGCTCGTCACGCCCGCCCGTGGGCATTCCTCTTCGCGTCCAACGGCACGGTTAACAAAGGCGGCCCCGAAATTGGCGGAGGAGGAATCCCCGGTCAGCCTATTTTCGGTGGCGGTGGCACATTGGAACGGGTCCCGAGTTCGGGTTTAACAGTATCGCGGACTTCCACATTGGGGACCACGCGAGCGACCCGAGTCCGGTCCCTTTAGCAGGGATAGGACATGACCAACACCATTTCTTTTGATGCGAGGCGGCCCGCGCGATGCTCGGTGTTCGTAATTTAGCCAGCCTTGATCGCAGATGACGAAGTACACCGCCCCATCCGATCGAACTGGCCTCCAACTGGGCGAGGGAGATGTCTTAAACATTGATCCCGGCGGGACAGCCACGGTTAGCGGGTGGGCCGTTGCGCCAAAACTACGCTGGCGCAATGAGGCTCCGTAATGTCAGCAGGACAGCCTCCGCCGTTGTGCAGACCTTGAGCCGATCAAGCAAATGGGCGCGATGCAACTCAACCGTTCGCACGCTGATTCCGAGCTCAAATGCAATCACTTTGCTAGCGTGTCCTTCCATCAGCGCACTCAGCATCTGCCGCTCGCGCGGACTTAGCGACGCAATGCGGTCGGCCGCATCCAGCGCCTCGACACGCCCCTGCAAAGGCGATGGAGGCGCTGCAGACGCCTCGGCGATTCCCCCCATCCCTTCATGATTTCCCATCCTCTTCTCCGCTTCGCGATGCTGATGTGATGGACGCAGGCCTTCGTCGAATATGTGCCTGACGCCGGCCAGAATGGCGGAGGGCATTTCCATGACAACTTCCGACCACCCACCTTGGCGGGAAGCGTCTTGCCGCCAAGGACGACGGCGTTTTG